>NZ_JCALCF010000011.1:0-192801 GCF_059812185.1 Mycobacterium sp. NGS67
CAGTTCAGGTGACCGGCAGGTCGACCAGGTCGCCCAGCCGCGACCGGTGCCGGTACTCGGTCCCGAAGGCCAGTTGGTCGCTCTTGGCGCGCTTGAGGTACAGATGCGCGGGATACTCCCAGGTCATTCCGATGCCGCCGTGCAATTGCACGCACTCCTCAGCCGCATGCACCGCCGCGCCGCTGCAATAGGCCTGCGCGACCGACGCCGCGACGACGGCGTCGACGTCATCACGGGCAGCGGTGTCCGCGGCGTAACGGGCCGCCGACGTCGCCGAACTGACCACCAACCACAGGTCCGCCAGCCGGTGCTTGATCGCCTGATACGAGCCGATCGCGCGGCCGAACTGCTTGCGCTCCTTCGCGTAGGCGAGCGTGGTGTCGAAGCACCACTGCACCAGGCCGAGCTGCTCGGAGGCCAGCAGTGCCGCACCGGTCTGCAAAGCCGTTGCCACGGCGCCTGCGCCGGCACCCACGCGGGTGGAGGCGGCACCCGTAAACCGGACGTCGGCGAGGGGTCGGGTCATGTCGAAGGCCAGCACCGGTGTCACCTCGACACCCGCGGAGGAACGCGAAACGGTATGCAGCTCAACCCCGTCCGGTGCGGCCACCGGTACCACCAGCAGGTCGGCTTCGGCGGCGCCGGCGACACTGGTGACGAGTCCGGTCAGCCCGTCGGCACCGGTGCTCACCGCCGGGGCGACATCCCACGGCGCTGTGGACAGCGGCACCACCAGTGCGGCGGTGCTCGCGCCGGACGCCAGCGCCGGCAGCACCTCGGTGTCGCCTGCGGTGGTCAGCGCGACCGTCGCGAGCACCGCGCTGGACAGGAACGGCACCGGCGCGACCGCGCGCCCGATCTCTTCCATGACCACCGCAGCCTCGCGGGCGCTTGCTCCCGCCCCGCCAAGGGACTCCGGCACCAGCAGGCCGGCCACTCCCAGCTCCGCGGCCAGTGTGCGCCACAGCGCCGAAAAGTCCGGTGCCACTTGGTCATACGATTTGGCGACGAGCTCCGGGGGACACCGGTCGGCGAAAAGCTGCCGGACGCCGTCGCGCAGTGCCTCCTCGGTGTCGGAATACAGCAGGTCGGTCATCGGGGAATGTCCTTCCAAGCGACGTCCTTGTCGACGCGGTGTTCACCGGGCAGACCCAGCACCCGCTCAGACACCGTGTTGCGCAGGATCTCTGAGGTACCACCCTCGATGGAGTTGCCGCGGGCGCGCAGGTAGCGATAGCCGGGTCCGCGACCGGTCAGGTCCACCACTTCGGGGCGACGCAAAGTCCAGTCGTCGTAGCGGAGTCCTTGCTCGGCGTGCAGTTCGACTTCGAAGCCCGAAATCGCCTGCGCCAGTTGGGCGAAAGTGATCTTCATCCCGGCTCCTTCGGGACCGGGTTGCCCGGCGACGGCCTGCTGGCGTAGTCGTTCCCCGCTCAGCCGGAACACTTCCGCGTCCACCCACAACCGCATCAGGTCGTCGTGCATCGCGGGGTTGCGCAGCGCCGGATCCTGCCGCCACGCCTGGGTGACCTTGCCGATATGACCGCCTTCCCGCGGTACCCCCGGCCGGGTGCCGATGGCGACCCGTTCGTTGTTCAGCGTCGTGGTCGCCACCCGCCAGCCGCCGCCCTCGGGGCCCAGCCGATTGGCGTCGGGCACCCGGACGTCGGTGAGAAACACCTCGTTGAACTCGGCTTCGCCGGTGATCTGGCGCAGCGGACGGATTTCGACGCCCGGTTGGGTGACGTCGCACAGGAAATACGTCAAGCCCAGGTGTTTGGGCACTGTGGGGTCGGTGCGGGCGACCAGGATGGCCATCTGCGCGTGCTGGGCCTGCGACGTCCACACCTTCTGCCCGTTGACGATCCACTCGTCGCCGTCTCGTACCGCGCGGGTGGCCGCCGCGGCCAGATCCGATCCCGCCCCTGGTTCGCTGAACAGCTGACAGTAGATTTGCTCGCCAGTGAACAACGGGCGCAGGAACTTACGCTTCTGCTCGTCGGTGCCGAACGCCGCGATCGTCGGCGCGGCCATGCCCATGCCGATGTAGTTCTTGGGGGTGCCGCCCACCGGTGCGCCCGCGGCGGCCAGCTGCCGATCGACCCGTTCCTGCGCGGTCCGCGGCAGCCCGAGCCCACCGAAACCATTCGGCAGGTACACCCACGCCAGTCCCGCGTCGTACTGCGCGCCCAGGAAGTCTCGAGGTTCGGTGCTGGTCGGCGGGTACTCGTCGAGCAGCGCCTGCACCCGCTCCTTCAGCTCGCCGTCGGCGCTCATCTGGCCTGAAAGCCTTCTGCCGCACCCAGTAACAGACCGCCGTCGATCACCATCGTCTCGCCGGTGATCCAACTCGCGGCGTCGGACACCAGAAAGGCGACGGCGCCCGCGACATCGACCGGCTCGCCGATCCTGCCCAGCGCAATCGATCTCGCGAGCGGATCCTCGTGGTCCTTCCACAGTGCCTCGGCAAGCCTGGTGCGCACCACCCCGGGGCAGATCGCGTTCACCCGGATGCGCGGTGAAAGTTCCAGTGCCAGTTGCTTGGTCACGTGAATCAGCGCAGCTTTGGTGGCGTTGTACATGCCCATGGCCGGCGATTGGTGCATGCCGCCGATCGAGGCGGTGTTGACGATCGCCCCACCGTGCTCGCCCATCCCCGACTTGACGACGAGCGACGTCCACAGCAACGGAGCCCACAGGTTGACGTCGAAGATCTTGCTGAACCGCGCGTGATCCTGGTCGATCAGCGGTCCATAGGCCGGATTCGTACCCGCGTTGTTGACCAGGATGTCCACCCGGCCGAACCGCTCCAGCGTGAGATCGACGCAGCGCCGCGCGACGTCCTCGTCGACCGCGTGCGCGCCCACGCCCAGCGCACGGCCACCGACCTCGGCAGCGGCCGCGTCGGCCGCCTCCTGTTTGCGTGCGGTCAGCACGACGTTGGCGCCGGCTTCGGCCAGTTGTTGCGCTATCGCCAAACCGATTCCGCGCGAAGCGCCGGTGACGATGGCGGTGCGGCCGGTCAAGTCCAATGAGGTCATCGTGATACGCCTTCTGTCGCTTCGAAGTGGAAATGCGATCTGCTATGCAATGTTTGAATGCCGGTCCGGGTGGTATGCGAGATGAATGTTATCGAAATTGAAGTTCATGAAACCACTGGTGGTGGCCGGGGCAGTCGCTACAGCGATCGCTGCGGCGCCGATGGCCGCGGCTGACGTTGTCGCGGCCGGGCCGGGCACTACCAGCACCGGCATCACCCATTTCGTCCCGCTCGACCCGGGCGGCGGCGGGTGCGACCCCAACGGCAACTGCGGTTCTGACGGCCTCGACGGCGGCCCGGGTGGCGGCCCCGGCGGCCAGGGCTGCATTCCGGGCGTGGGTTGCGGTAACGGCGGCCAGTTCGGCGGCCCGGGCGGTATACCCGGCGGTGAAGGCTGTCTGCCGGGCATCGGCTGCGGTTCCGGACACGGTTAAAGACTGCCTGCGCGGCGTCCCGGGAGCCTGGCAATCCAGGCCCGGGACTCCGCGGGGTCGATGACGTCGTCGAGCTCGAATGTAGTGGCCGCGCGCAACGCCTTTCCGTGTTCGTAGGCCGCCGCGACCAGTTTGTCGAATAAAGCTTGGCGTTCGGAGTCGTCAGCGGCCGCGGCCAACTCTTTGCTGAAGCCAAGACGCACAGCACCTTCCAGGCCCATGCCGCCGATCTCTCCGGTAGGCCACGCGACGGTGAACTGTGGCGCGTGGAACGAGCCGCCGGCCATGGCCATTGCGCCCAGTCCATAGCCCTTGCGCAGGATGATCATTCCGAACGGCACGGTCAGTTGCGCGCCGAGGACGAACATCCGCCCGAAGCGACGGACCGCGGCCTCTTTTTCGGCTTCCGGGCCGACCATGAATCCCGGTGTGTCGCACAGCGAAACGATCGGCAACCCGAACGATTGGCACAGCGTCAGGAAGTCGCCGACTTTGTCTGCGGCCTCGGCGTCGATCGCGCCGCCCAGATGGTGGCTGCTGTTGGCGATCAACCCGTAGGCCACACCTTCCACGCGCACCAGCGCAGTGACGATGCCGACGCCGTAATCGGGTCGCAACTCCAGCACCGATCCCACGTCGACGACCGATTCGACCGCGCGCCGCACATCGTAGGCGCGTAATCGGTTCTCGGGCACCACATGCCGGGCCAGACGCGGATCCGGTGCTTCCCAATCGTCAATGCTGCCTTGAAAATACGAGAGGTATTGCTTGGCCAGCGTGACGGCGTGCGCCTCGTCGCGAGCGACCAGGCTCACCACCCCGTTGCGCCGTTGCACGTCGATCGGGCCGATCGCCTCGGGCGGGTAGACACCCAGTCCCCCGCCTTCGATCATCGCGGGCCCCCCCATGCCGATATTGGCGTCCGGGGTCGCGATTATCACGTCGCAAACCCCGGCCAGCGCGGCATTTCCGGCGAAGCAGCGACCGGAGACGATCGACACCAAGGGGACCCGACCGGACAGGGCCGCCAGCACCCGGAAGGTCGGGACGTCGAGCCCGGCGTGGCCGCCGACGTCGGTGTCACCGGGCCGGCCGCCACCACCCTCGGCAAACAGCACCACCGGCAACCGCTTTCGGCCGGCGAGGTCGAACACCCGGTCGGTTTTGGCGTGATTGCGCATGCCTTGGGTGCCGGCGAGCACGGTGTAGTCGTAGGACACCACCACCGCCTCGGCCGCATCGCGCCCGAATCGATCCGCGCCGATGGTCGCCAACCCGGCTACCAGTCCGTCCGCGGGGGTATTGGCGATCAGATCCTCCTCCGAACGCCGAGTGCGCTGCGCGGCGATGGCCAGCGCGCCGTACTCGACGAAACTGCCGGGATCGACGAGGTCTGCGATGTTCTCGCGTGCGGTGCGCCGTCCCTGCCGGTGCCGCTTGGCGACGGCCGCTTCCCGCCCCTCGTCCAGGGTGATCAGGTGTCGCCGGCGGACCTCGTCGAGGTCGGCACGCGAACGATCGAGATCTATCGCAGCAGCGGACTTTCCGTCGTTGTCGTCGGCGCCGACGCGGGTGAAGACCACCAGCGCGTCACCGGTTCCCACCACCTGGCCGGGCGCGACAAGGTGACGGACCGCCCGCAGCGGGGCCGGCGCGACCAGCACATGTTGCATTTTCATCGCCTCGAGTACCACGACTTGTTGGCCGGCACCGACTTCGGCACCCTCGGGGACCAACTCGATCACCGTCCCGGACAACTGCGCACGCAACGCCTCTTCGCCCGGGTAGAGCTCGATGTGCGTGTGGCGCTGGGTCTGGCGCGACGTTACCGCAGCCGCCAGTTCGGGCAGTTTCTCGTCCACGAAATCCGTCGTTACTGCCCCGCTGAAACTGTTGTCGGACAACAACTCTCGAAGGAACTCGATGTTGGTTCCGACACCCTCGATGGTGAACTCTCCCAACGCGTTACGGGCTTTGCGGACCGCCGCCGGGAAGGACGTGCCCCTTACATGGGTGATCACCTTGGCGAACAACGAGTCGTACCGGGGACTGAGCGTCAGTCCCGTCCGGCCGTAGGTGTCCACGCGCACGCCCGGCCCGCTCGGCGGCGAGAATGCGCCCACGGTCCCGGTGGCGGGCAGGACGCTTCCGTCCGGCGCGAACGTCTCCGTGTTGACCCGGGTCTGGATGGCGATGCCGGATCGCGCCGCTGGTTCACCGATGACTTCGGTTCCGTCAGAGGCGATTCCGGACGGCAGACCGAGTTGGTAGTAGGACGCCCCGCCGGCGATGGCCAGTTGCACCGCCACCAGGTCGATCCCGGTGACTTCCTCGGTGACGGTGTGTTCCACCTGTATCCGCGGGTTGACTTCGAGGAAGACGAATTCGTCACCGGTGACCAGGAATTCGACGGTCGCCAGACCGTGCAACCCGATGCCGGCGCACAGCCGGGCCGCGGCGCGGTGCAGGTCACGACGCAGATCGTCGCAAAGATGTTGGGCGGGCGCGATTTCGACGATCTTCTGATAGCGGCGCTGGACACTGCAGTCGCGGTCGCCGAGGGCCAGTGCACGCGTCTGGTATCCGGCCGGTGCCGCCACCACCTGTACTTCGACGTGTCGAGCACCGTCCAGTAGTCTCTCGGCGAACACGGTGGGGTCGCCGAAGCCGAGTTGGGCTTCGGCGGCGCATTGCCGGTAGGCCTCGTCGATCTGGTCGGCCCGCGCGACCTTACGCATTCCCCGGCCGCCGCCACCGGCGAGTGCCTTGATCATGATCGGGCCGTCCTGTGCGGCGAAGAACGAACGCACCTGCTCCAGGCTGCTCGGTCCCTCGGTAGCCGCCAGCACCGGCACTCCGGCGGCGGCCGCCGCGGCACGTGCCTTGGACTTGTCACCGACGACCGCAAGCACCTCTGCGGCCGGGCCCACAAAGGTGAACCCGGCGGCCGCGCAGGCCCGCGCGAATTCCGGCTTCTCACTGAGGAACCCGTAGCCGGGATGAATCAACGTCGCGCCGGCATTCCCGGCGGCCGCCAAGACGGCGCCGTGGTCGAGGTAGGCGGCGACGCCGATGCCCGGCAGACCCAACGCCACGTCAGCCGCGTGGACATGCGGGCTGTCGGCGTCGTCGTCGGCGTAGACGGCCACGGTGCCGATGTCGAGTTCGGTTGCCGTGCGGATGATTCGGAGAGCGATCTCGCCACGGTTGGCAATCAGCAGGGTCGTCTCGATGTCCCGCGGTGGTGGCCGCATGGAGTTAGCGTACGGACCTGATCAGAACACGCCGTGCTTGGGCATGACGACGGGCTTGACGCCGTAGCGGGGCGCCGGGGCGGCACCGCCGTCGCTCGCATTGGCGACCATTCCAGGCGCAAGCGGCGTCACCTCGGTAGGTTCGTCTTCCTCGCCGACGACCCAGCCGGTCGCCTCCACGGCCGGACGGGCAACCATTGCCGGGGCCGCCGAAGCCCAGCTTGTCGGCACTGACAGGCCACCGACCGCCGACGCGTTGCCCAACCCGGCCACCAACGTCGTGCCACCGACGGGCGCCGGCGTGATCGACTGCGCGAACCCGGGCATTATCTTGATCGGCGCTGGGAAGCCGGACGGTAGCTCCTCGACTTCGCTTTCTGCGTCGTCTGCGCCACTGCCCAGCTGGCCGATGGTGTAGTCCCAGTAGGTTGCTCGATTGTGGTCGAACCCGCCCCACCACGGATGTTCGACGCTGTCGAGCCAACTCAGGAATCCCAGTACCGTCGTGGGACTGGACTCTGCGGCTGCCGGGGCGGAAAGGCTCATCACTGCCTGCGGGCCGTCGCTGATCAGGTTGCCGAGTTGTACTGCCTGAGCCGAACCGGATGCGGCGGCCTGACCGACCGCGGCGGCCTGATTGGAGATCCCGTCCGGATTGGTGACCTCCGGCGCGCTGGTCAGCGGTTCCAGACGGGCGGCGGCCGCCGACGCGGCGGCGTAGCTGTACATGGCCGCGGCGTCTTGAGCCCACATTTCGCTGTAACGCGCCTCGGTGGCCGCGATGGCCAGCGTGTTCTGACCGAACGTGTTGTTCGCCACCAACACGGCATGTCGGGCCCTGTTGGCCGCGACGTCGGCCGGCGGCACGGTCATGGCATGGGCCGTCTCGAATGCGGCCGCGGACGCCATGGCCTGAGTGGCCGCCCGCGCCGAGGATTCAGCGGTAGAGCTCATCCAGACCAATAACGGCTCCACCGCGGCGGCCATCGACAGCGACGCCGGACCCATCCACTGTTGGGAGCTCAGGCCGGTGATGATCGACTCGAAGGACGCCGCGGCGGTGCTCAGCTCGGCCGCTATGCCGTTCCACGCCGCGCCGGCCGTAAGCATCGGAGCCGCGCCGGCACCTGCGTACATCAGCGCGGAGTTGATCTCCGGCGGAATAGCTCCAAAATCCACTCAGGCATTCCGTTTCTGGTGAGCGCGTCGGCGGCCGGTGCCTCCTTTGAGAAGTCCCCCGTTCCATTTAAACCGCTGCCAACTCGGGGCGCAGGTCGTAAAGGTGCTCGGGTCGGGCAGGCGAACACCTCTACCGCCGGCGTCAGCGACAAATAAGACGCCGGCCGGTGACACCGTCTGCGGCCTGGACACAGTTCCCATCGCCCATCTGTCGGAAGTCAGGATTCAACACCATACGTACAGTTTCCGTATCATACCTCGCGTTCACGCTGATCAGACACGCCGCGAGTGGTCAGCGCAGCGCCGGACCCCACCGGACCTGTTCACGAAGTTGACCCTTGAGGAGCTTCCCGCCCGCATTGCGCGGCAACGGTGTCGTCACCACGGTGACGTACTGCGGAATCTTGTAGTCGGCGAGCTGCTCGCGGCAGTGCTCGAGTACGGCCGGCACGTCGACGTCCTCCCCCACCAGCACGGCCCCGACCTTCTCCCCCATCACCTCGTCGGGCACCGCCAGCACGCAGGCGTCATGGACACCGCGCGCCCCCAGCAGCACGGCTTCGACCTCGACACTGGAGACGTTCTCGCCGCCGCGGTTGATGATGTCCTTGAGGCGGTCGACGAGATGCACCCGTCCCGCGTCGTCCACCCGAACCACGTCGCCGGTGTGCAGCCAGCCGTCCACGATCGTGGCCGCAGTGGCTTCGGGACGGTTCCAGTAGCCGGCAGTGATGTTGGCGCCGCGGGTTACCAACTCACCGACCAACTGACCGTCTTCGAACGGAATCACCCCGAGGTCCACCGAGGGCACCGCGTAGCCGACCGCGTCGGCATGCTCGATGACTTCCTCGTCGGGCAACGCCGTCATCAACGAAGCGCTCTCGGTCATGCCGTACCCGTTGAACACGCTGGCCTGTGGAAACGCGGCCTTGACCGCCTGCACCAGCGATGGCGCGATGGGCGCGCCGCCGTAACCCGCCCAGCGCACAGCGGAGACATCCGCCGTGCTGAAATCGCTGTGCCGCAACAACAACGAGTAGATCGCCGGGACGGTGACCATGACCGAAATGCGCTCGACGCGCAGCGCGGCGATCAGTTCATCGAGGTTGAGCGTCGGCATGATCACCGCCGCGCCGCCGAGCCGGGTCGCGGCCAAAAGCTGTGAGTTGCAACCTGTTACGTGGAACAGCGGTACCGAGACGAGGGTGCGCAGACCCTCGCCGATGTCCCTGGGCTGTCGAAGACACCGGACCGCGTTCTCGGTGTTGGTCACGAACGCCTCGTGAGTGGTCGGCACCCCCTTGGGGTGACCGGTGGTGCCCGAGGTGTAGAACAGGGCGGCGACGTCGGCGCGGTCCAGGTGGTCGGTCACATACGATGCGCCGTCGGGCAGTGGTGCGTCCGGGGCGAGATCGAAGCTAGCCCCGGCATCGGACAGCACGAAGTCGACTTCCGGCTGAGCGGACCGCGTATTGACGGCCACCGCAATGCCTCCGGCCATCACCGTGCCCCAGAAGGCCAGCACCCAGTTCACACCCGCCGGATATCGGACCGCGACCCGTTCGCCCGCTCTCAGGCCGCCGGCACGCAAACCGCCGGCAACCCGTGCCGCGCGGTCCCACAAATCGCGGTAGCTCAAGCGCTGCGAACCCAGTTCGACCACGGCCTCGCTGTTCGGGCGCGCGGCGACTTGTTCGGCCAGGACGTCCAACAAGGTGGCCGGCAGGTCGTCGTAGCGCGGAATGCCGTCGCCGTCGATGGAAACCCCAGTTCGCGGGAATGGGTTGTGGCTGCGGGGAATTTCGACCACAGGTGCAATCGGAGGCATGACCACTCCTAAGTTGCCGGTGACCTATCGTCGTAGCGGTGACGACCGAGGATTCCGTCATCATGCCTGAGGCGTTCTTCACTGTCGACGACGGCTCTTATCACCCAGGCCCGATGACCCGGGGGCCGTGGGGTGCGGCGATGGGCGGTCAGATCGTCGGCGGCCTGCTGGGTTGGGGGATCGAGCAATCCGGTATCGACGCGGAATTTCAACCGGCTCGTCTCACCGTCGACCTGCTACGCCCGGCGCTGCTCGAACCGGTACAGATCCAGACGTCGGTGCAACGAGAAGGCCGACGCATCAAGCTCGTCGACGGTGTGCTGACGCAGAACGGGAAAATCGTTGCACGCGCCGGCGCGCTGTTCCTCCGCCGCAGCGACCCGCCCGACGGTGAGGTGTGGTCGACCCCCGTGACGATGCCGCCGCTTCCGACCAGTTCCGAAGGCTTCCCGGCGGATATGCCGTTTCTCATCTGGGGCTATGGCGCGACTCTCGAGGGCAGCCCGGGTATCGCCGCCGGCGAGTGGGAGCAGTCTCATTCACCGAAGTTCGCCTGGACACGGCTGTTTCGGCCGATGGTGGCGGGCTTTCCGTTGACCCCGTTCACCCGCCTGGCCTTCGTCGGTGACGTCACCAGCTCATTAACCCACTGGGGCACAGGTGGATTGCGCTACATCAACGCCGATTACACCATCACCGCAAGTCGGTTGCCGGACGGCGAGTACATCGGGCTGGCGGCTCAAAGTCATTACGGCGCAGCGGGCGTGGCCACCGGCAGCGCGATCCTGTTCGATCGGCACGGGCCGATCGGCAGCAGTTCGGCGCTGGCGCTCGCGCAGCCGGCTGAAGCGTTTCAGCCGACGTACACCTAGTCCATCAGTTGCGCGGCCACCGTGGCGCCGAGTTCCCAGCACGCCTGCAAGTCGTCTTTGTTCGGCTTGCCCGACACCAGCACGTACTCGGCGGCTTTCACCCATCCCAGCCCGGTGGTGATGGCGGTGACGCCTTTCTCCGCACCCTCGGTGCCCTGGTTGCCGTGCAGGTACAAGCCGAAGGGTCGGCCACGCGTGGAGTCCAGGCACGGGTAGTAGCAGACGTCGAACGCGTGCTTGAGCGCACCGCTCATGTATCCGAGATTCGCCGGGGTGCCGAGCAGATACCCGTCGGCTTCGAGCATGTCGGCTGGTGACACGGTCAGCGCCGCCCGCCGGACGACCTCCACACCCTCGATCTCCGGATCGGACGCGCCGGCCAGCACCGCCTCGAACATCTCCTGACAGTGCGGAGACGGCGTGTGGTGAACGATGAGCAACCGCGGCACCGGTCACCTGCCCCGTTTGCGACTGAACATGCGCCGCCAGATGTTCTGGACCTGCTGCTCGGGTAACAGGCGGTGCAACCATGCCTCAGCGATCCCGGTCGCGGCCCCGGTTACCAAGGCGGACTTCACCCGCAAAGCCTATAGCCGATTGCGTCAGCTTTCGGTCCCGTCGCCGCGATCGTGCAATTCGACGGCGGTCTTCATCGCCTCGCGCGCCCGCCGTCGGTCCCCCGCGTAGTCGTAGGCGCGTGCCAACCGATACCAACGTCGCCAGTCGTCCGGGTCGACTTCCACTTCGCCGCGCACGGTGTCGAACAGTGCGTCGGCGGCGTCTCGCTGGATGCGCCCGGAGGCGCGCCGCGGTAGTGCGCTGACGTCGAGTTCCATTCCGTCCCGGGCGATCAGGCGAGCCAGCTTCTGGTGGGTGAAGCCGGCTCGCAGCGTCGCGATCATCGCCCACAGACCGAGGAAAGGCATGACGAGCACCGCCGCTCCCAAGCCGACGGCGGCAGGTCGGCCGGAGGCGATCATCGTCATGGCGACGCGGCCGAGCATCAGGAAGTAGACGAGCATCGCCACACAGAGAAAGGCGATGGTCAGCTGTATTCGGATGAGGCGGGCGCTATCGGTCATTGGAGGTCGAGCAGGGGCTCTATGCCTATGGTCAGGCCGGGACGCTCTCCGGCGCGGCGCACGGCGAGCAGCACACCGGGTACGAAGGACGTGCGGTCGATGCTGTCGTGGCGGATGGTCAGCGTCTCGCCCTCGGTGCCGAACAGCACTTCCTGGTGGGCGACGAGTCCAGCCAGCCGCACCGCATGTACCGGGATGCCGTCGACGTCGGCGCCACGCGCGCCAGGCAGACTGCTGCTGGTGGCATCGGGGTTGGGCGGCAGTCCTTTTCGTGCCTGTGCAATCAGTTTGGCGGTGCGGGTTGCCGTGCCCGACGGGGCGTCTGCCTTGTGCGGATGATGCAGTTCGATGACTTCGACCGACTCGAAGAACTTTGCGGCCTGCTGGGCGAAATGCATGGACAACACTGCGCCGATGGCGAAGTTGGGCGCGATCAGGACGGAGGTGTCGGGGCTCTGGGCGAGCCACGACTCAACCTGTCGGACACGGTCATCGGTGAATCCGGTGGTGCCGACGACGGCGTGAATTCCGTTGTCTATCAGGAACTTCAGATTGTCCATGACGACGTCGGGATGAGTGAAGTCGATCACGACCTCGGTGTCGCCGTCGGTCAACAGGCTCAGCGCGTCGCCGGCGTCGACTTCGGCAGACAGAGTCAGATCGTCGGCGTCCTCGACGGCCCGCACCATGGCAGCGCCGACTTTGCCTTTTGCTCCCAATACGCCAACCCGCATGGCCTCGAGCCTACTGTTCGGGGTCTGTCGCGAGGACCGGTCGGTAGCCCTCGGCTGCCAACCACGCCCTGGCGCGACCACGCTTGCGCTCGTCGGACAGCTGAAAGTAGCGCTGCAATTCGTCGGGCCATCGCGAAAGCACATCCTTGAAACGCCGGAACGCCCCTCGTCCCTGGATCGCGATCTCGAGCCGGTCGGCGATCGCGGCGTCGTCGACGGTACTGATGAAGACTTCCATGTCGCCGTAACCGCTGTGCGAGCCCTCGCACAGTACGTAGATCCAGTCGTCGAGATCTTCCTCGTCGATCCCGAGCTCCTCGAAATCCACCGCCTCCGGCCAGCACGCACCGGTTTCGGGGTTGATGTAACCCCCGCCGTACGCTGGGTCGCCTTCCAGCATCGTCGAGAGCTCATCCAGGTCCGCCGGGATTGCTTTAAGCATCGGCGTCGGGGCGTTGCCGACCACGGCCGACAGCTGCTCGGCCAACTGTTCATCGCCGGTCCAGTCGCGTTCGCGCAGCGCTGCCTCGAATACCGCCCCGATTTGGGCCGCACCGGGCACGTCTTGCGCGACGGCGGCGATCAGAGCATCACCCGCTGATTGCAGGACCTGCTCGACCTCCCGCTCGCGCAGGACCGCGACCAGCGCTGTTGCGTCCGCGCTGTTAACCGCTGCCCGAAGTTTCCGGATGGCTTCCATATCCCACCCGCGCACGAGGGATACGTTAGCCCGTTTCATCCACAGGTGGCGTTTGGACGTCGCTCTTGTCGGTGGCCGGCGATATCATTCGAACATGTTTTCGATCACGGATGCGGAGGTGGCGGCCCGCCTCGACGCCCTAGACGCCGCCGTGGCCGACCTCGCCGACCTGCCCACCGCCGCCGATCCCAGCGTGCGGGTGCGCGCCCTGGACCGCCTGGAAACAGCCCGTCGCCACCAAGCGGTGATCAGTCACGACATCATCCACACCCTGGCCGCAGAACAACCCGCCGACATCGGCGGCCCCGTGCACCAGATCGTGGCCGACTGGTGTCGCATCAGCTTCACCGAGGCACGCCGCCGCATCCGCGATGCGGCCCAATTGGCCCCCCGGCTGACGCTCACCGGCCAGACACTGCCACCCGAACTCCCCGCCACCGCCCGCCAATGGCGCCAGGGCATGCTCGACGCTCAGCACTTGCGCGTCCTACAAACCTTCATCCGAGACCTGCCGCAGGAGCTGCCCGTCGCCCTGGTCGAACAGGCCGAGAATTTCCTGGCTGATCAAGCCACTCAGCTACGCCCCGACCAACTCGAGAAAGCCGCCCAGCGCACCGCGCTCTACCTCAACCCCGACGGCAAATTCTCCGACGCCGACCGCGCCCGCAAACGCAGCTTCACCTGGGGCAAACAACGCCCCGACGGCATGAGCCAAGCCACCCTGATCGCCACCCCCGAACTGCGCGCAATGATCGATGCCTGGCTGGCCAAATACGCCGCCCCGGGAATGTGCCACCCCGACGACGAAAACCCTGCCGTCAACGGCGAACCCTCTGATGAGGCCGCCGCCCGAGACACCCGCACCTACGGCCAACGCCAACACGACGCGCTCACCCAACTGATCCGCGGCCGACTCGGCGACCCCGCCCTGGGCCACCACAACGGCCTGCCCGTGACCGTCGTGGTCTCCACCACCCTGCAAGAACTCACCACCGCCACCGGCCACGGTGTCACCGCCGCCGGCACCCTGATCCCCATGCGCGACCTCATCAAAATGGCCAGCCAGGCCTACCACTACCTGACCATCTACGATCAACACTCCAACCGGCCCCTCTACCTCGGCCGCGCCCGCCGCACCGCGTCCGCCGACCAACGCCTCTTCCTCTACAACAACGAACGCGGCTGCACCTACCCTGGCTGCGACGTACCGGCCGACAAATGCGAAGTCCACCACCTCCACGACTGGGCCAAAGGCGGACACACCGACATCGACAAACTCACCCTGGCCTGCCCCGCCAACCACAAACTCATCGGAAAAGGCTGGACGACAACCAAACTCCCCAACGGCCGCACCGCCTGGCACCCACCCCGCATTTTCGACCGCGGCGGTCCCCGCACCAACTATTTCCATCACCCCGAACGCCTCTTAGACGACAACGACGACGAGCGCGCAGGACCCTAGTTCTAGTCTTAGATGGTCAAACTGCCGCGCGACCGGAGGTGCTTACGTGAGATCCAGCGACATCCGGATCCGCGAAGCCAGACCGAAGGATTTCGCCAGGGTCGCGGCGATGCATTATCCGGTGTGGCGGCAATCCTGGAACGGCATTGTGGCGACACATGTCCTGGACATGCTCGGCACGCCGAAGACATGGGTGGACATCCAATACCCGACGACTCTGAAGCGCGGCGGCTGGAGCATGTGGTTGGCCGAGTCGCGCGGCAGGCTGGTGGGGATGGCGCTGTTCGGACCGGATCTGTCCAATCCCGAGCACATCCAGCTCGATGCCCTCTACATCGCGGAACAAGAGCAACGGCATGGCGTCGGGAAGCTGCTGCTGGACAGAGCGCTGCAGGAATACCCGGACAACGACATGATCCTGTGGTGCGCCGACAAGAACCAGAAGGCGCGCGATTTCTACGAGAAGCAGGGATTCGAACTCGATGGTCGCACCTTCGTGTGGAAGCCGCTGCCAGGCGTGACCGTGCCTCATGTCGGCTACCGGCTGTTCCGTTCGGAACCCGAACCGGCCGTGGTCGAAGCTGCAACGGCGGCTCCGATCACCTCACTGCTCATGACAGCGAGTGCGCCCGTCGACACGCGGATCCAGCCTTACCCAGTAAATGTCCCCGAAGCCCAGCTCGACGACCTGCGTCAGCGCCTGACCATGGCGCGCTGGCCGGCCGAAATCGCCGGTGCAGGTTGGGATTACGGCACCGAACAGGCGTTCCTGAAGAACGTGATCGACCACTGGCTGCACCGCTACGATTGGCGACGTACCGAGGCCGAGATCAACGCGGCGGGTTCCTTCGTCACCGAGGTGGCCGGGCAGCGCGTGCACTTTCTGCACGCCAAGTCCGAGCACCCGCAAGCCATTCCGCTGGCTATCACACACGGCTGGCCCGGCTCCATCGTGGAGTTCCTCGACGCACTGCCTTTGCTGCGCAAGCGCTTTCACGTGGTGGTGGTGTCGATGCCCGGCTACGGGTTCTCCGGTCCCACTGGCGAACCGGGAGTCGACGTCGCGCGCGTCGCCGCGGCCGTAGCCGACGTGATGGCCCAGCTCGGCTACGAACGCTACGTCGCCCAGGGCGGCGATTGGGGAGCGCTGGTCACCCGCTACCTGGGTGAGCACTACCCGGCGAATGTGGCGGCGATCCACACCAACATGCTGTTCGCCCCGCCCGACCAGAACGACCCGCAGCTGTTGGCGGACGTCTCCGAAGCCGAACTCGCCGCGATCGCTGCCAGCTTCGAGCGGACCAAGGACGGCACCGCGTACCTGGAAGTGCAGTCCACGCGGCCACATTCGCTGGGCTTCGGTCTGGACGACTCGCCGTTGGGACTGGCGGGCTGGATACTCGAGAAGTTCCACGCCTGGTGCGACATCAGGGAAGGCATGCCGATCAGCACCGACCGACTGATCGACAACCTGATGCTGTATTGGCTCACCGGCACCGCGACCTCGGCAGCGCGGCTGTACTGCGAATCAAGACGGGCGGGCACCGGTGCGCTCGACGAATGGACCGGTCGCGTCGACGTTCCCACCGGGTACGCCGTCTACCCGGGCGAGCTGCTGCAGACGCCGCGGGCCTGGGCCGCCGCGCGATACAACCTGGTGCACTACTCGGTTCAAGACCGCGGCGGGCACTTCGCCGCTTTCGAACAACCCGCCCTGTTCGCCGCCGATCTGACCAGGTTCGCCGACGTCCTGACGGAACGGAACGTCTTCTAGACGTCGACGACGACCCGGTCGCCATCGGACCGCGAGACGCAGACCAGCATCTCGTCGTCGCCCTCGGCGGCGCGGCCGCGCCGATCGACTTGTCCGGCAAGCACTTTGACCTTGCAGGTGCCACAGAAACCCTGTCGGCACGAGTAGGCGGTGGTGGGGTCGCGGTCGAGCAGCACGTCGAGCGCCGAACGATTCGCCGGGATGCGCAGCACTTCCCGAGATCGGCCGAGTTCCAGCTCGAACGGCGTGCCGTCGACGATCGGCGGCGGACTGAACCGTTCGTAGTGCAGCGGAGCATCGGCGTATTCGTCGCGTGCCGTTCGGACCGCTTCGAGCATGGCGGCCGGACCGCACACGTACACCGCCGTCGTCGGCCCGGCTCCGGCCAGCAGGTCTTCGACCGGCGCAAAGCCGCCACGCTCGTCGTCGGCCCATATCGTGACGCGCTCCGGAGCCACCGCCACCACTTCGTCCAGCAACGGCATATAGTCCCGACTGCGACCGGTATAGATTGCGCGCCAGTCAATTCCGCGCTGCGCGGCGACGCGCATCATCGGCAGGATGGGAGTGACGCCGATGCCGCCGATCACGAACAGCACATTCCGCTCCGACGTTCCGAGGTAGAACGCGTTGCGGGGGCCTTCGAATACCAAGGTGTCGCCCACGTCGAAGGCGTCGTGCATCTCGATCGACCCACCGCCGCCGTCGGCAATGCGGCGCACGGCGATCCGGTAGTCGGTGCGCCGCCCGGGCGGGCCGCACAGCGAGTACTGCCGACGCCGGCCCGACGGCAACTGGACGTCGATGTGCCCGCCCGGCGTCCAGGACGGCAGCAGTCCCCCGTCCGGGTCAACCAACGTCAACGCGAGCACGTCCGGCGCCACGAGTTCGCGTCCGACGACCTTCGCCTCGTGGGTGCGCCGCACCGGCGCCACCCGCGCCGGTGTCCACCGCGACGTCGCGGACATCCCGCCCATCACGGTGCGCAGTCCCCACAGCACCGTCAGGAACCGGTCCCGGTCCCGACGGCCGTACAGGTCGGCGGGTCTGCTCGTCCAAATGCTTTCCGGCACAATCACATCCCTACGTCTGATGCGCGTCTCTGCCGGATCGCCGATGAGCTGAGTCGCCGCATGGCATGCGCGACCCCCGATGTCCAGCCACCGGTTCGGACGGACTTGACGATCGCTCTGGCGGTGCGATGAGCGGCATCCTCGGTGACATGGGCGTCGACCGAGCGCGGGTACACGGCGGTGACCGCGATGCCCTCACCGGCAAGACCGGAGCGCATGGACTTGCTGAGTTCTGCCGCGCCGGACGGCGACGCCGCGGCCGGCGAGACGTTGACGATGGCGCCGCCTTCACCTCGTTCGGCCATCTGGTCACCGAAGGTCCCCGAGAGAACGAGCGCCGCGCCGTCAGCAGCGTTGTTCACCAGGATGTCGACCACTCCGTGCTCGCTAAGCACCTCGGCGGCAAGGCGATCGATCGCGCCTTCGTCGGTGCCGTCGACCTGGTAGACCGCCGCCTCGGCGCATGCGGCGCGGACGGCATCCGCGGTTTCGTTGGCAGCGGCCAGATCTCGATCGACGATCAGCACCGCACGGGCGCCGTTGCGCGCCAACTCAATCGCGGTAGCGCGCCCGATGCCCACACCGGCACCGGTGACCAGCGCCAGTTTGCCCCGTACCTCCCGTGGGCCGCCGCGGATCACAGAGGCTGCTGAAGGGGCGGTCCCACCCGTCACCTGGTCGACCCATTCGGCGGTCAGCCGGGCGACGACGTCGGGCCGTGACGTCACCACCCAATGCCCGCCTTGAATCGGAATAACCCTGCCGCACAACGGAACCGCGCCGATGAACCGCTGCAGGGCGGGTGAGATGAACATGTCCTTGCCCGGCACCAGCACCTGGACCGGGACGCGGATTGGTGGCAACTCGCCTGGCGACGCCAGCGGGCCGGGCAGGTTCTCGCGGTAGAGGTTCAGCCCGTTGACGTAGTCACCGATCGACCGTGGCGCCTTGACGCTCCGGCTGTTGACGCTGGTGCGGCCGATACGTTCGGTGGCCTCGACGACTTTGACGCCCACCCGCGAGCGGAAGGCCAACTCCGGGACACCCGGACACAGCAGGAATCCCAGGTACCCCGACGACATCACCTGCCTGGCGACCTCGGCCGCAGCGCGCGGGGTGCGCGCCGACCGCAGGAACTTGCCCGCGTACTGCAGGTGCGGACCCGAGATCGATGTGAAGGAGGCGATCTTGGGCGCCACTTCGCCGTCGCTGACCGCGGCCCAGCCCTGCACAGATCCCCAGTCGTGCGCCAGCAGGTGCACCCGTTCGACACCGAGGCTGTCGATCACCGATGCCACGTCGGACACCAGTTGTTCCAGCCGGTATCCGGAGTTGCTTGCCGGACAACCTGATTCACCGGCGCCCCGGACGTCGTAGGCGGCCACGTTGTAGCGCTTCGCCAGGATTTCGGCCGCGCCGTCCCAGATCCGATGGTTGTCCGGGTAGCCGTGAATGGCCAGGATGGTCGGGCGCTCGGAGGCGAATTCGTTGTATCGGTGGACCGCCAGGGCGACGCCGTCCGACGCAGCGATGGTGGTCATGGATCAGTGCGACGCGCGGGCAGCGGGCGAGACCGCGAGGTAGTCGACGGCCCGCTCCAGCCCGCCCAACTCCGACGGGTGAAAGCCCGGCCGGTAGTAGGAGCCCACCACCCGCATGAGCCGAAGAGGTCCGGGCGCCAGTCCACGGCGCGCCGCGCTGAGGTAATCGCGCCACCGCGCCTTGGTGCACGGCGGGACGCACGGGTCCAACGAGAACATGAAGCGCACGCCGCGGATCCACAACAACAGCAGCACCGGCGCGACCACCAACTGGGCGCGTACCTGCCGCCAATACCCCGCGCGCAGATGCTTCATCGTGTCGAACGCCACGGCCTTGTGCTCGACTTCCTCGGCGCCGTGCCAGCGCAGCATGTCCAGCATCACCGGGTCCGAACCGGCCGCATCGAGCGCCGGCGAGTCCAGTACCCACTCGCCCAGGACGGCCGTGTAATGCTCGACCGCCGCAATCATCGCGACCTGCTCCAGCAGCCAGGCGTGCTGCCGACGTCGGCTGCGATACGGCTTCTCGCCGAGCAGTTTCTCGAACAGCCACCTGATCTGGTTGGTGAACGGCGTGAGGTCGATGCCCTGTGCATCGAAATGAGCAAGCACTCCGGAATGCGCCTGCGAGTGCATGGCTTCCTGGCCGATGAATCCCTGTACGTCCAGACGCAGTTGGTCGTCCTGGATCAGCGGCAGCGTCTTCTTGAACACGTCGACGAAGAACTCCTCGCCGGCGGGCAACAGCAGATGCAGGACGTTGAGCACGTGGGTGGCCATCGGCTCATTCGGGACGTAGTGAAACGGCAAACCGGACCAGTCGAACTCGACGTTGCGGGCTTCCAGGACCAGACGCTCATAGTCGGCGGCGCCCGATACCGTCGAGTGCGGGCCGACCGCCCGGTCGTCGACTGTGCTCATCAAGGCCCCCTCGCCGCGCCGTCCTACCCGGCGAGTCTATCGAAATGGGCCGGGTATGCGATACCCGCGGTACTACGTTTCTTCGGCTCGCCGCTTGAGGCGCTGCAGTGTCAGCTCGATGTTCTTGGCGTTCTCCGCGTCGCGGTCGGCGACACCGGTGGCCAGGCCGGCGAGCTTGCGGAACCAGCCCGGCCGCCGGTCCCAGGTGCTCTCGGTGACCCGGCAGCCCCCATTGGTCGCGACGAGGTCGTACTGCCAGCGGGCGATCGGAAGGACGGTGTGCCGCACCTCGAAGGCGAACGCGCGGCCGGGTTCGGCCTCGGTGACGGTGCACTTGGTGCGCCAGCGCTTGCCGCTGTTCTCGTTGTGCCCGACGAACACCGCGCCCTCGCGGACCGACTCGCCCTTGCGCAACTCCATCTGCGCGACCTCCTCGGCCAGCGACGCCAGTGTCGGCAGGTCGGTGATCAGTCCGTACACGACATCGGGTGGGGCGTCGATCTGCACGGTGGCGGTGGCCGAAGGTGTAGTCATCGGCTGATCATAATTGGCGGGTGCCACGGAGATTCGGAGACAATCGAGGAGTCAACTACACGCGGGCTCGGCAGGAGGCGATCATGCGAGTCGGAATCCCGACCGAGACCAAGAACAACGAATTCCGGGTCGCCATCACCCCGGCGGGCGTCGCCGCGTTGACCCAGCACGGCCACGAAGTACTGATCCAGGCCGGCGCCGGCGAGGGTTCAGCCATTGCCGACGAGAAGTTCAAGGCGGCCGGCGCCCAACTCACCGATACCGCCGAACAGGTCTGGGCGGAGGCGGATCTGGTGCTCAAGGTCAAGGAACCGCTGCCGGCCGAGTACGGCTATCTACGCTCGGGGCAGACCCTGTTCACCTATCTGCACCTGGCCGCGTCGCGCTCCTGCACCGACGCGCTGCTGACCTCCGGCGCCACCTCCATCGCCTACGAAACCGTCCAGACCGCCGACGGCGCACTGCCGTTGCTGGCGCCGATGAGCGAGGTCGCCGGACGACTCTCGGCTCAGGTCGGCGCGTACCACCTGATGCGCACCGAAGGTGGGCGCGGTGCCCTGATGGGCGGGGTGCCCGGCGTCAAACCCGCTGATGTCGTCGTGATCGGCGGTGGTACAGCGGGATACAACGCGGCCCGGGTCGCCGGCGGCATGGGCGCGTCGGTCATGGTCCTGGACGTCAACCTCGGCAAGCTCCGTTTGCTCGACGCGGAGTTCGCCGGGCGCATCGGCACCCGTTACTCGTCGACCTATGAATTGGTGGGTGCGGTCAAACGCGCCGACCTGGTGATCGGCGCGGTGCTGGTGCCGGGTGCCAAAGCTCCCAGCCTGATCTCGAATTCGCTTGTCGCACAAATGAAACCCGGCGCCGTGCTGGTGGACATCTCCATCGACCAGGGCGGTTGTTTCGAGGATTCGCGACCGACCACCCACGACGAGCCCACGTTCGCCGTGCACGAGACGTTGTTCTACTGCGTGGCCAACATGCCCAGCGCGGTCCCGAAGACGTCGACCTATGCACTGACGAACGCGACCATGCCGTATGTGCTCAAGCTCGCCGACCTGGGCTGGCAGCGCGCGTGCCGATCGGATCCCGCTCTGGCCAAAGGTCTTTCGACGCATGCCGGCGCGCTGCTGGCCGACCATGTGGCCGAAGACCTGGGCCTGCCGTTCACCGACCCAGCCGGCGTGCTGACCGGAAACGGCTAGCGGATGTAGGGCGCCAAGGCGGTAACGATGTCGGCGGCCGGCCCTGGCTGCACTTCCTTGTAGGCTTCGCCCGCCCACAGGTTGGTGCCGTGCGGATCCTCTTCCTGAATCGCGGCCGCCCGGATCGGCTTGGTCATCTGGTTGACCTCGGGATAGCCCAGCGGGGCCACGTGGTCGAGCAACCGGGTGAAGTTGTTCGCCAGCCCACGCGCGTACCGGCCGGAGAACGCCCGGGTGACCACGGTCGCGTCGAACAACGGATTCTTCAGTGCGACACGGTAAGCCGGGTGGGTGCCCGCTTCGTCGGACAGCAACAGCGCGGTGCCCACCTGCGCCGCCACCGCCCCCCGGCGCAGCGCGGTCGCGATGTCTTCGACGGTGCCCAAGCCGCCGGCCGCGATGAGCGGAACATCGTGCATGCTGCCGATCCGCTCGAGCAGCTGGTGCAATGACTCGTTGCCCGGCTCCATGTCCGGTGCGAACGTGCCGCGGTGCCCGCCCGCTGCGGGCCCCTGCACCACCAGATTGTCGGCACCGGCCGCGACGGCGACACCGGCCTCGTAGACCGAGGTCACCGTGATCGACACCAGCAGTCCCAGCGCGCTCAACCGACGGATGACGTCCGGCGGAGGCGCGCCGAAGGTGAACGACACCATCTCCGGACGGACGTCGGCGAGTACCTCGAGCTTGGCCTCCCAGTCGTCGTCGTCACCGTAGACCGGCCGGCCGACGTCGACGTGGTAGTGATCGGCAACCTCTTCGAGGTCTTCTGCGTAGTACTCCAGGGCATTCCAGTCGGCGACGCTGGGTTGGGGCACGAACAGGTTGGCCCCGATCGGACCGGTGGTCGCGGCGCGCGCCGCGGCGATATCGGCGGCGAACTGATCGGCACTGAGATAGCCGCCGGCGACGAAGCCGAGGCCGCCGGCGTTGGATACCGCCGCGGCCAGCGCCGGAGTACCCGGGCCGCCCGCCATCGGCGCACCGACGATAGGCGCGGCGATGTCCCAGAAACCCAGTACCATCGAGTTAACTTATCATTGCTCGAAGTTGTTGCGGCAGCGACCGTTTCGACTTGTACGGACCGAGGACGGCGGCCCCGAACGGTTTGCTCAACACCCGCTTGGCCACGGCGTTGACCTCGTCGAGGGTGACCCGGTCGATCTGGCGCAGCGTGTGCTCGATGCTGCGGTGCGCGCCGTAGTTCAGTTCGCTGCGGCCGATCCGGCTCATCCGTGAACCGGAATCCTCCAGTCCCAGCACCAGCCCGCCTCGCAGCGAGCCCTTGGCGATCCGGCATTCGTCCTCGGTGATTCCTTCGCGTGCAACCGATTCCAGTACCGTGCCGGTCACCTTCAGCACGTCGGCGAACCGCTCCGGGAGGCAGGCCGCGTACACCGACAGCGCCCCGCTGTCGGCGAACAGGTCCAGCGCCGAGTAGACCGAGTAGGCCAGCCCGCGGGCCTCGCGCACCTCTTGGAACAGCCGCGACGACAGACCGCCGCCGAGCGCGGTGTGCAGCACGGACAGCGCCCAGCGGTGCTCCCAGCCGCGACCGGGGGTCCGCACGCCCAGCGAGATGTGCGTCTGCTCGGCGTCACGGCTGCCCAGCATCAGACCGGGTGCACCGTTCACCCGTCCCGCTCCCTTGCGCGGCGCCACCGGCTTACGGCCGCGGACCAGGCGCGCCCCGAAGTGCCGGCGCACCAACCCGACGACCTCGTCGTGGTCGACGTTGCCGGCCACCGCCACCACCATCCGCTCCGGCGTGTAGCGCCGCTGGTGAAACGAATGCAGTTGCGAGCGGGTCATCGCCGACACCGATTGCGCGCTGCCGATCACCGGCCGGCCCACCGGATGGTCGCCGAACAAAGCCGTCATGAACATGTCGGCCAGCGCGTCCTCGGGGTCGTCGTCGCGCATCGCGATCTCCTCGAGCACGACGTCGCGTTCGAGTTCGACGTCGTCGACGGCACACCGGCCGTTGAGCACCACGTCGGCCACCAGGTCGACGGCCAGCGTCAGGTCGCTGTCCAGGACATGCGCGTAATAGCAGGTGTGCTCTTTGGAAGTGAACGCATTGAGCTCACCGCCGACGGCGTCCATCGCCTGCGCGATGTCCACCGCGGTGCGGGTCGGGGTCGACTTGAACAGCAGGTGTTCCAGGAAGTGCGCGGCGCCGGCCACCGTGGTGCCCTCGTCGCGCGATCCGACCCCGACCCAGACGCCGACGGACGCCGACCGCACCGCCGGCAGGTATTCGGTGACGACCCGAAGACCGCCCGGCAGTGTGGTCCGGCGTACTGCCGTGCGGTCCGGGTCAGCTGCTGACCGGCGCGGCATCTGCCGGGGCGGCGGTCTCTGCTGCGGCCTCTTCGTCAACGAGCACCAGCGAGATCTTGCCCCGCTTGTCGATGTCGGCGATCTCCACGCGCAGCTTGTCGCCGACGTTGACCACGTCCTCGACCTTCGCGATGCGCTTGCCCCGGCCCAGCTTCGAGATGTGGACCAGGCCGTCGCGGCCCGGGAGCAGCGACACGAACGCACCGAAATCGGTTGTCTTGACCACGGTTCCGAGGAACCGCTCGCCCACGGTCGGCAGCTGCGGGTTGGCGATCGCGTTGATCCGGTCGATCGCGGCCTGCGCGGACGGGCCGTCGGTGGCGCCGACGAACACCGTGCCGTCGTCCTCGATGGAGATCTGCGCGCCGGTCTCCTCGGTGATCGCGTTGATGACCTTGCCCTTGGGTCCGATGACCTCGCCGATCTTGTCCACCGGGACCTTGATCGTGGTGACTCGCGGCGCGAACGGGCTCATCTCGTCGGGGCCGTCGATGGCTTCGGCCATCACCTCGAGAATGGTCAGTCGCGCGTCTTTGGCCTGGGCCAGCGCACCCGCCAGCACCTGTGACGGGATCCCGTCCAGCTTGGTGTCCAGCTGCAGCGCGGTGACGAAGTCCTTGGTGCCGGCGCACTTGAAGTCCATGTCGCCGAACGCGTCCTCGGCGCCCAGGATGTCGGTCAGGGTGACAAAACGACGTTCGGTCTCCCCGCCGTCAACTTCAATATCGTCGGAGACGAGGCCCATCGCGATCCCGGCGACCGGCGCCTTCAGCGGCACACCGGCGTTGAGCAGCGCCAGCGTGGACGCACACACCGAGCCCATCGACGTCGAGCCGTTGGAGCCCAGAGCTTCGGACACCTGCCGGATGGCGTACGGGAATTCCTCGACGCTGGGCAGCACCGGCATCAGCGCCCGCTCGGCCAGCGCGCCGTGCCCGATCTCACGCCGCTTGGGCGAGCCGACCCGGCCGGTCTCGCCGGTGGAGAACGGCGGGAAGTTGTAGTGGTGCATGTAGCGCTTGGAGGTCTCGGGTCCGAGCGAGTCGATCTGCTGGGCCATCTTGACCATGTCCAACGTGGTGACCCCGAGGATCTGGGTCTCACCGCGCTCGAACAGCGCGCTGCCATGTGCCCGCGGCACCACCGCGACCTCGGCGGACAGCGCGCGGATGTCGGTGATCCCGCGGCCGTCGATGCGGAAGTGGTCGGTCAGGATGCGCTGGCGGACCAGCTTCTTGGTCAGCGACCGGAACGCGGCGCTGACTTCCTTCTCGCGGCCTTCGTAGGTACCGGCCAGGCGCTCGAGGACCTCGGCCTTGAGCTCGTCGGTGCGCTGGTCGCGCTCGGCTTTGCCGCCGATGGTCAGCGCCTTGGTCAGCTCGTCGGTGGCCACCGAGGCCACCGAGTAATAGACGTCTTCCTCGTAGGGCGGGAAGACCGGGTAGTCGTTGGTCGGTTTTGCCGCCGCGTCGGCCAGCTCCTGCTGGGCGGTGCACAGCGCGGCGATGAACGGCTTGGCCGCTTCCAGGCCCTCGGCGACGATCGTCTCGGTCGGCGCCTGCGCTCCGCCCTCGACCAGCTCGATGACCTTCTCGGTGGCCTCGGCCTCGACCATCATGATCGCGACATCGGGACCATCGGAGCCCTCGACTTTGCGACCCGCCACCACCATGTCGAACACCGCCCGCTCGAGTTGCTCGACGGTCGGGAAGGCGACCCAGGTGCCGTCGATCAGGGCCACCCGCACGCCGCCGACCGGGCCGGAGAACGGCAGCCCACCCAACTGGGTCGACGCCGACGCCGCGTTGATCGCCAGCACGTCGTACAGGTCATTGGGGTCCAGGCTCAGGATCGTCACCACGACCTGGATCTCGTTGCGCAGACCGTCGACGAACGACGGGCGCAACGGCCGGTCGATAAGCCGGCAGGTCAGGATGGCGTCGGTGGACGGCCGGCCCTCGCGGCGGAAGAACGAGCCGGGGATGCGGCCGGCGGCATACATCCGCTCCTCGACGTCCACCGTCAGCGGGAAGAAGTCGAAGTGCTCCTTGGGGTTCTTGCTGGCGGTCGTCGCCGACAGCAGCATGTTGTCTTCGTCGAGATAGGCGACCACCGCGCCGGCGGCCTGCTGGGCCAGCCGGCCCGTCTCGAAACGGATGGTGCGGGTGCCGAAGCTCCCGTTGTCGATGGTGGCGGTCGTTTCGAACACGCCTTCTTCAATTTCAGTCGCAGACATACGTCTGTGCGGCCTCTCTGGTCATTCGCTGTTTCGCGTACGTCACGCGGAAACCCAGAGGGCGGTCACCAACCTGGATGCGGCTACGGCCGTCGATCGAAGCGGCCGACCTTTCCCAGATCCGGGGAGCCCGGCAGCCACTACCGAAGACCGCCCGATTCAGGCAGCTCCCTTGATACGCAGTGACCCGCTGGAACGGCACACGCGGGTCTGCGTGAACCGCACCGAGGTGCTTGGGCCGATCCGGCCCAGAACGCACTCACTCTACACCGGCTAACTCGTCATATCGGCAGGACGACCCCTACAGCCTCTAGTTTCCGGGTCCGGCGGTGACGTTCTCCACGCACACCGCGAACCTCCGCTGGGCATAGGTGTAACCCAGACCGCTCGCACACTGGTCGACGCCGGCCGGCGGGTCGAGGTCTCTGAGGATCTGGGTGGCGCGCTGCCGGTGCGGCGCGGCGGTGTCGCTGCACTCGACCCGGACCGGGTCGGTGGTGTGCTGCGGGTCAACGCTCATACATCCGCCGATCACCCAGTCGATGTCCAGGCACAGGGTGTTGTCGGCGCCGCTGACCGAGTTGTGCACCGAGTAGGACGAGTCGACGTCGGCGGGGCACTTGACGTCACCGCTGACGAGCGCGGCGACTTTGAAGTTGGATTCCCGGCTGCCACACACCGCTTTCGTCGCTTGCGGGCGGTCGGCCGTACCGCCGAGCTTCAGACAGTCCCCCACTTTGACGTCGGCGAGGTCGGGCCCACCGGGCCGTGCCGAACATCCCGTCAATGCGCCGGCGACCAGAGCCAGAACAACCCCGGTGAAGGCGGCGCGCACGGCGCCACGCGTCAGCGGCGCAGACCCAGCCGTTCGATCAGCGAACGGTAACGCTCGACGTCGACCTGGGTGAGGTACTTGACCAGCCGCTTGCGCCGGCCGACCAGCAGCAACAGGCCGCGCCGCGAGTGGTGGTCGTGCTTGTGCACCTTCAGGTGCTCAGTCAGATCCGCGATCCGCCGGGTCAGCAGCGCGATCTGGGCTTCCGGCGATCCGGTGTCGGTCTCGTGCAGCCCGTAGGACTTCAGAATTTCTTTTTTCTGCTCGGCGGTAAGCGCCACGAAGACATCTCCATCAATAGGTCCGCGATCAAAATCGAGGGCGCGGCCACCGCGAACCGCAGCGCACGCCGTCGGGCAGTCTAACAGCGGCGGGCCGCCACCATCTAACCCGTGGCGGTCGCAAGCGCGGCGAAGCCGGGCGCGGCGGGCCGCCACCATCTAACCCGTGGCGGTCGCAAGCGCGGCGAAGCCGGGCGCGGCGGGCCGCCACCGACTAACCCAGCAGTTTGCGGGTGCGTTTAGTGTCCTTGCCGATCTCGACGACCAGATCGTCGACCGAGTCGAACTTCTTCTGCCCGCGGATGCGCGCGACGAAGTCCAGCGCGACGTGCTGGCCGTACAGGTCGGCTTCGGTGTCCAGGACGAAGGCCTCCACCGTGCGGGTACGCCCGGAGAAGGTCGGGTTGGTGCCTACCGACACCGCCGCCTCGTACCGCTCGCCAGGCACGACGGTGCCGGTGGCCGGTCCGTGCCCGAGCACGGTGAACCAGGCCGCGTAGACGCCGTCGGCCGGGATCGCCGAATACATCGGCGGCGCCACATTGGCGGTGGGATACCCCAGCTCGAGCCCGCGCCCGTAACCCCGCACCACGACACCCTCCACCCGATGCGGCCTACCCAGGGCCTCGGCGGCCGCCACCACGTCGCCGGCGTCCACGCAGGACCGGATGTAGGTCGAGGAGAACGTCACGTTCTCGTTGCTGTGGTGCTCGGACAGCAGCGACACCGACTCCACCGCGAAACCGAACCGCTCGCCGGCCCGGCGCAGCGTGTCGACGTTGCCGGCCGCCTTCTTGCCGAACGTGAAGTTCTCCCCCACGACCACTTCCACCACATGCAAGTTCTCCACGAGGAGTTCGTGCACGTAGCGGTCCGGCGTGAGCTTCATGAAATCGGTGGTGAACGGCATCACCAGGAAGACGTCGATGCCCAACTCTTCGACGAGTTCGGCGCGGCGGGTGAGTGTCGTGAGCTGCGCCGGATGGCTACCGGGGTAGACCACCTCCATCGGGTGCGGGTCGAAGGTCATCAGCACCGACGGCACGCCGCGGGCGCGGGCTGCCTTGACCGCGTGCGCGATCAACTCGGCGTGCCCGCGATGCACACCGTCGAAAACCCCTATGGTCAGCACGCATCTGCCCCAGTCCGTGGGGATCTCGTCCTGGCCGCGCCACCGCTGCACGACCGCAAGCCTACGGCGTCGACGAAGGCGCTCCGATAACGCCGAGACACCAAATCAGGCGAGCTCGGATCCCGCGGGCCTAAACTTTCTTGCTGTGAGGGCTGACGAGGAGCCGGGCGGGCTCACCGCGGTTGCCCAGGACTATCTCAAAGTCATCTGGACGGTCCAGGAGTGGTCGCGAGAGAAGGTCAGCACCAAGCTGCTGGCGGAAAAGATCGGGGTATCCGCCAGCACCGCGTCGGAATCCATCCGCAAGCTCGCCGAGCAGGGCCTGGTCGACCACGCGAAGTACGGTGCGGTGACGCTGACGGCGTCCGGCCGGCGTGCGGCGCTGGCGATGGTGCGCCGGCACCGGCTGCTGGAAACGTTCCTGGTCGACGAGCTCGGCTACGGCTGGGACGAGGTGCACGACGAAGCTGAGGTGCTCGAGCACGCGGTGTCGGATCGGCTCATGGCCCGCATCGACGCCAAGCTCGGCTTCCCCCGTCGCGATCCGCACGGTGACCCGATCCCCGCGCCCGACGGTCAGGTTCCGACGCCGCCGGCCCGGCAACTGTGGGCCTGCGACGACGGTGAGACCGGGACGGTGGCCCGCATCTCCGACGCGGACCCGGAGATGCTGCGTTACTTCGACAGTGTGGGGATCAGCCTGGACTCGCAGCTGCGGGTGCTGACCCGGCGCGAGTTCGCCGGGATGATCTCGATTGCTATCGAAGCCGACGACGGCGCGGCGACCACGGTGGAGTTGGGCAGTCCGGCGGCGCGGGCGATCTGGGTGGTGGCCTGAGCCGCGGCGACCTGACCGAGGTGATGTGGGGTCAGCGCTCGGCGCGCTGGTAGGCGGTGACGACGGCCGCGCCGCCGAGACCAATGTTGTGTTGCAGTGCGGCCGTGACGTTTTCGACCTGCCGCTTATCCGCGGTGCCGCGCAGCTGCCAGGTCAGTTCCGAGCACTGCGCCAGCCCGGTCGCGCCCAGCGGGTGCCCCTTGGAGATCAGCCCACCCGACGGGTTCACCACCCAGCGGCCCCCGTAGGTGGTCTGTTCGTCGTCAATCAGCTTCGGCGCCTCACCCTCGCCGCACAGACCCAACGCTTCGTAGAGCAGCAGTTCGTTGGCCGAGAAGCAGTCGTGCAGCTCGATCACCTGGAAGTCGTCGGGCCCGAGACCGGACTGCTGGTAAACCTGTTGCGCGGCTTGGACATTCATGTCGTAGCCGATGACGTTGCGGGCACTGCCGTCGAAGGTGGACTCGAAGTCGGTGGTCATCGCCTGCCCGACGATCTCCACCGCCTGCCCGGCCAGGCCGTGGCGGGCCACATAGTCCTCACTGGCCAGCACCACCGCAGCCGAGCCGTCGGACGTGGGTGAGCACTGCAGTTTGGTCAGCGGGTCGCTGATCATCTTGGCGGCCAGGATGTCTTCGAGGGTGTACTCCTCCTGGAACTGCGCATACGGGTTGTTGACCGAGTGCTTGTGGTTCTTGAAGCCGATCTTGGCGAAATGTTCGGCGGTGGTGCCGTATTTCTTCATGTGCTCGCGGCCGGCCGCGCCAAACATCCACGGCGCCACCGGGAATGCGAACTCGTCGATCTCGGCCAGCGCCTTGATGTGGTTGCCCAACGGCGACTCGCGGTCGGCCGCGCCGCCCTGCAGGGCGCCGGGCTGCATCTTCTCGAAGCCCAGCGACAGCACGCAGTCGGCCAGTCCGCCCCGGATGGCCTGCGCGCCGAGATAGAGCGCGGTGGACCCCGTCGAGCAGTTGTTGTTGACGTTGACGATCGGGATGCCGGTCATGCCGAGTTCGTAGAGGGCACGCTGCCCCGACGTGGAGTCACCCGAGCAGTAGCCGACGTAGCCCTGCTCGATCTCGGAGTAGTCGACGCCGGCGTCCTGCAGCGCCTTGGTGCCGGACTCCTTGGCCATCTGGGGGTAATCCCAGCCTTCGCGGCGGCCCGGCTTCTCGAACTTCGTCATCCCGACGCCGACGACGAACACTTTGTTGGTTGCTTTAGGCATCGTTGCCCCTCTCGAACGGCTTTGACACAGTCTGCAATGCGCCGACGCCAAGCGGCTTGGCGGGTCAGCTTTTTCTGTGACCCACGACATATCGGGAATCTATTCGACGCTCTTCAACTTGACCCCGACGTAACGCAAGCGTCCTAGGAGGTCGTCGAGATGAGCACAGCAATCCTGAGCGGGAGGCGAGCACTGGTCACCGGTGGTTCGCGCGGCATCGGCGCCGAGATCGTCCGCCGGCTGGCGGCAGACGGCGCCGCAGTCGCATTCACCTACGCGTCGTCGGCAACCAATGCCGAAAAGCTGGTCGCCGACGTGACGGCCGGTGGCGGCAAAGCGGTCGCGATCCAGGCAGACGCTGCCGACCCGGCCCAGATCGCCGCGGCGGTCGATCGGACCGTCGCTGAACTCGGTGGCCTGGATGTGCTGGTGAACAACGCCGGCACCATTCACATCGCACCAATCGACGACTTCGATGCCGAGCAGTTCGAGCGACTGGTGTCCATCAACATCGGCGGCGTCTTCTGGGCCATCCGCAGCGCGATCAAGCATCTGAACGAGGGTGCGCGGATCATCAACATCGGCAGCGTCAACGCCGACCGGATACCGGGACCCGGGGTCTCGGTGTACGGGATGACCAAGGGTGCGGTGTCGTCGCTGACCCGCGGATTGGCCCGCGAACTCGGCCCACGCGGCATCACCGTGAACAACGTGCAGCCCGGTCCGATCAACACCGAGATGAACCCCGACGAAGGCGAATTCGCCGACAGCTTAAGGTCTCTCGTCGCGCTCGGCCGCTACGGGCACACCAGCGACATCGCTGCCATCGTCAGCTTCCTGGCGGGCCCCGAGTCCGGATTCGTGACCGGCGCAAACCTGAACGTCGACGGCGGATTCACCGCCTAGCTCAGGGTCGCGGGGCGGATCACCACCAACGACTTGGTACGCGAACCTTCGTCGCGCAGCAACGCGATCACCCGCCCGTCCGGGGCGGCACCGGCGTACACGCCCTCGATACCGGCCGGGGACAGCGCCCGGCCGTTGGCGGCGGCGTCGACCTCGTCGGCGTCGAGGCCCCGACGCGCAAACATCAGCAGGCACGCCTCGTCCAGGCTGAGGCTCAGTCGCGGTCGCTCAGCCAACTCGTCGAGCGTGACCGCGTGACTCAGGTCGAAACGGCCAACCCGGTTGCGCCGCAACGCCGTCAGGTGAGCGCCCACCCCGAGCGCGTCACCCAGGTCGCGGGCCAGCGCGCGGATGTAGGTGCCCGACGAACAGTCCACCTCCACGTCGAGATCGACCAGGTCTCCTGAGCGCCGCACCGCCAGCACCTCGAAGCGGTCGATGCGCACCGGGCGCGCCGCCAGCTCGACGGCCTCACCAGCCCGGGCCAGCTGATAGGCGCGACGGCCGCCGACCTTGATCGCGCTGACCGCCGAGGGGACCTGGTCGATGTCGCCGCGCAACGCCGCCACCGCGTCGGCAATCACATCGTCGGTGACGTGCGCGGCCGAAACAGATTGCAGCAGCACACCTTCGGCATCTTCGGTGGAGGTACGCTGCCCCAGCCGGATGGTGGCCGCGTACGACTTCGAGGTCGCGGTGAGCAGTCCGAGGATTTTGGTGGCCCGCTCGACACCGACCACCAGCACCCCGGTGGCCATCGGGTCCAGCGTCCCGGCGTGACCGACCCGGCGGGTACCGAAGATCCGCCGGCACCGGCCCACCACGTCATGGCTGGTCATGCCGGCCGGTTTGTCGACGATCACCAGCCCGGCGTCGCTCATAACACGATCGCGGTCAGCACCAGGCCGCTCTCCACCGACCAGCGCCCAGCCAGCGACGTCAACGGCGGCCCGGACAGCGCGGCCGGATCGATCAGGATGCGGGACACGAAGCGCCCGCTGGATTCGGAGTCGGCCGAGAACGTGATGTGGGCGTCCTCGAACCCCAACCAACGGTTGGTCAGCGGAAACCAGGCTTTGTACGTTGCTTCCTTGGCGCAGAACAGGATTCGGTCCCAATGCAGGCCCGACGGCACGGCCCGCGGTATCTCGATGCGCTCGGCGGGCAGGCTGATCGCGTCCAGCACGCCGTTGGGCAGCACGTCGTGCGGTTCGGCGTCGATTCCGATCGATCGCACGGCACCCCGACGTCCGACGACCGCGCCCCGGTACCCGGTGCAGTGCGTGAGACTACCCACGACACCGTCGGGCCAGCACGGTTCGCCCTTGTCGCCCTTGAGGATTGGCACCGGCGCCACTCCGAGTTCGCCCAGCGCGACCCGGGCGCAGTGCCGCACCGTGATGAACTCGTTGCGGCGCTTGGCCACCGACTTGGCGATCAGCGGCTCCTCCTCCGGCAGCGGGGCCAGCCCGGGCGGGTCGGAATACAACTCCGCGTAAGCCATGTCCTCGACCAGCGTGCCGGGCAACAGCGTCGACACCAGCATGCGCGCCGTCACCGATTCTGCCGCTGCCGCAACCGTTCCCGGAACTGGGTGGCCTGCGCCTTCATCTCGGGCGTGATGACGAAATGCCCACCGAAGTCGTTGAGGTAGCCCGGCGCGTACTGCGGATCCGGCAGCACCTGGCGCAGCCAGCTGTAGGGCTTGCGGCGCCGCCACTCGCGCGGGTAACCCACCGACACCTCTTCGAAGCGCACGTCGTCATACCAGGTGGTGCGCGGAATGTGCAGGTGGCCGTACACCGAGCAGACCGCGTTGTAGCGGGTGTGCCAGTCGGCGGTCTTGGTGGTTCCGCACCACAGCGAGAACTCCGGGTAGAACAGCGCGTCGCACGGGTCGCGCACCAGCGGAAAGTGGTTGACCAGGACGGTCGGCTGCATCCAATCCAGCTGCTCGAGGCGCGCGCGGGTCTTTGTGACCCGGTCGCGGCACCAGGCGTCGCGGGTGGCGTAGGGCTCCGACGAGAGCAGGAACTCGTCGGTGCACACCACGTTGCGTTCCTTGGCGATCGCCATACCTTCGGCTTTGCTCTGCGCTCCGGCCGGCAGGAAGCTGTAGTCGTAGAGCAGGAACATCGGCACGATGGTGGCCGGCCCGCCCCGCTCGGTCCAGACCGGGAACGGGTGCTCGGGGGTGACGACGCCCATCTCGTCGCACATGTTGACCAGATAGTCGTACCGTGCGCGCCCGAAGATCTGCATCGGGTCCCGGTTGGTGGTCCACAACTCGTGGTTGCCCGGCACCCAGATCACCTTCGCGAACCGACGGCGCAGCAGGTCCAGCGCCCAGCGGATCTCGTCGGTGCGTTCGGCGACGTCGCCGCAGACGATCAGCCAGTCGTCCGGCGACGACGGGTGCAGCGACTCGGTGACGGGCTTGTTGCCCAGGTGGCCGGTGTGCAGGTCGGAAACGGCCCACAGCGTCGGCTGCCCTGCCTCATGTCCTGCCACGACTCACCAGCCTAGCGACCGGACGTCACTGGTTTCGCTGTGACCGCGCGGAACCTGCTTGTACACTCCCGGCAATAGTGCCGCCAACAGCAGGGGGTTTCGTGTTCGCCAAGGTGCGTCTGGCTGCAGCGTTCGGTGCGGTGGCCACAGCGGTCACAGTGGGGGTGGCGGGCTGGCAGTACGGTCCGCCTCCGGCCCAGCGCGGCCACGTCGAGTTGCGATCGACCGCCGCGCCAATGCAGACCACCATGAAAAGCCCGATCGTGGAGACGCAGGACCCGAGCCCGTTCGATCCGTGCACCGACATCCCGTTCGAGGCGGCGCAGCGACTGGGCCTGGCATTCACGCCGCCGCAACCCCAGGAGGGGTTGCGCTGCCAGTTCGACGCGGGCAACTATCAGCTGGCCGTGGAACCGATCGTCTGGCGGACCTACGCCCAGACGCTGCCGCCGGACGCCATCGAGACCACGATCCAGGGGCACCGGGCCGCGCAGTACTGGGTGATGAAACCCACGTACCACAACAGCTTCTGGTACATCTCCTGCATGGTGACGTTCAAGACCAGCTACGGGGTGATTCAACAGTCGCTGTTCTACTCCACGGTCTACTCCGAACCCGACGTCGACTGCCCTTCGACGAACCTGCAGCGGGCCAACGAGCTCGCTCCCCTCTACAAGTTCTGAGCCGTTTCCCTAACCTGGGCAGGGTGAGCACTACAGCGATAGACGAGCCGAGACTGCGCACTCGGGTAGCTGGTGTCGGCGGCAAGGTCGCTATGGGTGCGCTGGGCCGGGCGCTGGGCCTGCCACGGGCGAGAACGGGCTACACCGTGCAGCAGGTGCGGATCCCGATGCGCGACGGAGTGCACCTGGTCGGCGACCACTACGCACCGCAGACGTCCAAGCCGGTCGGCACGCTGCTGGCCCGCGGCCCCTACGGCCGCGGATTTCCGTTCTCGCTGGCCTTCGCCCGCCTGTACGCCGCCCGCGGGTACCACGTCGTGCTGCAGAGCGTGCGGGGCACCTTCGGGTCCGCCGGCGACTTCGAGCCGATGGCCAACGAGGCCGCCGACGGCTCCGACACGGTGGAATGGCTGCGCCGTCAGCCGTGGTTCACCGGCCGCTTCGCCACCGTGGGTCTGTCCTACCTCGGCTTCACCCAGTGGGCGCTGCTGCAGGATCCGCCGCCGGAGCTGGCGGCGGCGGTGATCACGGTGGGGCCGCACGACTTCCGGGACTCGGTGTGGGGCACCGGCACGTTCGCGGTCAACGATTTCCTGGGCTGGAGCGCTATGGTCGCCCGCCAGGAGGATCCCGGCCGCATCCGGACCGGTATCCGTCAGCTGCGCGCCCCTCGCAAGGTGGCGCGAGCCGTCGGTGAGGTGCCGCTGGGGCCGGCCGCGCGGGCGTTGCTCGGCGCGGGGGCACCGTGGTTCGAATCGTGGGTCGAACACACCGACGCCCACGACCCGTTCTGGGACCGGTTGCGCTTCCCCGACGCGCTGGACCGGGTGGACGTGCCGGTGCTGCTGCTCAGCGGGTGGCAGGACATCTTCCTGCGCCAGACCCTGCAGCAGTATCGGCACCTGCAAGACCGGGGCATCAACGTGGCGCTGACGGTCGGTCCGTGGACGCACACCCAGATGCTGTTTCAGGGAATGCCGACCTGTGCGCGCGAAACGCTGGACTGGCTCGACACGCACCTCGGCGGTGCACCCGAACTGCGCCGTCCCAGCCCGGTGCACGTGTTCGTCGCCGGCCGGGGTTGGCGGCATCTGCCCGACTGGCCGCCGGCGACCACCGATCAGGTGTTTTTTCTGCAGCCCTACGGGCATCTGGGCGACACGCCGCCGACGACCAAGACGCGGCCGGCGAACTTTCACTACGACCCGGCCGACCCGACGCCGACCACCGGCGGTCCGCTGCTCTCGCCGAAGGGAGGCTACCGCGACGACACCCGCCTGGCGCTGCGCGACGACGTGCTCAGCTTCACCGGCACCACCCTCACCCACGACCTGGGCGTGTACGGGAATCCCGTCGTCGAGCTGGAGCACAGCGCCGACAACCCCAACGTCGACCTGTTCGTCCGGGTCAGCGAGGTCGACGCAAAAGGCAAGTCCCGCAACGTCAGCGACGGTTACCGCCGGCTGGCCACCGACGAGTCGGGCACCCGCCGCGTCACCATCGAACTCGACGCCATCGCGCACCGATTCGCCGCCGGGTCCCGCATCAGGGTGCTGATCACCGGCAGCTGGTTCCCCCGCTACGCACGCAACCTGGGCACCGAGGAGCCGATGCTGACCGGGCATCAGCTGCGCCCGGCCACGCACTCGGTGCATTTCGGTGATTCCCGGCTAGTGCTGCCGGTGCAACGAAGATCAGCCGACGGCGGCGCGGACTCGCTTGGCGACCTCGGCTAATGCAGCGTCGTCGTGCACCGGTTCGGTCAGGGCGGGCGTGACGGGCAACTCCACCCAGCTGGTGCAGCCGGCGTAGTCGGGAGTGCGGCTCAGCCGCACCGGCTCGGCGAGCGGGATCGCATTGACCACGAGCACGGCGAGCTTGTGTTTGGGCCGGAAGTCCAGCCGGTCGGCTTGCACCGAATCGGCGGTCCAGATGTGTAGATCCTCGATCTGCGCCAGCCCCTCCGGCCGGTTGACTGCCAGCGCCGCAACGACTTTGGCCGCAGCCCGGATCGTGACGTGCTCGTCGGTGCTGTCTTCGGCCGCCGGCTTCAGTAAGCCCTGGTGTTCGGGGCGGACGCGCTGGGTGTGGCTGTGCGCGACCGTCGGGAACAGCAGGAACTCGCGGGCCGCGACGTCGAACCGCTTCTCGCCGATGCCGCCTTTGCGCAACAGGATCCTCTGGCGCCCGTCGAGCAGGGCGTGCACAGCGGCGCTCCACTCTTTGAGCGCGGGACTCATTGCAATCTGGCCAGCACCTCGGGGCGGCGGAGCGGCGGCACCGTCCTGGGCGGTTGCCGGCGTTGCGGCAGCGCCTCCAGCAACCGCGTGGTGGTCGCCGTGACCTCGGCGACCGCTGCTTCGAACGCGGCTTCGTTGGCCGCCGACGGGCGGGTGATGCCGCTGACCTTGCGCACATACTGGCGCGCCGCGGCCGCGACTTCCTCGGGTGTGGCGGGCGGCTCCAGCCCGCGCAATTCGGTGATGTTCCGGCACATGGCGTCCACGATAGGCGGGCGAATACCAGTTACCAGACGGCAACCGGTCGTGGGTGTCGATGGCTACGCAGTCCGCGATCCTTGGTCACCAGTCGCCAGCCATGCTCGACAGCGCAGGCGTAGATCAGGCGGTCAGCGGGGTCACCCGGGAACGACGAGGGAAGCGAGACCGCAGTCGCGGCCACGGCCGGCGTGATACCGATCGTGCGCACATTTTCGGCGAGCTGTTGTAGCCACGTTCGCACAGGGATCGTCAGCAGGATGCGTTCGTGCTCGGCAAGCCAGGCAAGTTCGAACCACGTGATCGCGGCAACGGCCAGCTCGTCGGCTTGTTCGACGGCTTGGCGCGCCGATTTGCTCAGGCGCGCCGGCTCGGCCGACCACCAATGCAGCACGTGCGAGTCGAGCAACACGGTGGTCACGAGACGTCCCAGGAAACATCGGTGCCGAAGAGTTCATCCTCTTCGACGGCGCTCATCGCCCTGCCGGACATCCGCCCCTTGAGCGCGTGCGCGCCGCGCGCACCGACCAATCGGGCCACCGTACGGCCATGTTTGGTGATCTCGATTTCCTCACCGTCGGCGACTTCGTCGAGCAGGGCCAGAATCTTTGCTTTGACGTCAGTGGCGGTCATAATTCTGGTCATGGTGTTAGTTTACTGGGCTGCCCTGCGCGATTGACTACGGTGAGACCATGACCGACGACATCCTGCTGATAGACACCGACGAGCGGGTGCGCACCCTGACGCTGAACCGCCCGCAGTCGCGCAACGCGCTGTCCGCCGCGCTGCGCGACCGGTTCTTCGGCGCGCTGGCCGACACCGAAACCGACGACGACGTCGACGTCGTCATCGTCACCGGCGCCGACCCGGTGTTCTGTGCCGGACTGGACCTCAAGGAATTGGGTGGGCAGACCGCGCTACCAGACATCTCCCCGCGCTGGCCGGCGCTGACCAAACCGGTGATCGGCGCCATCAACGGCGCCGCGGTCACCGGCGGACTCGAACTGGCGCTGTACTGCGACATCCTGATCGCCTCCGAACAGGCCAGGTTCGCCGACACGCACGCCCGGGTGGGTCTGCTGCCCACGTGGGGGCTGAGCGTGCGACTGCCGCAGAAGGTGGGCGTTGGCATGGCCCGGCGGATGAGCATGACCGGCGACTACCTTTCGGCCGCCGACGCGCTGCGCGCCGGGCTGGTCACCGAAGTCGTGCCGCATGACCAGCTCCTGCCGACCGCGCGCGGGGTCGCGGCGTCCATCGTCGGCAACAACCAGGACGCGGTGCGCGCGTTGCTGGCGTCCTACCACCACATCGACGACGCGCAGATCGGCGGCGGGCTGTGGCTGGAAGCCGCTGCGGCACGGCAGTTCCGGACCAGCGGGGACGACATCGCCGCCAATCGGGAAGCGGTGCTGCAGCGCGGACGGTCGCAGGTGCGTTAGCCCAGGCGAGTTTCGGTCGCGCTGTCGAAGAACCGCACCTCATGCTGGTGCGGCGCGATGGCCAACGACTCCCCTGCCCTGACCGCGGTGCGCCTGTCGGTGCGGAACACGATGCGCCCGGCGCGGGGTGACCAGCTCTCCTCCGGCCGCGGCGTCGCGTAGACGAAGGATTCGAAGCCGAGTTCTTCGACCAGTTCGACCTGTACGCTCACCGAACCTGGTGCGCCCGGGGTGGTGACGTCCCACGACTCGGGCCGCACACCGAGCAGCACCCGGCCGTTCGTGCCGCCGGGCACCGGTATCGCCAGGCCGGGAGAGGTGACTGCGCCGTCGGTGACCTCGGCGTCGATCAGGTTCATCGACGGAGCCCCGATGAAGGTCGCCACGAACGTGTTGGCCGGGTTGTCGTACAGCGCGCGTGGGGTGTCGACCTGTTGCAGCACACCATCTTTGAGCACGGCGACCCGGTCCCCCATCGTCATCGCCTCCACTTGGTCGTGCGTGACGTAGACGGTGGTGGTGCCCAGTCGGCGCTGCAATGCAGAGATCTGCGATCTGGTGCTGACTCGTAGTTTGGCGTCCAGGTTCGACAGCGGCTCGTCCATGCAGAACACCTGCGGACGTCGCACGATCGCCCGGCCCATTGCCACCCGTTGGCGTTGCCCGCCGGACAGCTTTGCCGGCTTACGGTCGAGCAGCTCGGTCAGTTCCAACATGGTGGCGACTTCTCGGACCCGCCGGCGGGTGTCAGCGCGTGACATCCCCGCATTGCGCAGCGCGAACCCCATATTGGCAGCCACCGTCATGTTCGGGTAGAGCGCGTAGTTCTGGAAAACCATCGCGACGTCGCGCGCCCGCGGCGGCAAGTGGGTGACGTCCACGTCGCCGATTGTGATCTGGCCGCTCGCAACGGATTCCAGTCCGGCCAGCATGCGCAAGGTGGTGGACTTGCCACAGCCGGAAGGTCCGACCAATACCAGGAATTCGCCGTCGGCAATATCCAGGCTCAGGTTGTCCACTGCCAGCTCGGCTGCACCCGGGTAGCGGTGGGAGACCGCGCGGTAGCGGACTTCAGCCATGGCGCATATCCGATAGCTTCCGCTGGATCTGACGGTCGTAGATGACCTGCAATTGTCTTTCGATGCCGCTGAATGTCGCTGTCACGTCGGATCCCTTCAGTCCGATGGTTTCTAGACCCGCCGCGATGATGCGGTCCGCGCCCGGCAGGAAGACACGCGCGTAGTCTTGCGGCCGGGTATGCGGCAGCAGGTCGAAAGCTACTCGCGCATTGGGGTTTTCGGCCAGATACTGCTGTTCGCTCGGATCGTCGGCCGCCGACTTTCGCACCGCGAGATAGCCGGTGCGCTGACTGAAGTAGACGGTGGACCGCGGACTGGTGATGTAGGCAATGAACTTGAGTGCGTTGAGTTTTCGTTCGTCGGACAGCTTGGCCGGGATGGCCAGCCCGGCGCCGCCGGTCGGGCAGGCGGGCGCGCCGCCGGGACCGCTCGGCAGCGGCGCCACCCCGAAGTCGAATCCAGCCGCGGCGGTGATGCCCACGAGCGCACCCGTCGATGCCACCGCCGAGGCGAGGATGCCGGTGGCGAACTCGTTGGCGACATTGTTGGCGACTACTGCGTAACGTCCGCCATGAGTGGAGTCCCGCAGGAAGTTGCCCGCTGCGATGGTCGCCGGATCGGTGAACTTCAGCGTCCACTTGTCGGAGTACGCGCCGCCGAACGCCCAAATCGGACCCTCGAATGTCCAGGAGATCCCTTCGGAATTCGCCCAACCATGCGCCCAGTTGCGGGGTCCGACCACCCGTTGCAACCGCGGCCCCCATTCCGCGAACTCCGGCCATGAGACGGGTCCGCGATCCGGCAGGCCGGCACGTTCCCATACCGCTTTGTTGTAGTAGAACAGCGGCGTCGAGCGCGCATAGGGCAGCGCGTAGTGGTGGCCGTCGAACTCGTAGTCGGCCAGCAGCGAGTCCACATAATCCGAAGTGTCCAGGCCGATCTGGCGCCAGAGTTCGTCCAGTGGCGTGAGGACACCGCTCAGCGCGAAGTGGAACCACCAACGATCGTCTAGCACAACGACATCGGGAACATCGGTGCCGATGAGCGCGGCGTTGAACTTCTGCGCCACCTCGTCGTAGTCCTTGCCGGCGTCGATCAACTTGACCTGCAGGTCAGGGAACTTCTGCTCGAAGCGCGCGATCAACTCTCGCTCCACCGCGGTGGACATCCCGGGGTGATTGGACCAGAAGGAGATGGGGCCGTTTCCGGATTTGATCGTGCCGTTGCCGCCCATCCCCGCGCACCCGGCGGTCACACCGGCCGCGCCGATCAGCCCGAGAAATTGCCTGCGGTTGACGGTATGCACGGCTACCCTTTGACCGCGCCCGACGTGAGGCCCTTGATCATCTGCCGTTGCAGCGCGATGAAGATGAGCAGGATCGGCAGCATCGCCAGCAGCGTCACTGCCATGACCGGACCCCAGTTGGTCACTCCTTCTGCTTGCTGGAGGAACGTCAGCCCCACCGGCAGGGGTGCTACCGATTCGTCGTCGGCCATCAGGAATGGCCAAAGGTATTCGTTCCATTCGTTGACGACGGTGATGATGCCGAATGCCACCATGGTGGGTCCCGACATCGGCAGCACCACGCGCAACAGCAGTTGCCACCAGCGTGCGCCGTCCATCCGGGCCGCTTCGATGACCTCGGTAGGCAACGACAGGAAGTGGTTGCGCATCAGGAAAGTTCCGAACGCGACGCCGGCCAGCGGCAGGATGATGCCGGGAAAGGTGTTGCGCAGTCCCAATTGAGAGATCAACGCGTAGTTGGAGATCACCGTGATCTGGTTGGGCACCATCAGCGCGGCGATGATCACCAGGAACACCGCGTTGCGGCCCGGGAAGTGCAGGAACACCAGTCCGAACGCGCTCAGGACGCCGAGCACGAACTTCACCGCCGCCAGCGCGGTGGTGAGGATCACCGAGTTGCGCAGGTAGGTCCAGAACGGAATCTGTTGCGTGGCAGTCCGATAATTCTGCGGGTGCCAGTGCGGCGGCCACCAGGTCGTCGGCTGCGCATAGATGTCCGGCTGATCCTTGAACGAGGTGAAGAACACGAATGCCAGCGGCCCGGCAACCAGCGCCACCACCAGCAGCATGGCCGCATAACCCAGAAAACGTGCGGATCTCATTGGCGCTCAGCCCGATCCATTACTCGCACCTGGTAGTAGGTGATCGCCAGCAGCACCAGGAACATGACGGTGGCGACGGTGGCACCGTAGCCGGCACGGAAGTTCCGGAAGGTCTCCAGATACACCTGGAAGACCATCGTGGTGGTGCCGGTGCCCTCCGGACCTCCGCGGGTCATGACGTTGATGACATCGAAGACCTGCAACGAGTTGATCAGCACGGTGATCGACAGGAAGAACGTGGTGGGCCGCAGCTGCGGCAGCAGCACCCGGCGGAACGTGGTCCACCGGCTCGCGCCGTCGATCTCAGCCGCTTCCAACAGGTCTCGACGCACTCCCTGCAGCGCCGCCAGGTAGATGACGAAGGTGTAGCCGAGGTTCTTCCAGACGTAGGTGACGACGATCATGAACATCGCCCAGTGCGCGTCCTGGTAAAAGTCCGGCACCCCGGCTCCGAGGCGGCGCGCCAGATCCTGGATCAGACCGAAGTGCGGGTCGAAGACGAACTGTGCGGCCAGGCCGACCGCCGCACCGGATATTACGAACGGTGCGAAAACCATGGAGCGCACCAGGTTTCGTCCGCGCAACCGTTGGTCCAACAACATCGCCAACGCCAGCCCCAACACCATCGAGCCGACCACTGCGGCCACCGTGAAGATCACGGTGTTGAGCACGATTTGGCGGGTGTCGACGCGGGTGAGCCACTCCCCATAGTTGGAGAACCCGACGAACTTCGCCTGCGGGTCTGAAATGTTCCAGTCGAAGAACGACAGCCGGATGTTGTCTATCAGCGGGCGGTAGATGAACAGCGACAGCAACGCCACGTTCGGGCCGACCAGGACGACGAACAGCGCGTAGTCCCGTCGGGACCGTCTGGTCGTCGTCACCGGCGCAGTGTAGCGCCGCGGAACTGCCGCCCTACGCCGCTCCTGGCACCGCCCAACGCCCGGACAGCGTCCGCCAACCGCCGAACGCCAGTCGCAACACCATGAACGTGCTCAGACCCGACCAGATGCCGGTCAAGCCCCAGTCGTAAGCCAGCGACAGCCAGATCAGCGGCAGGAAACCCACCAGTGCGCTCACCACGGTCGCGGTGCGCATGAACGCGGCATCCCCGGCCCCCAGCAGTACCCCGTCCAGCGCGAAAACGATTCCCGCGACCGGCAATTGAGCCACCAGGAACCACCACGGCACCCCTATCGCAGCCAGCACGGACCCGTCGTCGGTGAACAGGTTGGGCAACACCGTGGAGCCCGCGGCGAAACAGGCTGCCAGCACCCCGGAGGCCAGCAGCGAGAACGCCGTCACCCGCCACGCCACCCATTTCGCGTGCGCGACCTCCCCGGCGCCCAAAGCGGCGCCGACCAGTGACTGCGCCGCGATGGCCAGCGAATCGAGCACCAGCGCAAGGAAAGTCCACAGCTGCAACACGACCTGATGGGCCGCGAGCGCCGCGGCCCCGAACCGGGCCGCCACCGCCGCCGCCGACACGTAACAGGTTTGAAAGGCCAGGCTGCGCAGGATGAGATCGCGCCCCATCACCAACTGGGCGCGCAGCGCGGCCCGATCCGGCCGCAGCGGTACCCGCTCGGTCAGCAGCGCGCGGCCGAACAGCAGTGCCGCCAGCCACTGACCCACCAGGTTGGCCACCGCCGATCCGGGCAGCCCCAGCCGCGGCAAGCCCAACCAGCCGTAGACCAGCAGCGGGCACAGCAGCCCCGACACCGCGAACCCGGTGGCGACGAAACGCAACGGCCGCACGGTGTCCTGCACGCCGCGCATCCAGCCGTTGCCGGCCAGCGAGACGAGGATCGCGGGTGCGCCCAGGATCGCCAGCCGCAACCACGGCAGCGCCGCCGTCGCGATCTGTCCACCCGCGGCGATCGCCGACACCACCGGCACCGCCGCGACCTGGACCGCGACGACGATCACCGCCCCGACACCCAGCCCCAGCCAGGTCGCCTGCACGCCCTCGTTGACCGCGGCCGCGCGGTCGGCGGCTCCGAAGTAGCGGGCGGCGCGGGCCGTGGTGCCGTAGGACAGGAACGTCAGCTGGGTGCTGACGACACCGAGCACCAGGCTGCCGATCGCCAGCCCCGCCAGCGGTACCGCCCCGAGGCGACCTACCACGGCGGTGTCGAACAACAGATACAACGGTTCGGCGGCCAGCACCCCGAGGGCCGGCAGGGCCAGCGCCGCGATCTGCCTACCACTGGCGGCGGGACGGCCGCCCTCGGTCAAGGCTGGTCAGCCCAGCGCCGCGCGCAACGACGCTACGACGTCTTCGATGGAGCCGGCCGTCGAGTAGCCCGCGGCCAACCGGTGTCCGCCGCCACCGAACCCGGACGCGACCGAGGCCAGGTCCACGTCGTTCTTGGCGCGCATCGACACCGACCACTGCTGCGGGTCGACCTCTTTGAACACCGCAGCCACCTCGGCCTGCTGGGTGGTGCGCACGATGTCGACCACGCTCTCCACCTCCTCGGCGCGCGACCCGAGCCATTCCCGATGGTCGACGACGGCGTAGACCAATCCGCGCCCGCCGACCGCCTCGGGCACCAACTGCGCCGAACTCAGCACCCGCGAGAGCATCGGCAGCCACGCGAACGGGTGGCTGTCCATCAGGGAGCGGCTGATCGCGGCGTTGTCCACACCGAGTTCGACCAGCCGCGCGGCCAGCCGCAGCGCGCGGGCGCTGGCCCACCGGAATGACCCGGTGTCGGTGGTCAACCCGGCGTAGATGCAGTGCGCCACGCCCCGGTCGATCGGCTTGCCCCAGGCGTCGAGGATCTCGGCGATCATCATCGTGGTCGAATCCGCCGACGCGTCGACGAAGTTCGCGGTGCCGAACATGCCGTTGGAGGCGTGATGGTCGATGACGAGCAGTTGCTGGTCCGGACCGGCCAGATCACCCAGCCCACCGAGTCGGTGGATGCCCGGAACGTCGACGGTCACCACCAGGTCGACGTCGCGCCGCAGTTCCTCGGGGCTGACCAGCAGATGGCAGCCCGGCAGCGAGCGCAGTGATTCCGGCAGCTCTGCGGGGGCGGCAAAACTGACCTGGACCTTCTTGTCGCTGTTGTCGAGCACCGCGGCCAGCGCCAGCCCGGCGCCGATGGTGTCGGCATCCGGATGGACGTGGCAGATCACCGCGACCGTGTTGGCGGACGACAGCAGTTGAGCGGCGCCGACAGCGTCGACGCGCGCCCCCGAAAGGCGCGACATCCCCGTCAGCTCAGTCTTCGGGTCGGTCTTGCGGCCGGTCTTGCGGTCGGTAATCGTCATCGGCGTTCCCAGCTTCGCTAAGTCCCCCGGAGACCGGCGGTTCGGCCGCCGACCCAGTATCACGGTACGGGTCGGCCTCCCCGGCCGGCTTCGCACCCACCCGTACCCGTGCCAGATCGGCATCCGCCGCCCGTGCCCGGGCGAGCAACTCTTCCATCCGATTCACCGCGTCGGAGGTGGTGTCGCGTTCGAACGTCAAGGTCGGAGTGAACCGTACCCCGGTACCCGCACCCACCTTCGTCCGCAGCACGCCCTTGGCGCGGTCCAGTGCCGCCGCCGCGCCCGCATAGTCGGGCTCGTCATCCAGCGTCGGCCCCATCACCGTGTAGTAGACGGTCGCGTCGTGCAGGTCGGCGGTCACCTTCGTGTCGACGACGGTGACGCCGGCCAGCCTCGGGTCCTTGATCTCATATTCGATCGCCGAGGCGACGATGGTGCTGATCCGCTTGGCCAGTCGGCGCGCGCGGGCCGGATCAGCCATGCGCCGGCCTCATGACCGTTCCTTCTGGACCAGCTCGAAGGACTCGATGATGTCGCCTTCCTTGATGTCCGAATAGCCCAGTGTCAGACCGCATTCGAAACCCTCGCGGACCTCGGTCACGTCGTCCTTCTCCCGGCGCAGCGAGTTGATCGACAGGTTTTCGGTGACCACGATGTTGTCCCGAAGCAGCCGAGCCTTGGCGTTGCGGCGCACCACACCGGAACTGACCATGCAACCGGCGATGATGCCGACCTTGGAGGACCGGAAGATCGCCCGGATCTCGGCCCGACCCAACTGGTTTTCCTCGTAGATCGGCTTGAGCATGCCGCGCAGGGCCTTCTCGATCTCGTCGATCGCCTGGTAGATCACCGAGTAGTAGCGGATCTCCACACCCTCGCGGTTGGCCAGTTCGGTCGCCTTGCCCTCGGCGCGGACGTTGAAGCCGATGATGATCGCATCCGACGCCGACGCCAGGTTGACGTTGGTCTCGGTGATGCCACCGACACCGCGGTCGATGACGCGCAGCGCCACCTCGTCGTCGACCTCGATACCCATCAGGGCCTCTTCCAGGGCCTCGACGGTACCGGCGTTGTCGCCCTTGAGGATCAGGTTCAGCTGGCTGGTTTCCTTCAGCGCCGAGTCCAGGTCCTCCAGGCTGATCCGCTTGCGACTGCGGGCCGCCAGCGCGTTGCGCTTGCGGGCGCTGCGCCGGTCGGCGATCTGGCGGGCGATGCGGTCCTCGTCGACGACCAGGAAGTTGTCACCGGCACCGGGCACCGACGTGAAGCCGATGACCTGCACCGGACGCGACGGCAATGCTTCCTCGACGTCCTCACCGTGTTCGTCGACCATCCGCCGGACCCGGCCGTAGGCGTCGCCGGCCACCACCGAGTCGCCCACCCGCAGGGTTCCACGCTGGATCAGCACGGTGGCCACCGGACCGCGACCGCGGTCCAGGTGCGCCTCGATGGCCACACCCTGGGCTTCCATGTCGGGGTTGGCCCGCAGGTCCAGGGCGGCGTCGGCGGTCAGCAGCACCGCCTCCTCGAGTGCCTCGATGTTGGTGCCCTGCTTGGCCGAGATGTCGACGAACATCGTCTCGCCGCCGAACTCCTCGGCCACCAGACCGTATTCGGTGAGCTGACCGCGGATCTTGGCCGGGTCGGCGCCCTCCTTGTCGATCTTGTTGACCGCCACCACGATCGGCACGTCGGCGGCCTGCGCGTGGTTGATGGCCTCCACCGTCTGCGGCATCACACCGTCGTCGGCCGCGACCACCAGGATGGCGATGTCGGTGGCCTTGGCGCCGCGGGCACGCATGGCGGTGAACGCCTCGTGACCCGGGGTGTCGATGAAGGTGATCAACCGGTCGGCGCCGTCGTGTTCGACACCCACCTGGTAGGCACCGATGTGCTGGGTGATGCCGCCGGCTTCGCCCTCACGGACGCTGGCTTTCCGGATGGTGTCCAGCAGGCGCGTCTTACCGTGGTCGACGTGACCCATGACGGTCACCACCGGCGGACGGGTCTGCAGGTCGTCCTCGCCGCCCTCGTCTTCGCCGTAGGTGAGGTCGAAGGACTCCAGCAGTTCGCGGTCTTCGTCCTCGGGGCTGACGACCTGGACGACGTAGTTCATCTCGCTGCCCAGCAGCTCCAGCGTCTCGTCGCCGACCGACTGGGTGGCCGTGACCATCTCGCCGAGGTTGAACAACGCCTGGACCAGCGCGGCCGGGTTGGCGTTGATCTTGTCGGCGAAGTCGCTCAGCGAGGCGCCGCGCGCCAGCCGGATGGTCTCGCCGTTGCCGTGCGGCAACCGCACGCCACCGACGACGGGCGCCTGCATGTTCTCGTATTCGGCGCGTTTGGCCCGCTTGGACTTGCGTCCGCGTCGGGGCGCACCGCCGGGACGGCCGAACGCGCCGGCCGCGCCGCCGCGCTGACCCGGACGGCCACCGCCGCCACCACCGGGACCACCGCCGCCGGGACGGCCGCGGAATCCGCCGCCACCGCCGGGTGCGGCACCGACACCACCGCCACCGCGGTAGTTACCGCCGCCGCCGGTGCGGTCGCCGCCGGGACCGCCGGGACGGGCACCGCCGGGACGCGGCGCGCCCGTCCGGGGCGGACGGGGACCTCCGGCGGCGCCGCCGGGACGCGGCGGCATGCTGCCGGGTGACGCACCGGGCCGGGGCGCACCCGGGCGGGGCGCGCCGGGACGCGGCGCCTGCGGGTGCGGACGGGGAATCGGCCGGTCGACGGGCTGCGCCGACGAGAACGGGTTGTTGCCGACGCGCGGCGTGCGCACTCCCGGCTTCGGCGCCGGGCCCGGGCGCGGCCCGGGAGTCATGCCGGGATGCGGCGCCTGTGGGCTCGACGGCTGACCCGGGGTCGGCGTGGGCGCCGATGGTCCCGGCGTCGGCGGGGCCGCAGGCTTGGCACCGGCTGCCGGAGCGGCCGGGCGGGCCGGGGCCGCGGGCGGCGCCGTCCTGGTGGGATCGGCGGGCTTGACCGGCGCGGGGGTGGCCGCGCCGTTGCCGACCGCTTTGTCCAGCGCCCGGTCCAGGTCCGCACCGGGCGCGGCGACCGCCGCCTTCTCGGGGGCCTTGGCTGCGCTGTCCGCGCCCTTGGGCGCTGCCGGTTTGCCGCCGCCGAACGACTCGCGCAGCCGGCGGGCTACCGGCGCCTCGACCGTCGACGATGCGGATTTGACGAATTCGCCCTGTTCACTCAGTCGGGCGAGGACTTCCTTGCTGGTGACACCGAGTTCCTTGGCTAACTCGTGTACGCGGGCCTTACCTGCCACTACATCTCCTGTCTCAGAGGCGACAGTCGTGGGCCGCGCCTCAAGTATTAGCTATGACGCATGGTCATCGGGACTTCACGGTGTGCTCATGTTCTTGCTACCTGTTCTGTTGCCCGGTGGGACGAGCGCGCCTCGACGTGCTCGACCACCGCGGATGTTTCCGGTGAACCGGTGATGCGCAGCGCTCGGGCGAAAGCTCGCCGCCGAATCGCCTGCTGTACGCACTGCGGAACGGGATGCAGCCATGCACCTCGCCCCGGCAGGCGTCCGGCCGTGTCAACGATCACGGCGTAGCTGCCGTTCCCGTCAGACCGAGCCACCACTCGAAGCAGTTCGACGGCCAACTCTCGCTTCCGGCATCCGACACACATCCGCACCGGTCCGCTGGGGTTGTCCGGGCTTCGGTGCGCCGAGGCCGAAGGCTCGCGCTGGATCACGGCTCAGTCTAGCGTTACCCGACCACTGCTCCGAACCACCCGCGGGTAGTCGGACCCCACTACCGCTCGTGGGCCATTCCGTGGCTGGCGCCGTGGTCGGGTTGGGTGCCGGGTTGGGCCGGCGCGTCGCCCCGGATGTCGATGCGCCACCCGGTCAGTCTGGCCGCCAACCGCGCGTTCTGTCCTTCCTTGCCGATGGCCAGCGACAGCTGGAAGTCGGGCACCACCACCCGTGCCGCGCGCGCGGTCGCGTCGATCACCGAGACCGAGACGACTTTCGCCGGCGACAGCGCGTTGGCCACGAAGCGGGCCGGGTCCTCGTCGAAGTCGATGATGTCGATCTTCTCTCCGGACAGCTCGCTCATCACGTTGCGGACCCGCTGCCCCATCGGACCGATGCACGCGCCCTTGGCGTTCAGGCCCGCGACGTTGGACTTCACCGCGATCTTGGAGCGATGCCCCGCCTCCCGGGCCACCGCCACGATCTCCACCGACCCGTCGGCGATCTCGGGCACTTCCAGCGAGAACAGCTTGCGCACCAGGTTGGGGTGGGTGCGGGAGAGCGTGATCACCGGCTCGCGGGCGCCGCGGCTCACGCCGACGACGTAGCAGCGGACCCGGTTGCCGTGCTCGTAGGTCTCGCCGGGGACCTGTTCGGCGGCCGGGATCACTCCTTCGGACGCCTTGGTCTCGGTACCCATCCGCACCACGACCAGCCCGCGGAGGTTGGCTCGGTTGTCGCGCTGGATCACCCCGGCGACGATCTCGCCTTCCCGGGTGGAGAACTCGCCGAAGGTCCGCTCGTTCTCGGCGTCGCGGAATCGTTGCAGCATCACCTGACGTGCCGTGGTGGCGGCGATGCGGCCGAAACCCTCCGGGGTGTCGTCCCACTCGCTGATCAGGCGGCCTTCGTCGTCGGTTTCGCGGGCGATGACCTTGACGACGCCGGTCTTGCGGTCGATCTCGATGTGGGCGTCGGTCTGATGACCCTGGGTGTGCCGGTAGGCGGTGAGCAGCGCGGACTTGATCGTCTCCAGCAGCTCGTTGACCGAGATGCCCCGGTCGACCTCGATGGCATGCAGAGCGGCCATGTCGATGTTCATGTTCCCGCCTCCGTCCCGTGCGCCAACTCCAGCTCTGCTCGTGCTGGCGTCGAAAACTCAACCTGCACAACAGCTTTGGTGATTTCTCCGAGCTTGATCTCGCGCACCGCCAGGTCGCGGCCGGTGCGGACCACCAGCGCGACCGTGTCGTCGCCGGTCTGGCCGACCCGCCCGGACAACTGCGAGCCGTCGGCCAGCACCACGTCTACCTTGCGTCCCCGCGCCCGACGGAAATGCTTCTCGCTGGTCAACGGGCGCTCGACGCCGGGCGAACTGACCTCGAGCACGTAGGGGGTGCCGCGACCGTCGTCCGCGCCGTCCAGCAAAGTCGACGCCGAATGCGACAGCGAAGCGATGGTGTCCAGGTCCAGGGCGGTGTCGCCGTCGGCGATCACGGTGATGCGCGGCGGACGGGTGCGGCTGTCGATGACTACGTCTTCGATCTCGTAGCCGGCGCGCGCGAACTCACCACTGAGTAGCTCGATCACCTGCGTCTGCGAAGGTAGCCCGGTGGTCACGGCGAGCTCCTCATCTTGAGTTGTCTTTGAGCCAGCTATCAACGATACGCCAGGAACCGCCGATAACGCCCTGATCGTCTCGTCCGGGTCCGACCGCAACGTGCCTACCGTCCGAGGGGCACCGTGATGGCAGGATGTGGAACGTGCCCGAAGCAGTACCCGTCATCAGTCGGCGGGGTGTACTCGCCGGTGGCGTCGCTCTCGCTGCACTTTCAGTGGCAACCGCTTGCAGCGAGTCGGCGCCCAAGCCGCCCGTCGTCGAAGAGTTGCTGAGCCCGCTGGAACAGGCGCGCCACGACAGTGCGCTGGCGGCCGCGGCGGCCGGAGCGATCGGCAGCCCGCCGCAGATCGCGGCCGCGCTGACCGTGGTAGCCACCCAGCGCGCCGCGCACGCCCGGGCGTTGTCCACCGAGATCGCCCGCGCCGCGGGCAAGTTGGTGTCGTCGACCAGCGAGACCAGCAGCTCCAGCGCGAGTGCGACCCCCACCGAGCCGGAGGGGCCGCCACCGCCGCCGCCTCCGGTATCCGATGTCATCGACTCGCTGCGCAAGTCGGCCGAGGACGCCAGCCGGTTGGTCGCGACGTCGTCGGGCTACCGGGCGGGTCTGTTGGCCTCGATCGCCGCCTGCTGCACCGCCTCTGCGACCGTCGCGCTGGTACCCGGGGGACCGTCGATATGACCGGACCGAAACGTGCCCCCGCCGGCAAAGACGCCGACATCACCGCGTTCAGCGACGCGCTCGCCGTCGAGCACGCCACCATCTACGGCTACGGGATCGTGTCCGCGATGTCGCCGCCGAGCGTCAACGACCTCGTGGTGGAAGCCCTCAACCAGCACCGCCAGCGCCGCGACGACGTCATCGCGATGCTGACCGCCCGCAAGGCCACCGTGCCGGTCGCCGCGGCCGGCTACCAGTTGCCCTCCCCGGTGGCCAGCCCGTCGGAAGCGGCCCGGCTGGCGGCGCGGATGGAGAACGACGGCGCGACGGCGTGGCGGGCGGTCGTCGAGCACGCCGACACCGCCGAGGACCGCGCCTTCGCCTCGAATGCCCTGACTCAGAGTGCGGTGCTGGCGGCCCGCTGGAACAAAGTGCTGGGTGGCTGGCCGATCACCACGTCGTTCCCCGGCGGCAACGAGTAAGCGCGAGCAGGGGGGCACCTCCCGCTCGCGAGCAGACGCAAAAGCCCCCATTTCGTGCCGAAATGAGGGGCTTTTGCGTCTGCTCGCCGTACCTCGCTAGGGGCTGATCGCTGCCACGATGTCGGTGACCAGTGAATCGCCGACGGCCAGCTCGGTCGTCTGACTGGCGAAGCGGTCGCGGAGCTCGATCCGGCCGTCCGCCCAGCCCCGGCCCACCACCAGGACCCACGGCACGCCCAGCAGTTCGGCGTCCTTGAACTTGACGCCCGGCGAGGCCTGACGGTCGTCGAGCAACACGTCGACGCCGACCTTGTCCAGATCCGCGGCCAGCTTGGCCGCGCCCAGGCGGGCTTCGGCGTCCTTGTTGGCGATCACCAGGTGGACCCCGAACGGCGAGATCGACGACGGCCACCGCAGCCCGAGCTCGTCGTGGTGCTGTTCGGCGACGACGGCGACCAGCCGCGACACCCCGATGCCGTAGGAACCCATCGTCAACCGCACCGGTTTGCCGTCCTCGCCGAGCACGTCGGCGGTGAATGCGTCGGTGTACTTGCGGCCGAGCTGGAAGATGTGGCCGATCTCGATGCCACGGGCCATCACCAACGGACCGGCGCCGTCGGGCGAGGGGTCGCCTTCGCGCACCTCGGCGGCCTCGATGGTGCCGTCGGCGGTGAAGTCGCGGCCGGCCACCAGCCCGACCACGTGGCGCCCGGGTTCGTCGGCCCCGGTGATCCAGCTGGTGCCGTCGACCACGCGCGGGTCGACGAGGTAGCGAACTTTGTTGTCCTGCAACGCTTTAGGGCCGATGTAGCCCTTGACCAGGAAGGGGTGTTCGGCGAAGTCGGCGTCGCTGAGCAACGCGTACTCGGCGGGTTCCAATGCCGCGCCCAGCCGCTTGTCGTCCACCTCGCGGTCCCCGGGCACACCGATGGCGAGCAGCTCCCAATCGCCGCCGGGCTGGCGGACCTTGACCAGGACGTTCTTGAGGGTGTCGGCGGCGGTGATCGTGCGACCCAGGCTTTCGTTGGCCCAAGCGACGAGGGTGGCGATGGTCGGGGTGTCGCCGGTGTCGTGGACCTGGGCGGCCGGCAGGCCGTCGGTGGGTGTCGGCTCGGGACGCGCGGTGACGACGGCTTCGACGTTGGCGGCGTAGCCGGATTCCAGGCAGCGCACGAAGGTGTCTTCGCCGACGGGGCTTTCGGCCAGGAACTCCTCGGAGGCACTGCCGCCCATCGCGCCGGAGACCGCCGACACGACGACGTAGCGCACCGCGAGGCGGTCGAAGATGCGCTGGTAGGCCTCGCGGTGCGCGTCGTAGGAGGTTTGGAGCCCGGCGGGGTCGATATCGAAGGAGTAGGAGTCCTTCATGACGAACTCGCGGCCCCGCAGGATGCCGGCACGCGGGCGCGCCTCGTCGCGGTACTTGGTCTGGATCTGATACAGCGTGAGCGGGAAGTCCTTGTAGGAGCTGTACTCGCCTTTGACGGTGAGGGTGAACAGCTCCTCGTGGGTCGGGCCCAGCAGGTAGTCGTTCTTCCGGCGGTCTTTGAGCCGGAACAGGTTTTCGCCGTATTCGGTCCAGCGGTTGGTGGTCTCGTACGGCGCACGCGGCAGCAGCGCGGGGAACAGGATCTCCTGCCCGCCGATGGCGTTCATCTCCTCGCGCACGATGCGTTCGATGTTGCGCAGGACCTTCAGGCCGAGCGGGAGCCAGCTGTACAGCCCCGGCGCGATGGGCCGGACGTAGCCGGCGCGGATCAGCAGCTTGTGGCTGGGCACTTCGGCGTCGGCGGGATCGTCGCGCAGGGTGCGCAGGAACAGCTCGGACATCCGGGTGATCACGAGCGGCAAGCCTAGCCTGCCGTCCGGTGCGGTGAGCGTCACGCCAGCGCGACGATCGAGCGCTTGCGCCACCCTGGCGTGACGCTCGGCACGGCGGCCGCTAGCGAACTACAGCTCCCCCGCGTCGATCGCTTCCTTGACTTCCTGCGCGTGCGCCACCTCTTCGGGTGTGTAGCCGATGAACAGCGCCGCACAGCCGACGATGACGGCCGTCCCGGCCACCCACAGCAGGCCGTAGGTGTAGCCCTTGTCCAGTGCATGCAGCTGAAGTTCGTTCATGAACTTCACCGGCCCGGTGATGCCGCCGTTGTAGAGAGTGCGGGAGGTGATCACGGCCTGGATGACGGCCAGCACCAGCGGCCCGCCCAGGCTCTGCAGCATCAGCGTCATCGCCGACACCGGGCCGATCTGGTCGAAGCCGACCCCGGCAATGGCCGACAAGGTCAGCGGCACGACCACCATGCCGATGCCGATGCCGCCGACCACGATGGGCAGCACCAGGTTCGGGAAGTAGGGGGCGCCGCGGTGCATGCAGAACGAGCCGTACAGCATCGCGCCGAGCAATAGCCATCCACCACCGATGGTCAGCACCCGCGGCGAGAACCGGGACACCAGCTGCGAGGAGATGCCCAGGCCGATGCCCATGGCGATCACGAACGGGATGAAGCCGACGCCGGCCCGCAACGCGCTGTAGCCCAGGATGTCCTGCACGTACAGGCCGATGGACACGGTCAGGCTGAACATGACGCCACCGGCGAGGAAGATCGCGCCGAAGGTGACCAGCCGGTTGCGGTCACGGAACAACTCGAACGGGATGACGGGGTTCTCCGCGGTGCGCTCGACGATGATGAACGCGATGGCCGCGCCCAGCGCCACCACACCCGAACCGATGGTGGTGACCGAGATCCAGCCCTTCTCCGGGCCGATCGAGAAAGCGAAGACGGCCGCGGTGCAGGCCAGCGTGGCCAGCATGGCGCCGGCGGCGTCCAGCTTCATCCGCTCCCGGTTGGTCTCCCGCAGCGCGGTGCGGGCCAGGTAGATCATCACCAGCCCGATCGGCACGTTGACCATGAACGCCAACCGCCAGGAGTACTCGGTCAGGAAGCCGCCGACCACCAGACCCATCACGGACCCGATCGCGGTCATCGCGGCGAACACCGCGGTCGCGGCGTTACGCGCCGGGCCCTTCGGGAAGGTGGTCGCCACCAGAGCCAGGCCGGTCGGTGACGCGATCGCCGACCCGACGCCTTGGGACAACCGGGCGATGACCAGCGTCACTTCATCCCAGGCCACCGCGCACAGCACCGAGGAGATGGTGAACAGCGCGACACCGACGATGAAGGTGCGCTTGCGCCCGATGGTGTCGCCGAGCCGGCCGCCGAGCAGCATCAATCCGCCGAAAGTCAGCACGTAAGCGGTGATCACCCAGCTGCGGCCCGCATCGGACAGGCTGAGCTCGTCCTGAATCTTAGGAAGGGCGACGATGGCGACGGTGCTGTCCATGGTGGCCAACAGCTGCATCCCGCCGATCGCGATGACCGCCGCGATGAAGCGGTACGAGGGCATCCAGGTCGGGTAATACCTGCTCAGGCGCTGCAAAGGGGTCTCCACCGATTCTGTGGGACGCTCCGACGCCGAACTTTTCGAGCTGCCGTCCGTCCAGCTGTGGACAACCCGCTCTGAGTCGTTGAGAGCCGTCATAGCAGGTTACCTTACAGTAATCTTAAGATTTGTTTAAAGCGTAAGGCCCACTCAGCCCCGCCACGGGCCCGATTACGACGATCGCGGGAGGTCGGATTCCCTCCGCGCGGACCTTCGTCGGCGTGTCCGCCAGGGTCGCCCGCAACGTGTGCTGAGCGGCCGTCGTGCCGTGTTGCACCACCAGGACCGGAGTATCCGCAGGTCGGCCGCCTTTGAGCAGCGCGGCGACGAAGAGTTCGATCCGTTCGACGGCCATCAGCAAAACAATGGTGCCGGTCAAGGCTGCCAAAGCGTCCCAATTCACTAACGATTCGGGATGATCCGGCGCCAGATGGCCGCTGACCACCACGAATTCGTGATTCGTGGCCCGATGGGTGACCGGAACACCCGCCATCGCAGGAACTGCTATGGCACTTGTCACACCTGGCACGACGGTCACCGGAATGCCCGCTTCGGCGCACGCCAGCACTTCCTCGTAACCGCGTGCGAACACGAACGGATCGCCGCCCTTGAGCCGGACCACGAACTTGCCGGCCCGGGCGCGTTCGATCAGGACGGCGTTGATCGCATCCTGGGCCATGGCGCGGCCGTACGGAATTTTCGCCGCGTCGATCACCTCGACGTGGGGGGCCAGCTCGGCCAGCAGCTCTGGCGGTGCGAGCCGGTCGGTGACCACGACGTCGGCCTGGGCCAGCAGCCGACGCCCCCGCACGGTGATCAGTTCGGGATCGCCGGGGCCGCCGCCGACCAGGGCCACCCCACCGCGAACGACGTCGGAGCTCTCCGCGGTGATGAGGCCCTGCTGGAGTGCCTCCCGGATCGCCGACCGGATGGCCGCCGACCGGCGGTGTTCGCCGCCGGCCAGCACACCCACCGACAGACCCGCGTACTCGAACGACGCGGGGGTGACCGCGGTGCCTTCGACGGCGGCGTCGGCGCGCACACAGAAGATCCGGTACCGTTCGGCTTCGGCGGCGACGGCCGCGTTCACCTGCGGATCGTTGGTGGCGGCCAGGGCGTACCAGGCGCCGGCCAGGTCACCGTCGCGGTATTCCCGGACCGTGAGGGTGATGCCGTCCATCGCCTCGACGGAGCGGGTGGCGCTGCGGGAGATGACGTGGACGTCGGCCCCGCTGGCGATGAGCAACGGTAGCCGTCGTTGGGCCACGCTGCCCCCGCCGATGACGACGACCTTCCTGCCGGTCAGTCGCAGTCCCACCAGGTAGGGGCTCTCGGTCACCGGGCAAGCCTAGTGCTGGACACCGTCGCACCGCAGGCCGTGGCGTGCGCGACGAAACGCGCCACCGCTTCGGGCGTGGCCGCGGCGTGGGTGTGCAGGTAAGACGCGTGCACCCCGAGGTGTACCGCGCCCTCACGCACCGTGCCGGAGTCCTGCCGGTACGCCCACGCAGGCTGGTAACCGCTGGTGAAAGTGATTGCGGTCCGGTGGAATTCGTGCCCGGTCACCCTCTCACCGGCGGCGTACACCGACGAGTCGGCCACCGCGACGGCGTCACGGTAGGCCAGGGTGAGGCGCTGGGTGAAGCGCGCCGACCCGTTCAGCACCCCGCACATCGGGTGTCCGTCGACGTCGGACACCAGGTAGATCAGGCCCGCGCATTCGGCGTGGATCGGCGCCCCGGCGACGGCCAGGTCGCGGATCTGACGGCGCACGTCGTGGTTGGCCGACAGTTCGGCGGCGAACTGCTCGGGGAACCCGCCCGGTAACAGCACCGCGTTCGCACCGTCGGGCAGGGATTCGCTCAACGGGTCGAACTCGACGACGTCGGCGCCGGCGGCACGCAGCAGCTCCGCGTGTTCGGGGTAGCCGAAGGTGAACGCCTTGCCCGCCGCCAGGGCGACCACAGCTTTGCGGGGCCGGTCGCTCTGGACACTGCGTTCCACCGCGGCCGCCGGGTCCCACGCCGCGTCCTCGACGCGGCTGCCCGCGGTCGCCAGCACCCCGGCCAGGTCGACCTGACGGGCCACCAGATCCGTCATGGCCGCCACCGCCTCGCGCGCGTGCCGACCGTACTCCACGGCGGTCACCAAGCCGAGATACCTTGACGGAAGCTCCAATTCGGCCGTGCGGGGAATCACCCCCAGTACCGGGACACCGGCATGCTCGCACGCCTGCCGCAGCACCTGCTCGTGCCGGGCGGTACCGACGCGGTTGAGAATGACGCCGCGGACCCGGGTTTGGGCGTCGAACGTCGAAAAGCCATGCAGCAGAGCGGCGATGCTCTGACTCTGCCCGCGCGCGTCGACAACCATGATCACCGGCGCCTGTAGCAGTCCCGCGACGTGCGCGGTGGAGCCCACCGCCGGGCCCGTCACCGATTCGCCGATGCGCCCGTCGAACAGGCCCATGACCCCTTCGATCACCGCGATGTCGGCGCCGCGGGCGCCGTGCCGGAACAGCGGGCCGATGAGGCGCTCCCCCACGAGCACCGGATCCAGGTTGCGGCCGGGGCGCGCCGCGGCCAGCGCGTGGTAGCCGGGGTCGATAAAGTCCGGCCCGACCTTGAACGGGGCCACCCGGTGCCCCGCCCGGCGCAATGCGCCGATCAAACCCGTTGCGACCGTGGTCTTTCCGCTACCGGAAGCCGGCGCGGCAATCACCACGGCGGGTGTCACCGGAGCCACCTGCGCCGCGAGCGTGCAGACAATGACGCGTGGCGCGGCGTGTCGGCGTACGACTGTGCACGCTCGCCGACCAGCGGGGCGGGTGCAGCTACCACTCGATGCCCTTCTGGCCTTTGCGCCCGGCGTCCATCGGGTGCTTCACCTTCGTCATCTCGGTCACCAGGTCGGCGGCCTCGATCAGCGCCGGCGGCGCGTCGCGCCCGGTGATCACCACATGCTGGTGACCGGGTCGCGCCAGCAGGGTCGCCACCACGTCGTCGACGTCCACCCAGCCCCATTTGAGGGGGTAGGTGAACTCGTCGAGGACATAGAAGTCGTGAAGCTGGGCGGCCAACCGCTGCTTGATCTCGGCCCACCCGTCCGCCGCGGTCGCCGCGTGATCGACGGCGCTGCCGGGCTTGCGCGACCAGGACCAGCCGGCGCCCATCTTGTGCCATTCCACCGCGCCGCCGACGCCCTGCTCGTCGTGCAGCTGACCGAGCCGGCGAAAGGCCGACTCCTCGCCCACTTTCCATTTCGCGCTCTTGACGAACTGGAACACCGCGATGTCCAGGCCGACGTTCCAGGCCCGCAACGCCATGCCGAACGCGGCGGTCGATTTCCCTTTTCCGGCACCGGTGTGCACGGCCAGTACCGGGGTGTTGCGTCGGGCCCTGGTGGTCAGCCCATCGGCGGGGACCTCGGCTGGAATCCCTTGTGGCATATCAGGCCACGCTACGGACTGCTCGGGTCAACTGGTCGGCGTGCAAGTGCTCGAGCCGGATGGCCGGCGCACCCAGTTGTCGGGCGAGCTCACCGGCCAATCCCAGCCGCACATAAGACGTCTCGCAGTCCACCACCACCGCGGCCACACCCTCGGCGCGCAGACGGCCCGCCGCAATCCGGCTGCGGCCCAACGGGTCCGGGCCGGCAGTGGCACGCCCGTCGGTCAGCACCACGATGAGCGGACGCCGGGCCCGGTCGCGCACTTTCTCCCGCATGACCAGCGCACGGGCGGCCAACAGACCCTCGGCCAGCGGGGTCTTGCCGCCGGTGTCGAACCGGGCCAACCGGCGTCCGGCGATGTGCGCCGAGGACGTGGGCGGCAGCAACACCTGCGCTGTCAGCTGACGGAACGTGATGACCGCGACCTTGTCGCGCCGCTGATAGGCATCGCGCAGCAGCGAAAGGGTGGCGCCACCGACCGCCGCCATCCGATCCCGCGCGGCCATCGACCCGGACGCGTCGACCACGAAGATCACCAGGTTGCTCTCGCGTCCCTCGCGCACCGCACGGCGAATGTCGTTGGGCCGCAACCGCAACCGTCCGCGGCCGGATGCCTGCTCGGCCGCGGACAGCACGGTGGCGAACAAATGCAGGCCGTGCGCGTCGGGCACCGACGGATCCGCGGCCGCCACCACGCTCCCCGAGGCATTGCGGGCGCGCGAACGCCGTCCCGGAGCGCCCTCGCCCACTCCCGGCACCGTCAACGCCCTGGTGCGGAAGACCCTCGACGGCGGTGCGCTGGGCCGCGGTGGCGGGGGTGCGGGTCCCGGCGCCGATTGCGGCTCTGGGTCACCGGGCGACGCACCCCCGCCGGGCGGATCGGGGTCCGGCTGCGGATCGCCTTGCGATTCGGCGGCTTTGGCGAGTGCCTCGTCGAGCTGCTGGCGGTCGATGCCGTGGTCGTCGAACGGGTCGCGCCGGCGCCGATGCGGCAACGCCAGTTCGGCGGCAACCCGAATGTCCTGTTCAGCCACCGTGTCCCCGCCCCGCCAGGCCGCGTGCGCGACCGCGGTGCGGGCCACCACCAGGTCAGCCCGCATGCCGTCGACGTCGAACGCCGCACACAGCGCCGCGATTCTGCGTAACTCGCCGTCCGGCAACACCACGTCGTCGACGATCGCGCGGGCGGCCGCGATGCGCCGGGCCAGCTCGGCGTCGGTATCGGCGTAGCGTTGCGCGAACGCGTCCGGGTCCGCCTCGTACGCCATCCGCTGGCGGATCACCTGCACCCGCACGTCGACGTCGCGCGACGCCTGCACGTCGACGGTGAGCCCGAAGCGGTCCAGCAGCTGCGGACGCAGTTCGCCCTCTTCGGGATTCATCGTGCCGATCAGTACGAACCGGGCCTCGTGCGAATGGGATATGCCGTCGCGTTCGACGTGGACGCGGCCCATCGCCGCGGCGTCGAGCAGGATGTCGACCAGATGATCGTGCAGCAGGTTCACCTCGTCGACGTAGAGCACGCCGCCGTCGGCCCGGGCCAGCAGGCCGGGCGCGAACGCGTGCTCGCCGTCGCGCAGCACCCGCTGCAGATCCAACGAGCCCACCACCCGGTCTTCGGTTGCACCCAAAGGCATCTCGACCAGACCGGCGCCCTCCTTGCCGGTCGCCGCCGACAGCAAGCCGGCCAGGCCCCGCACGGCGGTCGACTTCGCGGTGCCTTTCTCGCCGCGGATCAGCGCGCCGCCGATCTGCGGGCGCACCGCGCACAGCAGCAACGCGAGTCGCAGTTGGTCCTGTCCGACGATGGCGCTGAACGGGTAGGGCTTCACCGCTGCGCCCCCGACCCGGGTCTGAGCATCGGCACGTGCGGGATGCCGCCGTCGATGAATTCGTCTCCGTCCCGGACGAACCCGTGTTTGGTCCACATGTCCGTCAAGTATGTCTGTGCGTCGATCCGGCACGGAAAGTCGCCCACCTCGGCCAGCGCGGCGCGCAGCAGCCGGGTGGTATGGCCCTGGCCGCGGGCGCTGCGCTTGGTACACAACCGGCCGAGTCGGAACCCCTTCTCGCCGCCGGGATGTTCCTCCATCAGCCGCAACGTGCAGATCACCTCGCCCTGCGGGGATTCCAGCCAGAAGTGCCGGGTCTCGGCAAGAAGATCGCGTCCGTCCAGTTCCGGATACGGGCAGGCCTGCTCGACCACGAAAACCTCCACCCGCAGTTTCAGGAGCTCGTAAAGAGTTTGTGCGTCAAGGTCTTTGGACCAGACTCGGCGCAGCGCTTCGGTCATGCGGCTTCCAACTGTAGAGTCCGGGCGGTCCAGGAACGCAGCTCGTCGTACAGCATGGGCTCGTCGGACAGCTTGGCGCCCAGGGACGGCACCATCTCCTTGAGCTTGGGCAGCCAGGACTGATAGCGGTTGGCGAAGCAGTCTCTCAAGACGTCCAGCATGATCGGGACCGCGGTGGAAGCACCGGGGGAACCGCCCAGCAGGCCGATGATGCTGCCGTCGGCGGCACCGACCAGGGCGGTGCCGAATTCCAGCACCCCTCTGCCGCGGCTGTCGCGCCGGATGACCTGCACCCGCTGGCCCGCCACCGTCAGTTCCCAGTCCGAATCTCTTGCGCTGGGCGCGAATTCGCGCAGCACACGGAGCCGTTCGGCTCTGGTGAGTCGCAGCTGGCCGAGCAGGTAGCTGAGCATGGTCGTCTCTGTGACGCCGACGCCCAGCACCGACATCAGGTTGCCGCGCCGGATGGACCGGGGCAGGTCGCTGATGTGGCCGTGTTTGGAGAACTTCGGCGACCAGCCGGCGTAGGGGCCGAAGACCAGCCACGACTTGCCCTGCACGTAGCGGAGATCGAGGTGGAGCGCGCCCAGCGGCGGGGCGCCCGGGGACGGAACGCCGTACACCTTGGCGCGGTGGGCCGCGGTCAGGGCCGGGTTTGCCGCGCGAAGGAACCGGCCGCCGATTGGGAAGCCGGCGAAACCCTTGATCTCCTTGATGCCTGACTTCTGCAACAACGGCAGCGCGTCGCCGCCGGCGCCGACGAAGACGAACTTGGCGTCGAGCTTTTGCTGTCGGCCGGTGCGGCGGTCGGCGACGGTGAGCGTCCAGCCGCCGTCGGGCTGCCGGGACAGCGCGCGGACCCGGTGCCCGAACAGCACGGTGGCGCCGCTGCGCACGCAGTAGCCGATCAGCTGCCGGGACAGGGCGCCGAAGTCGACGTCGGTGCCGTCGGCGGACCAGTTGAGGGCGACGGGTTCGGAGAAGTCACGCCCGTCGGCCATCAACGGCAGCCGGCGTGCGAACTCGTCGGGGTCGTCGATCAGCTCGGTCGCGGCGAACAACGGGTTGTGCGCCAACGCCTCGCGGCGGCGCCGCAGATAGTCGACCCCGGCCGCACCGCGGACGAAACTCACGTGCGGGACCGAGTTCAGGAAGCCGCGCACGTCGGCCAGGATGCCGTTTTCGGCTGCGTACGCCCAGAACTGGCGCGTGACTTGGAACTGCTCGTTGACCCGCACCGCTTTGCTGATGTCGATCGTGCCGTCGGGCCGCTGCGGGGTGTAGTTCATCTCGCACAGCCCGGCGTGGCCGGTGCCGGCGTTGTTCCACGGGCTGCTGCTCTCGGCGCCGACCCCGTCCAGGCTTTCGACCACCGTGATCGACCAATCCGGCTCGAGCCGACGCAGCATCGCGGCCAGGGTGGCACTCATGATTCCGGCACCCACCAGCACGACGTCGGTTCTGAGTCGTTCTGACACCGGATCGATGACCCTTCCTCTGGCTATGCCGGTCCCAGATTATCCCGACACGTGACGCCAAGTGCCTGGCCACCAATGTGGGCGGCCCGGCGACGCCTTCTTTAAGCTGGCCATCGTGACTGGCTGGGTGCCCGACGTCCTGCCCGGCTACTGGCAGCACTCGATCCCGCTCGGGCCCGACCCCGACGGGGAGGGCGATATCGTCGCCACCCTGATCCGGCGCGGGGAGATGGCGCCGGCCGCTCACGCCGTACTGGCGGTGCACGGCTACACGGACTATTTCTTCAACACCGCGCTGGCCGATCACTTCGCCGACCGCGGGTTGGCGTTCTATGCACTGGACCTGCGCAAGTGCGGGCGCTCGCATCGGCCGGAACAGACCCCGCACTTCACCACCAACCTCGCCCAGTACAACACCGAACTAGACCGGGCGCTGGACCTGATTCGCCGGGATTGCCAGGACGTGTTGATGTACGGGCATTCGGCGGGCGGCCTGATCGTGTCGTTGTGGCTGGACCGCCTGCGCCGCGCCGACGCTTCGGCCGGCATCCGCGGCCTGGTGCTCAACAGCCCGTTTTTGGATTTGCACGGTCCGGCAATCCTGCGACTGGGCCTGACGTCGGCCACCATCGCGGCGTTGTCGCGCATGCGCAGCAAGGCCGTGGCCCGGGCCAGCGGCGCCGGGGGCTACGGCTCCAGCCTGCACCGCGACTACCACGGCGAGTTCGACTACAACCTGCAGTGGAAACCGTTGGGCGGCTTCCCCGTTACCTTCGGGTGGTTGCACGCCGTGCGCCGCGGTCAGGCGCGGCTGCATCGTGGACTCGATGTCGGTGTGCCCAACCTGATCCTGCGCTCGGATCACACCGTTGCCGAAGACGCCGGACCGCAGGCGCTGCAACGCGGTGACGCCGTCCTCGACGTCGCGCAGATCGCCCGGTGGGCCGAGTGCATCGGCAACCGCAGCACCATCATCCCGGTACCGGACGCCAAGCACGACGTGTTCCTGTCGCTGGAACAGCCGCGCCGGCTGGCCTACCGCCACCTCGACCGGTGGCTCGACGATCATCTGTGCACACCCGACGTGTCGACACCGGAGAATGGGAAAGGCTGACGGCTGAATGGAAAGCTACGACCTCGCGATCATCGGAACCGGTTCGGGCAACACAATTCTCGACGAACGGTATGCGAGCAAGCGGGTGGCGATCTGCGAACAGGGCACCTTCGGCGGTACCTGCCTGAACGTCGGCTGCATCCCGACCAAGATGTTCGTCTACGCCGCCGAGGTCGCCCAGGCCGTCCGGGAGGCCGCGAAATACGGCATCGACGCACACGTCGACGGGGTGCGCTGGGACGACATCGTCTCGCGGGTCTTCGGGCGTATCGATCCGATCGCGAACAGCGGTGAGGCCTACCGGCGCTCGCTGCCCAACGTCGAGGTCTACGGCCAGCACACCCGCTTCGGCCCGGTGCAGGACGACGGCCGCTATCTGTTGCGCACCGAAGCCGGTGCGGAATTCACCGCCGAGCAGGTGGTGATCGCGGCGGGCTCGCGACCGACCGTCCCGCCGGCCATCCGCGACAGCGGCGCGACGTACCACACCAGTGACACGATCATGCGGATCCCCACCCTGCCCGAACATCTGGTGATCGCCGGAAGTGGTTATGTGGCAGCCGAATTCGCGCACATCTTCGCCACGATGGGGGTCCAGGTCACCGTCGTCCTGCGCGGCGGCACCATGCTCAGGCACGCCGACGAGGCGATCAGCGAACAGTTCACCCGGCTCGTGGCCAGCAAGTGGGAGCTGCGCGCCCAGCGCAACATCGTCGGCGTCGAAGACCGGGACGACGGGGTCACCGTCGAGCTGGACGACGGGAGCACCATCGAAGCCGGCGCGCTGCTGGTGGCCACCGGTCGGGTGTCCAACGCCGACCTGCTGGACGCCGAACAAGCCGGAGTGCGGCTCGAACACGGCCGAGTGGTGGTCGATTGCTACCAAAGAACCTCGGCGCGTAACGTTTTCGCGCTCGGTGATGTTTCTTCGCCCCACCAGCTCAAGCATGTCGCCAACCACGAAGCGCGGGTGGTGCAGCGCAACCTGCTGTGCGACTGGGACGACACCGCGTCGATGACGCTCACCGATCACCGATTCGTTCCGTCGGCGGTGTTCACCGATCCGCAGCTGGCCAGTGTGGGCTTGACCGAAAACCAGGCTCTGGCAGAGGGATACGACATCTCGGTCAAGATCCAGGAGTACGGCGACGTCGCCTACGGATGGGCGATGGAAGACACCACCAGCATCGTCAAGCTGATCGCCGACCGCGGCACCGGGCTGCTGCTGGGAGCGCACTTCATGGGATATCAGGCTTCGGCACTGATCCAGCCGTTGATTCAGGGAATGACCTTCGGGCTCACCGTCGGGCAGATGGCCCGCGGCCAGTACTGGATCCACCCGGCGCTGCCGGAGGTGGTGGAGAACGCGCTACTGGGACTGGACGTCAGCGACGCCGCGTCCGGGTGACCTGCCGGCCGGTGGGCCGCGGGTCGGTCGGATCACTCTCCCCCGCAAGATGGTCCTGCACGCTGTCCTGGCAAGCCGGACACAAGCCGCGCAACGTCAGACCGGCCTGCTCCGACAACGCGAACCGGCTGGCCGCCATCGCGTGCGCGAGCGCCGAACTGAGTTCGGGCGCGGGCACTTCGATGACCGCGTCGCACTTGGTGCACACCGCGTGGTGGTGCGGTGTGGTGGCCATGCCGTAGGTGGTGACGCCGTCGTCCATGGTCAGCCCGTGCAGGACGCCCTGATCGACCAGGGTGGTCACCGTACGGTAGATGGTGGCGAGATCGGGGGGCTGAATGCCCGCGGGCAGGCAGGCGGGCAGCCGGTTGTGGATCTCTGCCACCGACAGGTGTCCGCGGACGGGTTCGAGCACCGCGAGCACCTGGATCCGCGACGCCATCCGCCGCAACCCGCGCGCACGCAGCAGCGCGCCGATCCGTTCGGTGACCGCTGGGTCCAACCCTTCCGCTTGGGTCGTCACCCCCTCAGTGTCGCGTCCCGGACCGGTGATTGCCAACGCGGGGGTCACCGGCGCGTCGCCTGCTGACAGCACCTCGGCTCGCGCACAGCTGATTTCGTGCCACACTGACCGCGTGCCCGGTTCGATCTGCGACGTGCTGCCCAGCGTCGCGGCATTGTTCGGGGCACCGGACGCGACGGACACGCTGGCGCTGGCCGACTCGCTCGGCGTCCCTGAGCGCGTCTGCGTGGTGCTGGTCGACGGGATGGGCTGGGAGCTGTTGCCGGACCTGGCCGACGACGCGCCGCTGCTGGCCTCGGTGCTCGCCGGCGGCACCGGGCGGCTGCGACGCCTGGACTGCACCTTCCCGTCCACCACGCCGACCAGCCTGGTGTCGCTGGGCACCGGCGCACCGCCCGGCCGGCATGGCGTGCTGGGTTTCACCGTCAACGTGCCCGGCACCGACCGGGTGCTCAGCCACATCCGGTGGCGCGACGACCCACCGCACCAGCAATGGCAGCCGCTGCCGACGTGGTTCGAGCGGCTGACGCGGGCCGGGGTCAGCGCGCGCGCCGTGCTGCCGGAGTGGTTCCTGGGCAGCGGTCTGACAGCGGCGGCCTACCGGGGCGCGCAGTTCGTGGGGACGCGCTCCGATGGCGACTACGCGGCACGGGTAGCCGAAGAGCTACGCGCGGGCCCGGGTCTGGTCTACGGGTACACCGCCGACCTGGACACCGCCGCGCACGTGTTCGGGGTCGGGTCGGCCGAGTGGCACGAGGCCGCGGCCGGGGTGGACGCCCTGCTCACCCGGGTGGTCGAGTCGCTGCCCGACGATGCCGCGCTGCTGGTGACCGCCGACCACGGCGGCCTCAACGTCCCGCCGGACGCCCGCGTCGACATGGCCGCCGATCCCCGGCTGGCGGCGGGTGTGCGGGTGGTGGCCGGTGAGCCGCGGGTGCGCTACCTGCACACCGAACCGGGCGCCGCCGAAGACGTGCTGGCCATCTGGACCGATGTGCTGGCCGGTCAAGCAGAAGTGCGCAGCCGGGACGACGCCGTCGCGTCGGGGATCTTCGGCCCGGTCAGCGCCGAACACCTACCCAGGATCGGCGATGTCGTCGTCGTCTGCACCGGCGAGTCCGCGATTCTGGCGAGCGGTCACGAACCTCCCGAAACGGCTAGCCTCGTCGGGTTCCACGGCGCGGCGACCACGGCGGAAATGGCGATTCCGCTGATAGAGCTGTTCTAGTCGAACTCAAATTATTTTCGTGTGGCTGACCTAAATTGGTCGCGATAGGTTGGGAAGGTGGATCTCCGCGTCGCGCGCGTCTCCCGACGGTCGCGGCCGACTGCTGGGGAGAGGTAGCCGTGGATTACGGGGCGATTCCGCCGGAGGTCAACTCGGCGCGGCTGTATTGCGGTCCTGGTCCGGGATCGCTGTTGGCCGCCGCGACGGCGTGGAACCGGTTGGCGGACGGGTTGGACGAAGCGGCGGACGGCTTCCGCTCGGTGACGACGCGGCTGACCTCTGGATGGCAGGGTCACGCGGCGATCGCGATGACCCAATCCGCGGTGCCGTACCTGGGGTGGCTGGCCGCCGCGGCCGCCACGGGCGAGCAGGCGGCGGCGCATGCGATGGCGGCCGCGAGCGCCTACGAAGATGCGCGTGCCGCGGTGGTGCCTCCCGCGGTGATCGCGGCCAACCGTTCCCAACGCAGGTCGGTGGCTGACGGGAATCCGCTGGGTCAGGACACCGAGACGATCGCTGCCATGGACGCCGACTACGAACAGATGTGGGCCCAGGACGTTGCGGCGATGTACAGCTACGCCGACGCTGCTGCCACGGCGGCCCGGGTCACGCCGTTCACGTCGGCGCCGCTGGCGGTCGCTCTGCCGGCCCAACAAAGCGTGGCCGGCGACCCGGAAGTCGTGACCGCCGGATCGCAATTGATCGCCGCTCTCCCGCAGGTGCTGCAGTCTCTCGCGTCGTCGCCGTCGGCGGCATTCGACGCGGCGTTGCTGTCGGTGTCGGCGTCGCTGGCGCGGCTGGGTTCGTTGCGGGCGCCGGTCAAGTTCCCGATGCACCTGCTGAACTTTTTGGGCAGAGGATCCGGTCCGGTCGGGCGCAAACCGGCGGCCGGCCGAACGACGGTGACCGCGCGCTGGGGCGGTGGCCGAAGGGTGGGCCGTCTGTCGGTGCCCTCGGCTTGGAGCGACATCGAACCGCCGAGCCCGGTCAGCGTCGATTTCCGCGCTTCGGCGCGGCGACTGCGGACGATCGGCGGGCGGGCAGTCTGCGCGAGGCTCGTCTACTCCTGACGCCGCTACAGCGGTGTCACGTAGGCCGAGCTGATGCCGCCGTCGACCAGGAATGTGGACGCCGTGATGAACGACGCGTCGTCGCTGGCCAAAAACGCCACGGCGGCGGCGATTTCGTCCGGCTCGGCGAATCGGCCCAGCGGTACGTGCACCAGACGGCGCGCGGCCCGTTCCGGATCCTTGGCGAAGAGTTCTTGAAGCAGCGGTGTATTGACCGGACCCGGGCACAGGGCGTTGACGCGGATACCCTGCCGCGCGTACTGCACGCCGAGTTCCCGAGACATGGCCAGCACCCCGCCCTTGGAGGCGGTGTAGGAGATCTGCGAAGTGGCCGAACCCAGCACCGCGACAAAGGATGCCGTGTTGATGATGGCGCCCTTCCCGGCCGGCACCATGTGCCGCAACGCCGCCCGACAGCACAGATACACCGACTTGAGGTTGACGTCCTGGACGTGTTGCCAGGCCGCCAGTTCGGTGTTCTCGATCAGGTCGTCCTCCGGCGGTGAGATGCCGGCGTTGTTGAACGCGATGTCGACCGCCCCGCAAGCGTGCCCGGCGGCGTCGAACAGCTTGTGCACCGAGTCTTCGTCGGAAACGTCGACGGGCACGAACAAACCGGAGAGCTGTTCTGCTGCCGCGCCGCCGGCTTCGGTGTCGATGTCACCGATCACGATCTGGGCGCCCTCGGCGTGCATGCGGCGGGCCGCGGCCAGGCCGATGCCGCTACCGCCGCCGGTGATGACGGCCACCCGGCCGGAAAGCCGCTGCGTGAGGTTGATCATCAGCTCTCCTTGATCGCGATGAAGACGTTCTTGGTCTCGGTGAACTGCAGCGGCGCGTCCGGCCCCAACTCACGACCGAGGCCCGACTGTTTGAACCCGCCGAACGGGGTGCTGTAGCGCACCGAGGAATGCGAGTTCACCGACAGGTTGCCCGCTTCCACCGCCCGGGACACGCGCAGCGCGCGGGACAGGTCGTCGGTCCAGATCGACCCGGACAGACCGTATTCGGTGTCGTTGGCCAGTGTCACCGCGTCGTGTTCGTCGTCGAACGCCAACACCGTGACCACCGGCCCGAAGATCTCGTCGGTGACGCTGCGGTCGGTGCGCTGCGGGGTGAGAACCGTTGGCGGGAACCAGAACCCGGGCCCGCGTGGTGCCGTCCCCCGAAAGGCGACGGGCGCGTCGTCGGGCACGTAGGAGGCCACCTTGTCCCGGTGCGCCGCCGAGACCAGCGGGCCCATCTCGGTGTCCCGCGCTCCGGGATCCCCGACCACCACTGCCTGCACGGCCGGCTCCAGCAACTCCATGAACCGGTCGTAGACGCTGCGCTGCACCAGGATCCGGCTGCGGGCGCAGCAATCCTGGCCCGCGTTATCGAAGACTCCGGCCGGCGCCGTCGCGGCCGCGCGCTCCAGGTCGCAGTCGGCGAAGACGATGTTGGCGCTCTTGCCGCCCAGTTCCAGGGTCACCCGCTTCACCGCGGCCGCCGCACCGGCCATCACCTGCTTGCCGACGCCGGTGGACCCGGTGAATGCGACCTTTCGGATCCCGGGATGGGTGACGAAGCGCTCCCCCACCACCGATCCCCGCCCGGGCAGCACCTGCAGCAGGTTCGGGTCCAGCCCGGCCTCGACCGCCAACTCCGCGAGTCGCATCGTGCTCAGCGGTGTCCACTCGGCGGGCTTGACCAGGACCGCGTTGCCCGCGGCCAAGGCCGGCGCGATGCCCCAGGTCGCGATCACCATCGGAAAGTTCCAGGGGGTGATCACCCCGATCACGCCCATCGGCTCGTTGAAGGTGACGTCGAGCCCACCGGCCACCGGAATCTGCTTGCCGCACAGGCGCTCCGGGCTGCCGGCGTAATACTGCAGCACGTCGCGGACGTTGCCGGCCTCCCATTCCGCCGAGCCGATCGGGTGTCCGGAGTTGGCCACTTCGAGGGCGGCGAGTTCGTCGCGGTGGGTGTCGACGACGGCTGCGAAGGCACGCAGGCCGGCGGCCCGCTCGGCCGGGGCCAACTTCGCCCAGCGGCGCTGCGCAGCGTGGGCCCGCCCCACCGCGTCGTCGACGGCAGCGGCGTCGGCGTGCTCGACCGTGCGCAACACCTCTTCGGTGGCCGGGTTGACCACGTCGGTGGCCGTCATAGGCCGGCCCTCGCCGCGTCCACCAGGGCCGTGAACAGCCGCAGATCGTCCAGCGCCTTCTCCGGATGCCATTGCACCGCAAGCGCGAACGCGTCGCCGGGTAGCTCGACGGACTCGACCACGCCGTCGACGTCCCACGCGCCGACCACCAGTCCGTCGCCGACCTTGTCGATGGCCTGATGGTGATAGCACGGCACGTCGGCGGTTTCGCCCAGCAGCGCGGCCGCGCGGGTGCCCGCCACGGTCCGCACCGGCAGCCGGCTGAATATCCCGTTGCCCGCACGATGCCCGGAGTGGCCCAGCACCTCGGGCAGATGTTGGTGCAGGGTGCCGGCGAAGGCGACGTTGAAGATCTGCGCGCCCCGGCAGATGCCGAGCACCGGCAGTCGCCGGTCCAGCGCGGCCCGCAGCAACGCAAACTCCCAGGCGTCGCGGTCGGCACGCGGTTGATCGGTGCTCGGGTGGGGTTGCTGGCCGTAGGTGGCGGGGTCGAGGTCGTAACCGCCGGTGATGACCAGAGCGTCCAGACTGTCGAGCAGCGCCTCGACGGTGTCGCTTCGCACCGGCTGGGGAGGCAACAGCACCGGGACACCGCCGGCCTGCACGACGCCTTCGAAGTAGTCGGACGGCAGATAGGCCGCGGGGATGTCCCAGACCCCGGTGCGTACCTGCTCCCGGTACATGGTCAGGCCCACGACCGGGGGCCTAGAGCCGCTCAAAACCACGCATCCTCTCCCAATCGGTGACCGCCGCGTTGAACGCCGCCAGTTCCACGCGCGCGTTGTTCAGGTAGTGCGCGACCACGTCGTCGCCGAATGCCTGCCGCGCCACCGCCGAATCCCCGAACAGCGCGGCCGCCTCGGCGAGGGTGGACGGTAGCCGCTCGACATCGTCGGCCTGATAGGCGTTTCCGGCGTACGGGTCGCCGAGTTCCAGGCCCTGCTCGACACCGTACAAGCCGCCCGCGATCAGCGCCGCCACCGCGAGGTACTGGTTGACGTCGCCGCCGGGGACGCGGCATTCGACTCGGATATTGCGTTCGTGCCCCACCACCCGCAGCGCGCAGGTGCGGTTGTCCAATCCCCACGCCACCGCGGTCGGGGCGAAGCTGCCGTCGACAAAACGCTTGTAGGAGTTGATGTTCGGCGCATAGAACAAAGTGAGCTCGCGCACCGTGGCCAGCAGCCCGGCGATGAAACCGCGGAACGTCGCCGACATGCCGCGCGGCGCGCCGGGATCGAAGAATGCCGAGGCGCCGTCCGCGTCGCGCAGCGACAGGTGGATGTGACAGCTATTGCCTTCGCGCTCATCGTATTTGGCCATGAACGTCAGGCTCTTGGCGTGTTGGTCGGCGATCTCCTTGGCGCCGTTCTTGTAGACGGCGTGGTTGTCGCAGGTGACCAGCGCCTCCGCGTAGCGGAAGCCGAGTTCCTGCTGGCCGTTGTTGCACTCGCCTTTGATCGCCTCGATCTGCAGACCCGCACCCTGCATGCCCAGCCGGATGTCGCGCAGCAGTGGTTCCATGCGCGAACCGGCCATGATCGCGTAGTCGATGTTGTAGTCGCTGGCCGGCGTCAGGCGGCGGTAGCCGTCGGCCCACGCCTGGCGGTAGGACTGGTCGAACACGATGAACTCCAACTCGGTGGCGGCATCGGCGACCAAGCCACGCCGCTCGAGGCGCTCGAGCTGGCGGCGCAGGATGGCACGCGGCGACTGCACGACCGGGCCGCCGTCCAGCCAGGACAAGTCGGCGATCACCAACGCGGTGGCGGGCAGCCACGGCACCAGCCGCAACGTGGACAGGTCCGGCGTCATCACCATGTCGCCGTAGCCGGTTTCCCAGTTCGACATGGCGTATCCCGCCACGGTGTTGACGTCGACATCCACGGCCAGCAGATAACTGCAGCATTCGGCGCCGTGGCCGGCAACCTCGTCGACGAAGAACCGGCCCGCGACCCGTTTGCCCACCAGCCGGCCCTGCATGTCGGTGAAGGCCACGATGACGGTGTCGACGTCGCCGGCTGCGACCAGTCGTTCCAGGTCGGACGGCGAGAGGTGCCCAGTCATGCCCGCCAGTCAACCACTCTGCCGCGCTACCAGCCGCTGGTGCGCAAGATGATCTCGGTGGCCAACTGCGCGGTCGACTCGCTCGCGCTGCGCCGGCCCAGCAACTCCACCACCCGGTAGTCGCCGAAGACGAACCGCTGGCTCTCACGGGCAGCGTCGCGCATCGCCGGCGTGCTCACCAGCACGGTCGTGGCAATCTCCACCGGCGGACAGATTTCGTCAGCGTCGTCGGCAGCGGCCACCCGCGGGTGCACGCGATCGATCGCGACCAGCCCCGCGAACCTGCCCAACCTGGTGGCCGCCAATTCCCAGGCCAGCTCGGCGCCGGCGCGGTCGCCGACCGCCACCGCCCACGCAATGCCCAACGAGTCGAGAATGCCGATCACCGACTTGGCTGTCAGCCGCGGGTCGGCGCCGATGACGACGGTGCGCAACGACGCGTTGTGCAGGCGCTCGCACACGGCGTCGTAGGCCGAGGGGGCACGCTGCTCGGCGGCCAGTATGACCACGACGGTGCCGTTGTCCGGACCGGACACGCCCACTGGCACGGGGAATCCATCGAGCGTGGTCATCATCGTGGGCACCCCCCGCAAATTACCCGAAACCGGGGCCATGAGCACCCGGGACGATTCCGGTCGAAGAGGTGCGTCCGGCGCCGCCAACGATCGGCTCGACCGTCTTCATGGCGACCGGTTTGCTGCCGGCTGTTCGTCGACGTGTTACGGCAGCGTGAGGATCTCGGCGCCGGTGTCGGTGACCAGCAGGGTGTGCTCGAACTGCGCTGTCCACTTGCGGTCTCTGGTGACGACCGTCCAGCCGTCGTCCCAGATCTCGTAATCCAGCGCGCCGAGGTTGATCATCGGCTCGATGGTGAACGTCATCCCGGGTTGCAAGACGGTGCTGACGGCCGGCTGGTCGTAATGCAGGACCACCAGCCCGTTGTGGAACGTGGTGCCGATGCCGTGACCGGTGAAGTCGCGAACTACGTTGTACCCGAACCGATTTGCGTATGCCTCGATGACCCGGCCGACCACCGACAGCGCCCGGCCGGGCTTGACGGCTTTGATCGCGCGCATCGTCGCCTCGTGCGTGCGCTCGACGAGCAAGCGGTGTTCCTCGGCGACGTCACCGGCCAGAAAGGTCGCGTTGGTGTCGCCGTGCACCCCGTTGATGTATGCGGTGACGTCGATGTTGACGATGTCGCCGTCCTCGATCACCGTCGAATCCGGGATGCCGTGGCAGATGACCTCGTTGAGCGATGTGCAGCACGATTTCGGAAAACCCTTGTAGCCCAACGTGGACGGGTAGGCGCCGTGGTCGACCATGTAGTCGTGCGCGATGCGGTCCAGATAGTCGGTGGTAACACCGGGCGCGACGGCCTTGCCGGCTTCCTGCAGCGCCTGCGCCGCGATCCGCCCCGCGACGCGCATGTTTTCGATGACCTCGGGTTCCTGGACCCAAGGCTCGGTGCCCTCTTTGGCGGTGGCCTTGCCGACGTATTCCGGGCGCGCGATCCACTTGGGCACCGGCAACGTGGACGACAGCACACCGGGGGCAAGCGCGGTGCGAGCAGGCATGGGACACAGCTTAGCGGTGTGCGGCTGGGCCCGGCGCGGCACCGAGTTCGGCGCACGCATCGAGATTGCACCTCTGCAGGCCCGCACTCGAAGAGTTCGTCTGCAGCCTTTCAATCTCGGCGAGCGGCGGTCAGAACCGAGGCCGGCGCAGCAACGTCCGGCGGCGGGGACCCCGGATGATCACCGACCCGAACACCAACTGACCGCTCAGGACGACGTGCGGGTTGCCTTCGGCCGGCGGATCTTTGCGACGGTCGGTCGCGCTACCGACATAGGCTTCCACGTTGTCGATCGAGGCACTCGCACCGTCGGGCAACCGCAGGTCGAGGTTGCCGAACTTCATGTCGATCTCGATCACGACGACGGGACCGGCGAAGCGCGCCTTGGTGAGATCGAGGTCGATGTTGCCGAACCGGCGCACCAGCGACAACCGGGTGGGCACGGTCCATTCGCCGTGGCGCTTGAGCGAGCCGGCCCAGCCGCGCAACTCCACCCGATCGGTGGCCGAGGTGACGATCGCGCCCGGGCCGGGCAGGTCACCGACCAGACTGTCCAGCTCGTTGCGGGTGCGCGCAAAAGACACCTGCGTCGAGCGCTGCTCGAATTCGTCAAGGTCGATCAGCCCGAGCGCCAAAGCGTTGTGCAGCCGCCGCATGGTGCCGTTGCGGTCAGCATCCGACACCCGCACTGCCATGTCCCCGCCGGATTCCGTCATCGCCTTTTCCACTGCTCGACTACTGGCGATGATTCGCCCACCACACGTAACTTACCGGCGGACGTAGCTTCGTTGCAGCAAAGCCCTCGTCGGCGCGTGGTTCTCGACTGCTGTCTGCACGCTTGGTCCGATGCATGTGTATCTACATACACATGAGTAGGCGAGTTCAGGTGATTCTGTCCGAGGAAGAGCGGGAAGCCTTCCGCCAGCAAGCCGCGGCGCAGCAGATGTCCCTCAGCAACTGGCTGCGACAAGCGGGACTCAAGCAACTCGAGGCCCAACGGGAACGTCCCATTCGTACCGCCCGGGACCTGCTTGAGTTCTTCGCGTCGCAATCCGAAGACGCAGGAACAGAACCTGATTGGGAGACGCATCTGCAGGTGATGGCCGAGTCCCGCCGTCGCGGCCTCACGACGTCGTGATTTTCGATCGACACCAACGTCTTCATGTATGCGGTGGGTCGCGATCACCCACTGCGAACGCCCGCCCGCGAGTTCCTTGTGCACAGCGTGGAACACAAGGAGCGGCTTGTCACCTCAGCGGAGGTCGCCCAGGAATTGCTGCACGCGTACCTGCCGGTGGGCCGGATCTCGACGCTGGATTCGGCATTGACATTGGCACGGGAGCTAGCGGAAATCTGGCCCGTCGAGATGGCCGACATCCTGCACGCTCGAATACTGCACACCCGCCACCGCGGTCTCGGCGCGCGCGATCTGCTTCACCTGGCATGCTGCCAGCGTCGCGGTGTCACGCGGATCAAGACGTTCGACCAGACCCTGGCGAGCGCCTTCGGGCCCTAGGCGGCGCGCGGCCGCTAGCAGCGTTTGTCAGGCGAGGTAGCCAGGCGCCAGCGAGTCGAACATCACTTTGGTCATCCGGACCGCGTATTCCGAGCTGCCGCCCCCGACGATGAGCGCCGCAAACGCCAGGTCACCGCGGTATCCGGCGAACCAGGAATGTGATCCGCCCGCGAACTCGGCCTCGCCGGTCTTGCCGTAGATCTCCCCGCAGCCGGCGATCTCCTTGGCGGTGCCGTTGGTCACAACCAGGCGCATCATCGGCCGCAACGCTTCGACCATCTTCGGGCTGATCGGGGTGTTGTCGCCGGAGACGGTGGTGGGCCGACCGGCGATCAGCTGCGGGACGGGAGTCTTCCCGGCCGCGACCGTGGCCGCGACCAAAGCCATGCCGAACGGGCTGGCCAGCACCCGGCCCTGCCCGAAGCCGTCCTCGGTGCGCTCGGTCAGGTCCACCGTGGGCGGCACCGAGCCGGTCACCGTGGTGATGCCCTCGACCTGATAGTCCAGCCCGATGCCGTAGCGGTTGGCGGCCTGGGTCAGGCCGCGCGGCGGCAACTTGCTGCTCAGTTCGGCGAAGGTGGTGTTGCAGGAACTGGCGAAGGCCCGCGACAGGGGCACCACGCCAAGATCGAAGCCGCCGTAGTTGGGGATGGTGCGGTGCCCGATGTCCAGGTGGCCGGGACATCCGAGCATGGTGTTCGGGGTGGCCATGTCACGCTCCACGGCCGCACCGGCGGTGATCATCTTGAAGGTGGACCCCGGCGGATAGAGGCCGGTGGTGGCGAGCAGGCCATCGGCGTTCGCACCCGCGTTCTGCGCGATGGCCAGGATCTCACCGGTCGACGGTTTGATCACGACCAGCATGGCTTTGCCGCCGCGGGTGTCCACGGCATGCTGTGCGGCGTTCTGCACCGCGCGGTCCAGCGTGATGGAGACCGAGGGCGCCGGTGTGCCCTCGACTTCGTGCAGCACCGCGACGTCGACCCCGTTCTGGTTGGTGGTAACGATCCGCCACCCCGCCTGCCCGTCGAGTTGGTCGACCACCGCCTTTTTCACCTGGCTCATCACCGCGGGCGCGAAGTTCGGATCGGTGGGCAACAGCTCGGGCCGCGGTGTGACGATGACGCCGGGCAGTCTGCCGATCGCCGGGAAGACGCGGTTGCTGTCGTCGGGCAGCAGCGTGACCAGATCGACGGGTTGGGTTGCGGAGCTGGCCATTTCGGCAAGCAGTTGCGGGTCGTTGAGTTGGTCGTTGAACGGGTGTAGCGCCTCGATGACGGCGTGGGACGTTGCGATCAATTCAGCCCCGGCTTGGGTGGCGTCCAGTGAGTAGTTGTACAGGTAGCCCGGCGCCAGCACGTCGGTGCCGCCGAACTCGTTGACCGAGGCGCGCCGGGGCTGGTCGGCCCGCAACGCGAACGTCTGGTGCTCACCGAGCCTGGGATGCAGGCCGGTCGGGGTCCAGCGCACCTGCCAGCGTCCCTCATCGCGGGCCATCTTCAGCTGGCCGTCATAGCTCCAAGTTCGGTTCTTGGGCAGGTGCCAGGTGAAGCGGTACACCACCGTGCCGGTGTCCTCGGCGTACTTCGAGCTCAGCACCTGCGCGTCCAGGTGGGTGGCCTGCAGGCCGGCCCAGGCCGCGTTGAGCGCTTCGCGCGCGTCGTTGGGGCTGTCGCTCAGTTGCGCCGCGGTCGCGGTGTCACCGACGGACAGCGCGGCCAGGAACTTCTCGGCGGCGGGTCCGGGACCTTCGGGCCGCGGGGTACAGCCGGGCAGGACGGCGAGCGCCACCAGCAGGCACGCCACCGAAGTTGCCAATGTGACTGCTGAGACTGGAGTTTCTTTTGTGACCATCGATGCTGATGGTAGAAACTGTCGGCGTCACCGCCTCGTAGACACACCGAGACGAAACCGTGACGCTTGCTAGGGCGCGAACGGGTTGAGGATCGGCGGGATGATCTGGTTGCCGGTCACACCGGTGAACCGGACGAAGATCTGCGCGGGGATATTCAGGGTCTGGTAGACGCCGGCACCGACCCATGAGACCGGCAACTGCAAGAAGCTCGGTACCGCGTCGACGAGGCTTTGGATCGGGTCGTAGACGAAGTAGGGAATCGAGGCCGCGAGCGTGCGCGAGTCCAGGATCAGGTTGGTCGGAACATCGGGATAACCCTGGGCGGCGAATGTCTGGTTGAGCACATTGAACAAGTTGACGTCGGGATCGAAGTAGGTGCCGTTGAAGACCGGGGACGTCAGCGGCGCACCCTGCATGTAGCTCGGCGTCGGAAGGCTGAAGGTATCCATGATCGTCGGCGTCGTACTGACGATCTGCCACGAGTTGTTGATCCAGCCGTCATGGATATTGTTGCCGGCCTGATCCCACATCAGGAAACTTGCTGTCTCCACGGGTGATTGGAAACCGTGACCGATGCCGGCGATGTTGGTATCCGTGTGGCCGTGGTCGGTGACGATGAGGGTGTTCCATTCCTCGCCGGGGTGGGTGGGCTGCCACATGGCCTCCCAGTCGGCTACCGCGCCCAGCACGCCTCTTGTCGCCAACGGCTGACCCGCAATTTGTTGGCCGAGGTTGGCGTCCATGTTTCGAAGGGCCGCCGCGTACTCCGGCGAGCCGCCTCCGAATGCATGCCCCATCTCGTCGACACCTACGTAGTAGGAGAAGATGAAATTCGCTTTGTCGGGGTCGGCGAGCATGATCGCGGCCTGGGTTTCCTGGCCGACCATGTTTTGCGACGCCGCCCAGTACGGGTCGCTCGCGGCGTCATGCGGGACGAAGATGACGTTGTCCGCAGGATGCGACCCGGCGCCGGCGATGTCGGTGATGACCGGCCAGTTGCCGATGACCGTGGTGTTGATGTCGTCGCCGTAAGCGCCCTCGAGTTGGTTGTAGACGGTCGGCCAGTTGTCGTACGTCCACGGGGTGAAGACGTTGTTGGTGACGCCGGCCGTCTCGCTCCACACACCGGTCTGGATGGTCGTCCACGACGGGTTGGACACGCTGGTGTGTCCGACGATCGTCGACGCCGAGGTGGTGCTCTGCTCCATGAACAGATGGAAGTTCGGGGTCCCAGTGGGATCAGCCAGGATTCTGCTCAGATTCGTGCCGTCGGTGCCGATCAGCAGGAAATTCCCGTCCGGTGTGGCCAGCGCCCACTCGGCGAACTGGGCTTCCGTCACGAAGGTGATCGTGTCGACGGTTGCTCCGGCGTTGCCGGTTGCGCCCGGGGCACCGAACAAGAACGGCCTGCCGCCGGCTCCCCCGGCCCCGCCGGCGACGGTTCCGGCGCCGCCGTACAGGTTGCCGCCGAGACCGCCGGTACCGCCGGCCCCGCCGTTGCCCCAGAACAAACCGCCGGTGCCGCCGGCGCCGCCGGCTCCGCCGCGCAGGCCACCGGTACCGCCGGCACCGCCGTTGCCGAAGAAGCCGGCGTTGCCCCCGCGTCCGCCCGTCCCGCCCGCAATTCCTGACCCGCCCCGGCCGCCATTGCCCCACAGGATCCCGCCGTCCCCGCCGGCTTGGCCGGTGCCGTTCACGCCGTTGAACCCGTCGCCGATGAGCGGCCGTCCCAGCAGCAGGTTCGTCGGCGCGTTGATCGCACCCAGAATGGGGTCGACGAGTGGCTGCAACGGACCGGCATTGATCGCCTCGGCGGTCGCATACGCCTTGCTGGCATTGCCTAGTGCCTGCACGAATTGCTCGTGGAAGGCGGCCGCCTGCCGGCTGGCAGCCTCGTAGGCCTCGCCGTGGCCGGAAAACAGCGAGGCGATCGCCGCCGACACCTCGTCACCGGCGGCTGCGATCAGCGTGCTGGTCGGTGCCAATGCCGCCAGATTCGCTGCGACGAGCGAGGATCCGATACCTGCGGCATCCGCCGCGGCTGAAGTCAAAAGGCTTGGTGCGGCGATCAGAAACGACATCATTGTCCTCCCAGCCGGAAACACTGACGATCGGAGATTGTGACGATACTCGTAAGTCGGCCAATTACGGCCCTTTTCGAGTCAGCTGGGTGGCGCTATGACGCCGGATAGCGTCGAGTGTGCAGCCAGCCGCACACCCGAGGCGAGCACTAATCCAGCAACACCGTTGCGAAGGTGCCGACTTCCTTGAACCCGATGCGGGCGTAGGCAGCCCGCGCCACGGTGTTGAAATCGTTCACGTACAGGCTGGCGATCCGGCCACTGCCGACGATCACCGCGGCCAGCGTCGCGGTGCCCGCGGTACCCATGCCCAGGCCCCGCCGCTCGGGATGGACCCAGACGCCCTGGATCTGGCCTACCGAGGGTGACTGCGAACCCACCTCGGCCTTGAACACGACCTGGCCGTGCTCGAAGCGGGCCCACGCCCGTCCGGCCGCGATCAGGCTGGCGACGCGACGACGATATCCGCGGCCGCCGTCGCCGAGTCGCGGATCGACGCCGACCTCGCCTATGAACATGTCCACCGCTGCCACCAGATAGGCGTCCAGTTCCTCCGGACGCACCTGGCGCACTTCGGTGTCCAGCGTGCAGTTGGGATGGGCGTTGAGCGCCATCAGCGGTTGGTCGGCGCGCACGTCACGCGCGGGCCCCCAGGCGGGTTCGAGGCGCTGCCACATCGGCAGCACCAGATCGGCCCGACCGACCAGCGACGAACACCGCCGTGCCGTGCTCTTGGCCTCGTCGGCGAACGCGTTGAGGTCAATCAGGTTGCCGCGCAGTGGAATCAGGTTGGCGCCGGCGAAACACAGCGACTCGTCCACACCGCCGCGGGTCCACAGTTCGCCGCCGATGGAATTGGGCTCGACACCGTAGTCGGCGACGCGGGCGGCCACCATGCACGATTCGACCGGGTTCTCCCCCAGGACACGCCAGACGGCGTCGGCGTCACGCACCACTGACACCCGTCTCTCGCCAACCAGGCGCAAGATGGGCGGAGCCGACATCTCATAACTCTCTGTGGTGCGAATCGAGGGCCGGTGAGTTTGGCCCCTATCAGCTTACGGTGACAATAGGCGAACCGCTTGCTGCCGTCCCGGGATCCGTCTCGGTCAGTTCACCCATTTCCGAGGCGAGCCGCATGGCCTCTTCGATCAGCGTCTCGACGATCTGCGCCTCGGGCACCGTCTTGATCACTTCGCCCTTGACGAAGATCTGACCTTTGCCGTTGCCGGACGCCACGCCCAGATCTGCCTCACGGGCCTCCCCCGGCCCATTGACCACACAGCCCATCACAGCCACCCGGAGCGGCACGTCGAGCCCATCCAGCCCGGCGGTCACCTCGTTGGCCAGGGTGTAGACGTCCACCTGGGCGCGGCCGCACGACGGGCAGGACACGATCTCCAGCCCGCGTGGGCGCAGGTTCAGCGACTCCAGGATCTGCGTGCCGACCTTGACCTCCTCGACCGGCGGCGCCGACAACGACACCCGGATGGTGTCGCCGATCCCCCGGGACAGCAGCGCGCCGAAGGCGACGGCGGACTTGATGGTGCCCTGGAACGCCGGACCGGCCTCGGTGACCCCGAGATGCAGCGGGTAGTCGCACTGCGCGGCCAACTGCTCGTAGGCCGCGACCATGATCACCGGGTCGTTGTGCTTGACGCTGATCTTGATGTTGCCGAAGCCGTGCTCCTCGAACAGCGAGGCCTCCCACAGCGCCGACTCGACCAGCGCCTCGGGGGTGGCTTTGCCGTACTTCTGCATGAACCGCTTGTCCAGCGAGCCGGCGTTGACGCCGATGCGGATCGGGATGCCCGCGGCCGCCGCGGCTTTGGCCACCTCACCGACCCGGCCGTCGAATTCCTTGATGTTGCCCGGGTTGACCCGAACCGCCGCGCAGCCGGCGTCGATCGCGGCGAAGATGTATTTCGGCTGGAAGTGGATGTCGGCGATCACCGGGATCTGGCTGTGCTTGGCGATCTCGGCCAGCGCGTCGGCGTCCTCCTGACGTGGACAGGCCACCCGCACGATGTCGCACCCGGCGGCGGTCAGCTCGGCGATCTGCTGCAGGGTGGTGTTGACGTCGTGGGTCTTGGTGGTGCACATGGACTGCACCGCGATCGGGTGATCGCTGCCGACCCCGACGTCGCGGACCATCAGCTGTCGCGTCTTGCGCCGCGGCGCCAGCGTGGGGGCCGGGGGCTGCGGCATGCCCAGGCCTATGGTCACTTGGCTTCGCCTTCTCTCTGTTTCTAGAAGAGCCGGATGGGATTGACCAGGTCGGCGGTGACGGTCAACAGGAAGAATCCGGCTACGAGAGCCAGCACCACGTAGGTCGCCGGCATGAGCTTGAGGTAATTCACCGGGGCGCCGGCCACCTTGCCGCGCGCCGACCGGATCATGTTGCGGATCTTTTCGTAGCACGCGACGGCGATATGGCCTCCGTCGAACGGCAGTAACGGCAGCAGGTTGATGGCGCCCAGGATGAGGTTCAGCTGGGCCAGGAAGAACCAGAAGGCCACCCACAGCCCGTGGTCGACGGTGTCGCCGCCGATGATGCTGGCGCCCACGACGCTCATCGGGGTCTGCGGGTCGCGCTCACCGCCGCCGATGGCTTGGACCAGGGCGCCGATCTTGGAGGGAATGGCGGCCAGGGATTTGCCGACCTCGACGGTGAGTTGGCCGGAGAAAGCTACCGTGGCCGGCACCGCCGACAGCACGTTGTACCGGGTCGGCGGTTCGGGCGACGGCGCCGCCACGCCGATGGCACCGACCGTCGCGGCTTTGGCGTCAGCGTCGCGTCCGGCGGAGACGAAACGCTGGGTGCTTTCGACGTTGACGTTGGTGACGATGGTCTTCCCGTCACGTTCGACCACGACGGGCACGGTGCCGTGCAGTTTGCGCACCGCCGTCGCCATTTCCTCGAAGGTCGACACCGGGGTGTCGCCCACCTTGACCACGACATCGCCGGCGCGGATCCCGGCCAGCGCCGCGGGGCCCGGTCCGTCGCATTTGTCGAGCTTGCCCTTGACGGTTTCCTGTGCGACGCAGCTGGTTTCGCCGACGACTGCCTTCGTCGACTGATGCAGGTTGGGCAGCCCCCAGATCACCGCGATGGCGTACATCAGCACCAGGAACAGCACGAAGTTCATTCCCGGTCCGGCGAACAACACTGTCACGCGTTTCCAGGTCGCCTGCTTGTACATCGCCCGGTCTTCTTCGTCGGGCGCGAGTTCCTCGGCGGGAGTCATCCCGGCGATGTCGCAGAAACCGCCCAGCGGCAGGGCCTTGATCCCGTACTGGGTCTCACCACGTCGGGTCGACCACAGCGTCGGCCCGAAGCCGACGAAGTAGCGGCGCACCTTCATGCCGGTGCCGCGCGCTGCCCACATGTGGCCGCATTCGTGCAGGGCGACCGAGATGAGGAGGCACAGCGCAAACAGCACAATGCCGATAACGAACATCATCAGCCTGTTACGACCTTTCTCATGCCAAGCCGGAAACTCGGACCGACACGGGGTTAGCTGTCGCGATCGCATGTTGCGCCCGCTCACGAGCCCAACGCTGCGCCTCGAGTACTTCATCCACGGTAGCGGGTGAAACGGCCCACTGGTCAGCAGCGTGCAGCACGTCGGCGATGGTGGCGACGATCGCGGGGAACGGGATGCGCCGTTGCAGGAACGCCTCTGCGGATTCCTCGTTGGCGGCGTTGTAGACCGCGGTCATGCAGCCGCCGGTTTCCCCGGCCTGCCGGGCCAACTCCACCGCCGGGAACACCTCGCTGTCCAGCGGCTCGAATTCCCAGGTAGAAGCCTTGGTGAAGTCACAGCGGGCGGCGGCCCCGGGGACTCGGTGCGGCCAGCCCAGCGCCAGCGCGATCGGCAGCTTCATGTCCGGCGGACTGGCCTGGGCGATCGTCGAACCGTCGACGAACGTGACCATCGAGTGCACGATCGACTGTGGGTGTACGACGACCTCGATGCGGTCATAGGGGATGCCGAACAGCAGGTGCGTTTCGATGAGTTCGAGGCCCTTGTTGACCAGTGAGGCCGAGTTCAGGGTGTTCATCGGCCCCATCGACCAGGTCGGATGCGCGCCCGCCTGCTCTGGGGTCACCCCGTGCAGGTCATCCGCCGACCAGCCGCGGAACGGCCCGCCGGAGGCCGTCAGCACCAGTTCGGCGACCTCGTCGGGGGTGCCGCCGCGCAGGCATTGCGCCAGCGCCGAGTGCTCGGAATCCACCGGAACGATCTGCCCCGGACCCGCCGCCGCCAACACCAGAGGCCCCCCGGCGATCAGCGATTCCTTGTTGGCCAGGGCCAGCCGGACCCCGGACTCCAGCGCGGCCAGCGTCGGCCGCAGTCCCAGCGCACCGACCAGCGCATTCAGCACGACGTCGGCCTCGGTCTCCTGCACCAGACGAGTGGCCGCCTCGGGTCCCCGGTAGGGAATATCGCCGGCCCGTTCGGCGGCGGCCGCGTCGGCGACCGCGATGTTGGTCACGCCGGTCTCGGCGCGCTGACGCAGCAAGGTGTCCAGGTTGTGACCTCCGGCGGCCAACCCGACGACCTCGAAGCGGTCCGGGTTGGCGGCGATGACCTCCAATGCCTGGGTACCGATCGAGCCGGTGCTGCCCAGCACCAGCACTCGCAGGCGGCGATCGGAGATTGTCACCCGACCATTGTGCCGCGTGGGTGCGTCATGTCGGGCGGTACGCGGTCAACTCGCGCGTGTTCGACCCGTCCGTGCCGATGCTGACTCCGAATGACTGTGTGTACGACCCATCCGGGGGCGGCCTATGTCGCCTCGAAACTGTTCTGCAGCAAAGGAATTGGAATTCAATGAACACACAGGCCAAGACGACGGCGGCAGCGGCCCTTGCGGCGATCGCGATTGCGGGCTTCTCGGGATGTGCAAGTGACAAGCCCGCGGCGCAGGGCGGCGCCGGCTCCGGCGCTTCGAGCACTTCGAGCATGGCCGCCGCCCCCAGCAGCGCGCCGTCGTCGGCAGCGGCGGACCCGGCCGCGGACCTGATCGGCCCGGGCTGTGCGCAATACGCCGCGCAGAACCCGACCGGACCCGGATCGGTAGCGGGCATGGCACAGGATCCGGTGGCGACCGCGGCGTCGAACAATCCGATGCTGAGCACGCTGACATCCGCCCTGTCGGGCAAGCTGAATCCGCAGGTCAACCTGGTCGACACGCTCAACAGCGGGCAATACACCGTGTTCGCGCCCACCAACGCGGCCTTCGACAAGCTCCCGGCGGCCACCATCGATCAACTCAAGACCGATGCCAAGTTGCTCAACAGCATCCTGACCTATCACGTGGTCAACGGTCAGGCGAGCCCGGCCAAGGTCGCCGGCACACACAAGACGCTGCAGGGTGCCGACGTCACCGTCACCGGCGCAGGCAACGAGTTGAAGGTCAACGCGGCGGGACTGGTGTGCGGAGGGGTGCACACCGCGAACGCGACGGTCTACATGATCGACACCGTCCTGATGCCCCCTCAGTGATCCGGTTGACCGAGACAAAGGCAGTCCACTTCGGTGGGCTGCCTTTGTCGTGGCGCCAATCCCGTTGCCGTTCGAACCAATCCGCGGCGCGATCCGCGACGAATAGCTGACATGTTGACTCTCGCGTTGGTCGGCTTTCTCGGTGGCCTCATCACCGGAATCTCGCCGTGCATCCTGCCGGTCCTGCCGGTGATCTTCTTCTCCGGGGTGCAAACAAACTCAGCCGATGCGACGACGAAAACCGAAGGCTCCGTGGCAGTTCTACCGCAGCAAACCCACTCCGACAGGTCCCGGCCCTACCGCGTGATCGCCGGTTTGGTGCTCAGCTTCAGTGTGGTCACCCTGCTCGGCTCGGCGCTGCTCTCCGCGCTGCGACTGCCGCAGGACGCCATCCGCTGGGTTGCGTTGGTGGCCCTGCTGGCGATCGGAGCCGGGTTGATCTTCCCGCGCTTCGAGCAATTGCTGGAGAAGCCGTTCTCACGCATTCCGCAGAAGCAGATCAGCACGCGCGGAAAGGGTTTCGGACTCGGCCTGGCGTTGGGTGTGCTCTACGTACCGTGTGCGGGACCGGTGCTGGCGGCCATCGTGGTAGCCGGTGCGACCGCCCAGATCGGTGTGGGAACCGTCGTGCTCACCGCCGCCTTCGCCGGCGGTGCCGCATTGCCGTTGCTGTTCTTCGCCCTCGCCGGTCGACGAATTGCCGTGCGGGTGAGCGCGTTTCGACGCAGGCAACGCGAAATCCGGATCGGCGCAGGAATCATGACCATTCTGCTCGCGGTCGCGCTGGTGTTCGATCTGCCCGCCGTACTGCAACGCGCGATTCCCGACTACACCTCCTCGCTGCAGGACAAAGTCGGTGACACAGAACAAATCCGCCGCCAACTCGAGCTCGGCGGCATCGTCACCGACCAGAACGCGCAGCTGTCCAACTGCAGCAACGGTGCCGCCGAACTTCTGAACTGCGGAACCGCACCCGATCTGCGAGGCATCATCCGATGGCTCAACACCCCCGGGGGCGAGCCGGTCACGCTGGCTTCGTTGCGCGGCAAGGTGGTACTGGTCGACTTCTGGGCGTACTCGTGCATCAACTGTCAACGCGCTATCCCACACGTCGTCGGCTGGTATCAGGCCTACCGGGACAGCGGTCTGGTGGTCGTCGGCGTACACACACCCGAGTACGCCTTCGAGAAGGTCCCCGAGAACGTCGCCAAGGGAGCAGCCGACCTGGGCATCACGTATCCGATTGCGTTGGACGACAACTTCTCTACGTGGACGAACTACCGCAATCGGTATTGGCCGGCCGAGTATCTGATCGATGCCCGGGGCACGGTGCGGCACATGAAGTTCGGCGAAGGCGGTTACAGGGAGACCGAATCGTTGATCAGGCAGTTGCTCACCGACGCCACACCCGGCCGGCCACTTCCCCGGCCCGTCGACGCACCCGACCTCACGCCGAAAACGATCCTGACCGCCGAGACCTACTTCGGCGTCGGCAAGGTCGTCAACTTCGGCGGCGGCGGGGTCTACGACGAAGGATCGGCGATTTTCGACTACCCGCCCGCCCTGGCCGCGGACAGCTTTGCGCTGAAGGGCCGCTGGTCACTGGACTACCAGGGGGCGACGGCCGACGGCGACGACTCGTCGATCAAGCTCAACTACCACGCCAAGGACGTCTACGCCGTCGTCGGCGGCACCGGCACCCTGCAGGTGATCCGCGACGGCAAGACCACCACGGTGCCGATCGGCGGACCGCCGACCAACCGCAAGATCCTCGCCGGTGAGGCGCAGGCAGCCGGAACGGTCGAGGTGCGGCCCAGCAAGGGTGTGCAGATTTTCTCGTTCACTTACGGCTGAACCCGTCCGGGACCCAATCGACTCCGAATCATCTACGTCGGGGACCCAACGAGGCGGCACACCGCCTCGGTACTCAATAGGAGCGAACGAAATGAAGACGGAAAACACGGTGGCCGCAACCGGTCTCGCGGTAGCTCTGGTGGCATGCGGACTGGCGATGGCGCCATACGCGGCAGCGGCCGACCTGGTGGGTCCGGGATGTGCGGACTACGCGGCGGCCAATCCCTCCGGACCGGCGTCGGTGCAGGGCATGTCGCAGGTGCCGGTGACGCAGGCCGCAGCGAACAACCCCATGCTCACGACGTTGACGTCGGCGTTGTCGGGTGGGCTCAATCCCCAGGTGAACCTCGTGGACACCCTCAACAGCGGCCAGTACACGGTGTTCGCTCCCACGGATGCCGCCTTCGGGAAACTGCCGCCGGCCACCATCGACCAACTCAAGACGGACTCGGCGATGCTGACCAGCATCCTGACCTACCACGTCGTCAACGGCCAGGCGACTCCGGCCAGGGTCGTGGGCACGCACACCACACTGCAGGGTGCGAGCGTGACGGTGACCGGCCAGGGCAACAACATCCGGGTCAACAACGCCGGTCTGATCTGCGGCGGGGTGTCGACGGCGAATGCGCAGGTGTACATGATCGACACGGTGTTGATGCCGCCGGCATAGCAGGAGCGGACCTGCCCACGGCCAACCGGCCTGTGCCAGAATGTGGGTCGACAGTCCAGTCCAACCGGAGGGATCACCGTGGCCAGTACTGAGGTGGAGCCGTACAGCGGCGTCGATGAAGCTGAGGTGCCGTCCGCGCAGTGGGGCTGGAGCAAGATCAACTACCGCACCTGGTATGTCGTGGGCGGGTTCATCCTGGTGATGTTGTTGGCGTTCCTGCGCGGCAACCACGTCGGCCACGTCGAAGACATCTTCTGCATCGGGTTCGCCGCGCTGGTGCTCTTCATCCTGGTGCGCGACATCTGGGGTCGTCGCCGCGGCTGGCTGCGCTAGCGATCGGCGACCGCGGAACGCTTGTCGCGGCGCCTCCGGCGATAGCCGTTGCCCGCCGATGCTGCGACCAGCAGGACCGCCAACGCCACCAGCCATGGCCATCCGCCATGCTGATGCACCCAACCCGCCAACGAGCTCTGTAACCGGCTTGCCGCAGCGATCACCGCATCCTCCGGGCTGGCGTCCAGACTGAACAGTCGCACCTCATAGAGGCCGTAGTAGCCGACATACAAGCCGACCAGGATCAGCAGCGCACCCCCGAACCGGTTGACGATCGGCAGCATCCCCCGCATCCGGTCGATCAGCGCTGCGCTCGCGGTTGCCACCGCCATCGCGAGGACACCGACGACCAGCGTCAGCCCCGCGATGTACGCGGCGTAGATGGCGACGCCGTCGAGTACCGATCCGCCCCGCAGTCCGGCGCCGGTGACGGCCAGGAACGGGCCGACGGTGCAGGACAGTGAGGCCATCGCATAACTCGCGCCGTAGCCGATCATCGAACTCAGTCGCGCGGTCGGAGCCCGGCGCGGGCCGACGGGCCTCAGCGCGGGCAGTTCCCGGCCGGACAGCAGCCAACCGCCGCTGCCGATCAGCAGTACTCCGATCAGCACCGTGACGTAGGGCAGGTAGCGCTGCACCGTCGAGGCCGCCGAGATGGTCAGCAGGCCGAACGCGCCGAATACCGCTACGAAGCCGACCGCCATACACCCGGTGGCGACGGCCGCCCGGGCGACCGCGGCGATCGGGCTCCGGGTTTGCGTCCCGCGTACCACCAGCAGCAGATAGGCGGGCAGCAGCGCGAACCCGCACGGGTTCAACGCGGCCACCAGGCCGGCGGCGAACGCGAGCCCGACGAGGGGCTGGTTCACCCCGGTCAGGACGTCAGCGCCGTAACCCGACCGGACAGTTCCTGCTGTGACATGGCCGAAGTGGTGTTGTTGACGAACGTGGACGAGCCGTCCGGGCGATAGAACACCCAGGCCGGCTGCCAGGGCACGTTGTAGCGGGCCCAGATCGCGCCGTCGGCGTCGTTGAGGTTGGTGAAGTTCAGTCCGTATTTGGCGACGAAGCCCTGCATCTGCCCGTCGTCGGAGTGTGCGGCGACGCCGACGAAGGTGACGTTGGGGTTGGCGGCCGCCACCTGGCTCAGGGCGGGCGCTTCGGCGTTGCAGTACGGGCAGAACGGCGTCCAGAACCACAGAACCGCCGGTTTGCCCTGCAATGTGGCGCCGTCGAACGGGGCGCCGCTGAGAGTGGTGCCGGTGAAGTTCAGGCGGTCATCGGCGGCGGACGCGTTCGGGGTGGCGCTCAGGCCGAGCAGCAGCAGGACGGCGATCGCCCCGGCGACAAGGATCCTCAATGGCGACAGAACTTTCATGGCAGACCTCATTTCCGGGGGTGTGCCTTGATCACGTACCCGTGTCTGCGCGGGTTCAACACCCCGCCGTCACCGAGGATGCGCAGGCCGCCCGCCTGCCAAGCCTTCACTGGCCAGCTGTCCACACGCCGCACTGATCTCGCGGCCGCGGGTATCGCGCACTGTGCACGAAACACCCTGCGCGCGAACGCGTCTGACGAACTCACGTTCGGCCGGCTTGGGGCTGGCATCCCAGTCACTACCCGGCGTGGGGTTCAGCGGGATCAGGTTGACGTGCGCCAGCGGGCCCAGCTTCCGGTGCAGCAGTTTGCCCAGCAGGTCGGCTCGCCACGGCTGGTCGTTGACGTCGCGGATCAGGGCGTACTCGACCGACACCCGCCGACCGGTCACGTCCGCGTAATAGCGGGCGGCGTCCAGCACCTCGCTGACCTTCCACCTGTTGTTGACGGGCACCAGGGTGTCGCGCAACTCGTCGTCGGGGGTGTGCAGGGACAGCGCCAGCGTCACACCGAGCCGCTCGTCGGCCAGTTTGCGGATAGCCGGAGCCAGACCCACCGTCGACACCGTCACCGCGCGGGCCGAGATACCGAATCCCGACGGCGGCGCCTCGACAATCCGGCGGACCGCGGCAACCACCCGGGCGTAGTTGGCCAGCGGTTCCCCCATGCCCATGAAGACCACGTTGGACAGGCGCTCACCGAATTCGTCGCGCGAGGCGACCGCGGCGGCGCGTACCTGCTCGAGGATCTCGGCGGTGGACAGATTGCGGGTCAGTCCGCCCTGGCCCGTGGCGCAGAACGGGCAGGCCATGCCGCAGCCGGCTTGCGAGGAGATGCATACGGTGTTGCGCTGTGGGTAGCGCATCAGGACTGACTCGACGGTGGCGCCATCGACGCAGCGCCACAACGTTTTTCGTGTCTGGCCGGAGTCGCAGGTGACCTCGCGGGCTGCGGTGAGCAGGGTCGGGAAAATACTCGAGGCGACCCGCTCGCGTACCGCGGCCGGCAGATCCGTCATCTGGTGGGGATCGGCGATCAGCCGCCCGTAGTACTGGTTGGCGAGCTGCTTGGCCCGGAAGGGCGGCAATCCCAGCTCGGCTACGGCGTCCGCGCGCCCGGCCGCGTCGAGGTCGGCCAAGTGCCGCGGCGGCTTACCGCGGCGGGGCGCATCAAAAACCAATTCCTGGACCATTACCAGTCCAGTATCAGGGCAGCAGCGCCAGAACGGTCCACGCGGCCACCGCCGACGGCAGGATGCCGTCCAGCCTGTCCATGATGCCGCCGTGGCCGGGCAGCAGTCGACCCATGTCCTTGATGCCCAGATCGCGCTTGACCTGCGACTCGATCAGGTCGCCCAGCGTGGTCGTCAAGACGAAGAGCACCCCCAGGAGTGCCCCGACCCACCACCGTTCACCGGCCAGGAAGGTCGCGGTCAGGATCGTCGCCGTGATCCCGCACACCAGCGAACCGGTGAAGCCCTCCCAGGACTTCTTCGGGCTGATCATCGGCACCATCGGATGCTTGCCGAACATCGCGCCTACCGCGTATCCCCCGGTGTCGGAACTGATTACGGCGATCATCATGCAGAACACCCAGCCTGGACCGTACTGCGGGTCGTAGACGAGCATCGCGGCGAAGGACCCGAACAGCGGCACCCACGTGCACAGGAACACGGTTGCGGAGACGTCACGCAGGTAATTGCTCGACGGCGGGGGGCCGTCGGTTTCGTCGACGTGGGCACGCTCGTCCTGCATGAACAACCGCCAGATCATGCAGATCACCACCATCCCGCCGAAGCCGGCGAGGGCACCGGTGGCGCGATACGGCCACGTCAGCCAGATCGTCGCCTGCCCCCCGACCAGCAATGGGATGACCGGGATCAGATAACCCGCTTCCCGGAGTCGGCGCACCACCTCGTGACTGGCCACCAGGATCGCCAGTGAGCACCACAACACCCAGAAGTGCGGCACGCACAGCAAAGTGGCGATGAGGGCGGCACCGATGCTTGCGCCGACCGCGATAGCGGCAGGCAGATTGCGTCCGGCCCGGGATTTCTTCTTTTTGGGTCGGCGCGCTCCGACGTCGACCGGCTCGTCGGTCGGGTTGCCGGCTTCGGCATCGGTGGTTGCCACGGACGTGGAAGGACTTGACTGCTGCGGCCGCTAGACCTCCAGCAGCTCGCCCTCTTTGTGCTTGACCAGCTCGTCGATCTGGGCGACGTACTGGTGGGTGGCTTTCTCCAAGTCCTTCTCCGCCCGGGTGACCTCGTCTTCGCCGGCCTCGCCGTCCTTGCGGATGCGGTGCAGCTCCTCCATCGCCTTGCGGCGGATGTTGCGCACCGAAACCCTCGCGTCCTCCCCCTTGGCCTTGGCCTGCTTGACCAGGTCGCGCCGGCGTTCCTCGGTGAGCTGCGGGATGGCCACGCGGATCAGCGTGCCGTCGTTGGTGGGGTTGACGCCCAGGTCGGAGTTACGGATGGCCGTCACGATCGCGTTGACCTGGCTGGCTTCGTAGGGCTTGATGACGACGAGCCGGGCCTCGGGAACGTTGATGCTGGCCAACTGGGTGATCGGGGTGGTTGCGCCGTAGTAGTCGATGACGATCCGGGAGAACATGCCCGGGTTGGCACGGCCGGTGCGAATGGTCGACAGGTCGTCGCGGGCCACCGAGACGGCCTTCTCCATCTTCTCCTCGGCGTCGAAGAGAGCCTCGTCAATCATTCGTCACGCTCCTCGGGCTCCTCAGGTGGTTACCAGCGTCCCGATCTTCTCACCAGCGACCGCCCGGGCGATATTGCCGTCGGTCAGCAGGTTGAACACCAGGATCGGCATGCCATTGTCCATACACAGGCTGAACGCGGTGGCATCGGCCACCCGCAAGCCGCGATCGATGACTTCGCGGTGACTGATCGCGGTGAGCAACTCGGCGTCCGGGTTCTCCCGCGGATCCTCGGCAAACACGCCGTCGACCGCTTTGGCCATCAACACCACGTCGGCACCGATCTCCAACGCCCGTTGCGCCGCGGTGGTGTCGGTGGAGAAGTACGGCAGGCCCATGCCGGCCCCGAAGATCACCACTCGCCCCTTTTCCAGGTGCCGTACCGCGCGCAGCGGAAGGTAGGGCTCGGCCACCTGGCCCATCGTGATCGCGGTCTGCACGCGCGTGGCGATGCCCTCTTTCTCCAGGAAGTCCTGCAGCGCCAGGCTGTTCATCACGGTGCCGAGCATGCCCATGTAGTCCGAGCGGGTCCGCTCCATGCCGCGCTGCTGTAACTGCGCGCCACGGAAGAAGTTGCCGCCGCCGATCACCACCGCGACCTGCACCCCGCCGCGCACCACTTCGGCGATCTGACGGGCCACCAGCGCGACCACGTCGGGATCAAGCCCGACCTGACCTCCGCCGAACATCTCCCCGCCTAGCTTCAGCAGCACGCGGGAGAACTTCGACGGCGAGCCGGCGACCGCGGCGGCCGGCATCCCGTTGGTCTCCCTGGGCTCTGTCATCGGTCTCCTCGCCTGAAACTGCCATCCCAGCAAACCTTTCGGGACGACCACTCTTATCCTGCCTCATCGCCGCGTTCCGCTGAGGGTCGGGTCCTCGAGTCCAATCCAGGTTTGGCCGTCCTTCGGTCTGGGAATCCGCTCTTCGCGACGGTGACATCACGGTCTGAGCACGACGGCCGCATCGTCCGGGGGCGGGCCGGTCCAATTCGATCGGTTCATCACACCTAGCACTCACCAATGCCATCGCGGCTGATCGAGGAGGAACTCATGGCGGACAGCAACTCGGGACCGGCTGAAGCGGTCAAGGGTGTCGTCGAGGACGTCAAGGGCAAGGCCAAAGAAGCGATCGGGACCGTGACGGGTCGTGGCGACCTGATCAACGAGGGTGAAGCGCAGCAGGACAAGGCAGAAGCGCAGCGCGACGCCGCCAAGAAAGAAGCGCAGGCCGAGGCCGCGCGCAGTGCCGCCGAGGTCGCCGAACAGCGTCAGAAGGCGCAACAGTAGAACTTGTTGGAAGGATGGGCCCGGTCTGTGTAACGGACCGGGCCCATCGAACATCTGCGGGTGTTCGCCGCCGGCGGCGTAACAAAATTGGAATAATCGCTCACCGAATGGGGTAATCAGCGCTGCGCTCGGGGTGGAGGTCTCCACGAGGACGCGGCAATGGGTCGGGGTACGCAGGCACCACCCTCATGAGGTTTGGAGATGCGGAGTTGGATGTTCTGCTGCTCAGCGACGAGAGCGATTTCGAATCCGCGCTGGAGCTGGCACCTTTCGCCTTGACAGTGCGCAGCGCGCCCTTGACCGGCTTGGACAATGGGGCGCTGGACGGCGCCGACGTCGCGGTCATCGATGCTCGTACCGACTTGGTGGCAGCTCGCGCCGCCTGTCGCCGCCTGACAGCCAACCTGCCCGCGCTGGCCGTGGTTGCCGTGGTCGCGCCCGCGGACTTCGTGGCACTGGACGTCGACTGGAACTTCGACGATGTGCTGCTCGCCGCGGCCGGGCCCGACGAACTGCAGGCGCGATTGCGATTGGCCATCACGCGTCGGCGCAACGCCGTGGGCGGCACGCTGCAATTCGGTGACCTCGTGTTGCATCCGTCCAGCTACACCGTTTCGTTGCGGGGCGCGGACCTGGGTCTGACACTGACCGAGTTCAAATTGCTGTATTTCCTCGTACAGCACGCCGGGCGGGCGTTCAGCCGGACCCGACTGATGCACGAAGTGTGGGGGTATGAGAGCAACGGGCGGGTCCGCACCGTCGATGTGCACGTGCGCCGCCTGCGGGCCAAGCTCGGCCCGGAGCATGAGTCGGTGGTCGACACCGTCCGCGGAGTCGGGTACATGGCAATGACCCCGCCGCAGCCGCGCTGGATCGTGGGCGAGCCGGTGCTGAACCCCGCATCGGCATCGGGCGCCCCGGATCCCGTCGCGCGCTGAGGTATCCATCCGAACGACGGGCCTCCGCCCGAACGGCGGGCTTCCGGTTCGAACGGCGGGCCTTCGGCCTCCGCAAGATCCCCCAACGGGAAATCCTCCCCGCGCCATGGCGGCGGCGCGGGGAGGATCAACCTGGCTAACTAGGCTGCGTTAGGCCGGTCAGTTGGTTGCCGGGGCACTCGGGTTCGGCACCGCGTCGGGGGCCGGAGCCGAGTTCGGGCCGGGAACCGCGTTCGGCGCGGGCACCGAGTTGGGGCCGGGCACCGAGTTGGGCGCAGGCGCCGGGTTCGGCAAGGCATTGGGCGCCGGGGCGCCTGCCTGGCTACCCTCCCAGACCAACACATCCTGCACGCCGTCGTTGTAGACCACCCGGGTCGGGGCGGGACCGGTCACGTCGAAGTAGATCTTTCCGCTGGCCATCCCGCCCTGAGTGATCGGCGCAGGACTCAAGCCTTCAGGAGTCATCTTCGTGGTGATCACCCGGTAATTCTGACCCTCGGCACGGGCGTTGAAGTTGGACACCACGGGCGTGATCACACCGCTGTTGGCGCGAACCTGGACATCGGCCTGCCAGAGCTGACCCTTGGGGGTGTAGCCCGGGATGGTGATATTGGCGGGCTGCAGGTTGCTGACCGTGTAGTCGGTGCTCAAGGGGCCGTCGACCAGCGTCTCTGGCGTCCCCAGACCCTCGACGATGGTGGGCGCAGCGGAAGCCGCCGCGGCCCCGAACAAGCTCACCGCCGCGATACCGGCGGCACCGATGGCCGTCTTTGCAGTGGTAGTGCGGAACTTCACGTCAATCCTCTCATTCGATCTCATTCGGAGCAGTCAGCTTTGCGCGTTCAATTGCCAACCGCACGTAACCGCCCAATTACCCAACGCGCACATACTCAAACAGTGACACCGCGTCGAATCCCGTTGTGCAGCCTCATTACCAGCGAAAACAGCGGCAATTTGAGATGGGCCACAATACGTTTCGTGCCACAACTTTCACATTTTCACCATGACGTTTTCGCACCTCGGTTGACAATCGTCGAATAGGACGGCGGCACAATCGGGCTCGGTCGCCAGGCAATGCCACTGGGGGCAAATGCGTTATCGGAGTTATTAATGACGCGCCGTCGGTACCGTCCGGCGCGGACATATGTCAATATGCTTGATATGACCCGCACCGAGGACGCGCCGCTGGGCTACCTGCTGTATCGGGTGGCGTCGGTGCTGCGGCCCGAAGCGTCGGCCGCACTCGCACCACTGGGGCTCACGTTGCCCGAATTCGTCTGTCTGCGAATACTTTCCACATCACCGGGGTCGTCCAGCGCCGAACTGGCGCGGCATGCCAGCGTCACCCCGCAGGCGATGAACACCGTGCTGCACAAACTCGAAGATATCGGCGCCGTTGCCCGGCCGGCGTCGGTGTCGTCCGGGCGCGCATTGCCGGCCTCGCTGACCACCAAGGGCCGCGGTCTGCTCAAGCGCGCCGAGTCCGTGGTGCGCGCCGCCGACGCCCGCATCCTGGCCAAACTGACCGAGACTCAGCAACGTGAGTTCAAGCGGATGTTGGAGAAGCTCGGCTCCGACTAGTCGGCGTGGATCCGCGCGAACGGCGCGGCCTCTTCGAGTTCATAGGCGAGTTCCAGCAGTCGCGCTTCCTGCCCGGTCGCCGCGGACAGCATCATGCCCACCGGCAGACCCGATGCGGATCTGCCCAGCGGCAGCGAGATCGCCGGATCTCCGGACACGTTCTGCAACGGCGTGAACGCGACCCACTCGGACAGCCGATCGATGACCTGCTGGTACTCCGTGGGTGCCAGATACCCGACCTGCGGCGTCGCGTCGGCGAGAGTCGGGGTGAGCAGGGCGTCGTAAGTGGCGAAGAACTCCGCGCTGCGCCGCGGCAACCGGCGCAGCCGGGCGATCGCCAGTGGGAGCCGGTGCAGATTGCTCTTGGCGTGGCGATAGAGACCCAGCGTCAGCGCGTCCAGTCGAGTGCGGTCGAAGGTGTCACCGAACGCACGCCGGCCAACGCTCACCTGGCCCAGCGACAGCAGTCCCCAATACAGCACGAAATCGTCGAGGAAGCTGGTCGGAACCCAGGAGCTGTCGACGTGTTCGACATGGTGCCCCAACTCTTCCAGCAAGCCAGCCGATTTCAGCGTCAGATCCCGGACTTCCGGGCTGGATTCACGCTGAATCGATTGCGTCGCAACGGCGATCTTCAAGCGGCGTTTGCCGGGGCCGGTCACGTCACCGATGGGTGGCAGCTTCGGGTTGCGGAAGACGCGCTCGACCTCGCGATAACAGGCTGCCGTGTCACGCACCGTGCGGGTCACGACACCGTTGGCGACGATGCCCACCGGCATGCGACGGTACTGCGGATCCAACGGCATCCGTCCGCGCGACGGCTTCAACCCGACCAACCCGGTGCACGCCGCCGGGATGCGGATCGAACCGCCCCCGTCGTTGGCATGGGCGATCGGCACCACGCCGGCCGCGACGAACGCACCCGACCCCGACGACGACGCGCCCGCGGTGTAATCGGTGTTCCACGGGTTACGGACCGGGCCCAACCGCGGGTGCTCGGCGGCGGCGCTGAAACCGAACTCAGAGAGCTGAGTCTTGCCCAGCGCTATCAGTCCGGTGTCCAGCAGCACCCGGCTGACCTGGCTGTCGGCCTTGGCCGGGCGGGGTTCCCACGCATCGGTGCCGTACATCGACGGCATCCCTGCGACGTCGACGTTGTCCTTGATCAACGTCGGCACGCCGGCAAAGAAGCCGGTGCAGTCCCGCGCGGCGGCGGCGCGAGCGCCGTCGAATGCCGCGTACGCCAAACCGTTGAGGCTGGGGTCGACGGCTTCCGCGCGGGCGATCGCCGCCTCGATGACCTCGGTCCGGCTCAGCCGACCGGAGCGGAGGGCCTCGGCAACACCGATCGCGTCGAGGTCACCCAGGGCGTCGTCGCCGAATGCATGTACGCGCGGCATCGGACCGGCGCTAGGCCTGACCCACCTCGAAGCGCACGAACCGGGTCACGGTGACGCCGGCCTCGTCGAGCAGCGCCTTGACGGTCTTCTTGTTGTCGGACACCGACGGCTGCTCGAGCAGCACGGCGTCCTTGAAGAAGCCGTTCAGCCGGCCCTCGACGATCTTGGGCAGCGCCTGCTCGGGCTTGCCTTCGGTCTTCGCGGTCTCCTCGGCGATACGTCGCTCGCTGGCCACCACGTCTTCCGGGACGTCGTCGCGGGACAGGTAACGGGCCTTGAGCGCCGCGATCTGCAGCGCCACCGCGTGTGCCGCCTCGGCGCCGTCACCGGTGTACTCGACCAGCACCCCCACCGCGGGCGGTAGGTCCGCGGCGCGCTTGTGCAGGTAGGTCTCGACGGTGCCGTCGAAGTTGGCCACCCGGCGCAGCTCCAGCTTTTCGCCGATCTTGGCCGACAGCGCCGCGATCGCCTCCTCGACCGTCTGGCCGCCGGCGTCGGCCGCTTTGAGCGCGTCGACGTCGGTCGCCTTCGCCGACACCGCCGCCTCGACGATCTTGTTGGCCAACTGCTGGAACTCGTCGTTCTTCGCGACGAAGTCGGTTTCGGAGTTCAGCTCGATGAGCGCGCCGTCCTTGGCGGCGACCAGGCCCTCGGCCGTCGCGCGCTCGGCACGCTTACCGACGTCCTTGGCGCCCTTGATGCGCAGCGCCTCCACGGCCTTGTCGAAGTCGCCGTCCGTCTCGACCAGGGCGTTCTTGCAGTCGAGCATGCCGGCACCGGTCAGCTCCCGAAGTCGCTTGACGTCGGCAGCGGTGTAGTTCGCCAATGCTCAGCCTTTCCTAGGATGCATCTGTGGTTGATTCGGTGGCGCCGGTGTCAGCGGTGGCCGCGGCACCGGCGAGGAGTTCCTGCTCCCACTCGGGCAACGGCTCGGCGGCCTCGGCCTCCGGCTTGCCGTCGCCGCGTCCCACGCCGGCGCGGGCCTGCAGGCCCTCGGCCACGGCCGAGGCGATCACCTTGGTCAGCAGGGCGGCCGAGCGGATCGCGTCGTCGTTGCCCGGGATCGGGTAGTCGACCTCGTCGGGATCGCAGTTGGTGTCCAGGATCGCGATGACCGGGATACCCAGCTTGCGGGCCTCGCCGACGGCGATGTGCTCCTTGTTGGTGTCGACGACCCAGATGGCCGAGGGCACCTTGGCCATGTCCCGGATACCGCCCAGCGACCGCTCCAGCTTGTTCTTCTCGCGGGTCAGACCCAGGATTTCCTTCTTGGTGCGGCCCTCGAAGCCACCGGTCTGCTCCATCGCCTCGAGTTCCTTGAGGCGCTGCAGCCGCTTGTGCACGGTGGAGAAGTTGGTGAGCATGCCGCCCAGCCAGCGCTGGTTCACATACGGCATGCCGACGCGGGTCGCTTCGGCCGCGACCGACTCCTGCGCCTGCTTCTTGGTGCCGACGAACAGCACCGTCCCGCCGTGAGCGACGGTTTCCTTGACGAACTCGTACGCCTTGTCGATGAAGGTCAGCGTCTGCTGCAGGTCGATGATGTAGATGCCATTGCGGTCGGTGAAGATGAACCGCTTCATCTTGGGGTTCCAGCGCCGGGTCTGATGCCCGAAGTGGGTGCCGCTGTCGAGCAGCTGCTTCATGGTTACGACGGCCATGCTGATGCCTTACTTGTGTCGGTTGTTGCCCGGCATCGGGTGACGCCAAGCCCTGGCGCCTGCTGCGATGCCGTACCCGCTTCCAAGAGAACTCGGCTGCGGGACCGCTCGGCATGCTGTCGCGGATCCCTGAACCACTGGGTCGCTGTGCAGACGCGCGAAGTCAGCCCGCTTGTCACGAGCTGCGTCGAGAAGTTTACACCGACTCGGCACCTGCTTTTTCCCAGCTGCGCCCGTCGTCCACAGGCCCGTCCCGGCGACTGGCCCCCAGGTCCGGTTCCGGATGCACTGAGCAGGTGCGATGGCTGGCGGTGGCGCTGTTACTGGGTTGGGTGCTGGTCAATGCGCCGCCTGCAGACGCCGACAGCGGGCGGCTTCGGTGGCCGTTGCGTCCGGCGCCGACGGTCCTGCGGGGTTTCGACGCGCCGTCACCGAACTGGCTGTCCGGCCACCGCGGGGTGGACCTCGGCGGCGCGCCGGGACAGCCGGTGTACGCCGCGGGCGATGCGACGGTGGTGTTCGCAGATGTGTTGGCGGGTCGGCCGGTGGTGTCGTTGGCTCATCCGGGCGGTTTGCACACCAGCTACGAGCCGGTCCGTGCCGCGGTGCGGGCGGGTCAGTCGGTGGCCTCGGGCGCGGTGATCGGTGAGTTGATCGCCGGGCACGCAGGTTGTCCCGCCGCGGCATGCCTGCACTGGGGCGCGATGTGGGGCCCGGCGTCGCGGGCCGACTACGTCGACCCGCTGGGCCTGCTGGCGTCGACGCCGATCCGGCTCAAGCCGCTGGCACCCCCGGCGAGCAGACGCAAAAGCCCCCTATTTCGGCACGAAATAGGGGCTTTTGCGTCTGTTCGCGCCGAGGAACCGTTAGGCGCGGGGGTGGGCCTGGTCGTGCACCGCACGCAATCGGGACACCGCGACATGGGTGTAGAGCTGGGTGGTGGCCAGGCTGGAGTGGCCGAGCAGTTCCTGCACCACGCGCAGGTCGGCCCCGCCTTCCAGCAGATGGGTGGCCGCGCTGTGCCGCAGCCCGTGCGGACCCATGTCGGGCGCGCCGTCCACCGCGGCGACGGTCTGGTGCACCACCGTGCGCGCCTGCCGCACGTCGAGACGCCGGCCGCGAGCACCGAGCAGCAGCGCCGGCCCGGACTCGACGGTAGTCAGCGCCGGTCGCCCTTCGGTCAACCAGGCCCGCAGCGCCTCGGCGGCCGGTTGCCCGAACGGCGCGCTGCGTTGCTTGTTGCCCTTACCCAGAACCCGCACGAGGCGGTGCGTGATGTCGACGTCGTCGACGTCCAGCCCGCACAGCTCGCTGACCCGGATCCCGGTGGCGTACAGCAGCTCGACGATCAGACGGTCCCGCAACGCGAGCGGATCACCTTGCTGCGCACCGGATTTAGCGGCCGTCATGGCCGCCAGCGCCTGGTCCTGACGCAACACCGCGGGCAGGGTGCGATGAGCTTTGGGGACCTGCAGCCGCACCGCCGGATCGTCCGCGATGAGCCCCCGCCGCAGCGCCCAGGCGGTGAAGGCCTTGACCGACGAGGTGCGCCGGGCCAGCGTGGTGCGGGCCGCACCGGCACCCGCCGCGGTGGCCAGCCATGACCGCAGCACCGGCAGGCGCAGCGATTGCAGTGACGAGCCCCGCTGCGTCAGAAAGTCCAGCAACGACCGGATGTCGCCCAGATAGGCCCGGCGGGTGTGCGCCGACCGACCGCACTGCAGCTCCAGGTACTCGTCGAACTCCTCGAGGATCGCCTGCACTCCCCCACGCTCGCAGAGCCCCGCGCGGTGTTTCAGCCGACGCGCCGCAGCGTGTCCGGGGTGAGATCTTGCAACGAGGGATAGCCGTCGACCGCCATGGTCAGATCGGCTTCGGCCAGCAGCGACCGCAACACGTGCACGACGCCGTCGACACCTCCCAACGCCAGGCCGTAGGCGTACGGGCGCCCGACACCGACGGCGGTCGCGCCCAGAGCGAGTGCCTTGACGATGTCCGCGCCGCTGCGGATACCGGAGTCGAACAGCACCGGCAGCCCGTCGGCCGCTTCGACGACGCCGGGCAGACAGTCCAGCGCCGGCAGCCCGCCGTTGGCTTGCCGTCCGCCGTGGGTCGAGCAGTAGATGCCGTCGACTCCGCCGTCCTTGGCGCGGCGCGCGTCGGCGGGATGGCAGATGCCTTTGATGATCAGCGGCAGGTCGGTCAGCGAACGCAGCCAGGGTAGGTCGTCCCAGGTCAGAGGGTTGCCGAACAGGGACGCCCAGCGCAGCACGGTACCTTGCGGGTCTTCTTCGGGTGGACGCTGCAGGCTGGCACGAAAGACCGGATCGCTGGTGTAGTTGCTCAGGCAGTGTCCGCGTAATTGCGGGAAGTTCGCGGTGCTCAGGTCGCGTGGGCGCCAGCCGGGGATCCAGGTGTCCAGGGTGACGATGATGGCTTTGAAGCCGGCGGCCTCGGCGCGCTGCACCAGGCTGGCGGCCAGTTCCCGGTCCTTGGGCGTGTAGAGCTGGAAGAAGCCGGGGGTGTCGCCGAACTGGGCGGCGACGTCCTCCATCGGGTCTGCGGTCAACGTGGACACGACCATCGGAACCCCGGTGCGGGCCGCCGCGCGGGCTGTCGCGATGTCGCCGTGGCCGTCCTGGGCGCACAGTCCGATGACGCCGATCGGAGCCATGAACAGCGGCGACGGCAACTTCAAGCCGAACATCTCCACCGACAGGTCGCGCTCGGTGGCGCCGACGAACATGCGCGGCATCAGCCCCCAACGATCGAAGGCTTCGCGGTTGGCCCGCTGGGTGCGCTCGTCGCCGGCGCCCCCGACGACGTAGGACCACACCGAGGGCGGCATGGCCATCTCGGCCCGCGCTTCCAACTCGGCGTAGGCCATGGGCAGCGCGGGCGCTACGCCGGCCAGGCCCTGGAAATAGATCTCGAGCTGATAGTCACCGAATGCCATGACGTAGAGGATGCCAGTGGCAAGGTGGCGGCAGGACTACTGATCCGCGGCCTCCGCCTCGGCGAGTTCCTTCTTCCACTGCCGGAACGACTCTTCGGTGCGACCGCGCCGCCAGTAACCGGATATCGACGCCCACTGGGCTTCGACACCGCGTTCCTTGCGGATGTAGGGGCGCAGGTTGTGCATGACGGCCTGCGCTTCGCCGTGGATGAAGACGTGCACCTGACCGGGCAACCAGGGCGTCGTGGTCACCGCCTCGATCAGCGGCGCGTGGTCGCCGGCGCGGTCTTCGGGAACCAGGTCGGCGCGGCCGCCGCGCACGATCCAGGACACGTCGACCCCTTCGGGGTGGGTCAGCTCGATCTCGTCGTCGGGGAAGGCGACCTCGATGAACGCCTTGCCCACCGCCGTTTCGGGCAGGGCTTCCAGCGCCGCCGCGATGGCCGGCAGCGCGGATTCGTCGCCGGCCAGCAGGTGCCAGTCGGCGGTCGGGTCGGGCGTGTAGGCGCCACCGGGCCCCATCAGATAGATCCGCTGACCGGGTTCGGCGGTCGCGGCCCATTGCCCGGCGACCCCGTGTTCGCCGTGTACCGCGATGTCGACGGTGATCTGCTGGGCTTGTTCGTCGACACGACGGACGGTGATGGTGCGCACCGGGGGCCGCTGCTCGGGGGGCAGGTCGGAGAAACTGTCCTGCGTCAGAGGCTGCGGCAACTCGTCCACGTCGATGTTGTCGGCGACGAAAACCAATTTGACGTAAGAGTCGGTGAACTTGCTGGGCACGAAGGTCTCGAAATTACTGCTACCCAGCACCAACCTGACCATGTGCGGGGTGAGGTCCTCGGTGCTGACTACTTCGAATGCCTGCAAAGGCCGACCTGCCACTGTTGCTCCTGTTCTGACCTGAGGGCACCGAACCCGACCCTCATTCGACTATACGAGTCGCGTTTTGCTGCGCGCCCGACGCACGAGGCGCCACTGTCCGTCGTCGGGCTCGACGAGTCCGGCCACCTCAAGCAACGCCAGCGGCCCCAGCACCTGTTCGGGGACCAGCCCGGCCGCGACGGCAATCTGGTCTACCGTTGCGCAACCACGGCCGGGCAGCGCGTCGTGGACCCGGCGCTCGGTCTCGCTCAGCCCGTCCAGCGGGGTCTCAGGTCGCGGCTCATCGAGCGCCAACTCACCGATGCGACCAACCAGTTCGACGACGTCGTCGGCGCGGGTGACCAACTCGGCGCCGTTGCGCAGCAACGCATGACATCCCGCGGATGCCGACGACGTGACCGGGCCGGGCACCGCGGCCAGCACCCGGCCCAGCGCACGTGCCCAGGCCGCGGTGTTGGCGGCACCGCTTCGGAGACCGGCTTCCACCACGACCGTCGCGCCGGCGACGGCGGCGACGAGCCGGTTGCGGGTGAGAAACCGGTGCCGGGCCGGCCGGACACCCGGCGGGTATTCGGTGACCAGCAGGCCGTGCCGACCGATGCGGTGCAGCAACCCGGAGTGTCCCGCCGGATAGGGCACGTCGATTCCGCCGGCCAGCACGGCCACGGTGACACCCTCGGCCGCCAGCGCCGCCCGGTGCGCCGCGCCGTCAATGCCGAACGCGCCACCGGAGACGACCGCGACGTCCCGTTCGACCAGACCCGCCGCCAGGTCGGCCGCCATGTGTTCGCCGTAGCTGGTGGCGGCGCGGGTGCCGACGATGGCCGCGCAACGTTGGGACACCTCGTCCAGCACCGCGGGTCCCAGCGCCCACAAGACCAGCGGCGGCCCGCCCCGAGATCTGAGGGAGGCGCTGGCGAATGCGGCGAACGACAGCACCGGCCACTCGTCATCGTCCGGGGTGATCAGCCGGCCGCCGCGGCGCCCGATGAGATCCAAATCGTCTGCGGCTCGGTCGATTTCACGTCTGGCTTCGGTCTGTCGGGCCAGCGCGCCGTCGACCAGGCCCCGCCGAATGCGTTCGGCTGCCTCCTGCGGGCCCACGCATCGCACCAGGGCGGCGAGTTCAGCGCACGGCGGTTCGGCCACCCGCGACAGGTAGGCCCAGGCCCGCGCCTGTGCATCCATGCTCATCGCGCGGCTCCGAACTGCCGAAAGCTCAGTGCCGCAGCCACTTCCGCTAACCCTGGTGACGTCTGCCCGGCGAGGTCGCCAAGCGTCCACGCGACCCGCAGCGTGCGGTCCACGCCGCGGATGCTGAGCATCCCCTGCCGCAGTGCTTTGTGCAGTGGCGCCATCGCGGCACCCCCGAGCCTGAATTCCCGGCGCAGCAGCGCGCCGCTGACTTCGGCGTTGGTGCTGTAGCCGTGCGGCTTCCAGCGGTGGGCCGCGGCCTCCCGGGCCTGCGCTACCCGGCGGCGGACCTGTGCTGTCGACTCTCCGTCGGCCTCCGAGAACGCCCCGGCACGTACCACGTGCATCTGCACCCGCAGGTCCACCCGGTCCAGCAGCGGGCCGGACAGTTTGCTCAGGTAGCGTCGTTTGACCAGGCCGGGGCAGATGCAGTCCTGCGGATCGGCCGGAGCGCAGGGACACAGATTGGCCGCCATCACCAGTTGGAACCGGGCGGGGTAGCACGCCACGCCGTCGCGACGGGCAAGCCGGATCTCGCCGTCTTCCAACGGCGTTCGCAACGCGTCCAACGTCCTGGCGCCGATTTCGGCGCACTCGTCGAGAAACAACACCCCGCGGTGCGCCCGGCTGACCGCGCCCGGACGCGCCAGCCCACTACCCCCGCCGACGAGGGCCGCCACGCTGGAGGTGTGATGCGGCGCGACAAATGGTGGCCGGGTGATCAGGGGCATGTCCCCGGACAGCAGGCCCGCCACGGAGTGGACGGCGGTGACCTCGAGTGCCTCGTCATGGGTCAGTGGCGGCAGCAGTCCCGGAAGGCGTTGCGCCAGCATCGTTTTACCCACTCCGGGCGGGCCGGTCATCATCAGGTGGTGGGCACCGGCGGCCGCCACTTCGACGGCGAAACGGGCCTGCGACTGACCGACGACGTCGGCCAGATCTGCCGTCGGCTCGTCGACGACGGGTGCTGCGGGCACCGGCTCGTCCAGCCTCCCGGACCCGTCCAGCCAGCTCTGCAGGTGCCTGAGCGTGCGCACACCGCGGACGTCGATGCCGTCGACCAGGTTGGCCTCGGCGAGGTTGGCGCTCGGAACGACGACGGTCGGCCAGCCGTCCCGCTTGGCGGCCAGCACAGCCGGCAGCACCCCGCGGACCGGTCGCACCCGGCCGTCCAGAGACAACTCCCCCAGCAGCACTGTCTTTTCCAGCCGATGCCACCGCTTCTTGCGCTGGGCCGACAACACCGCCGACGCCAACGCGATGTCGTAGACGGACCCCATCTTGGGCAACGTCGCCGGGGACAACGCCAGGATCAGGCGGGCCATCGGCCACTCGTTGCCGCAGTTGGTGACCGCGGCGCGCACCCGATCGCGCGACTCCTGCAACGCCGCGTCGGGCAGACCCACCAGGTGCACCCCCGGCAGTCCCGAGCTGATGTCGGCCTCGATCTCCACGATGTGCCCGTCCAACCCCTGCACCCCGACCGAGAACGCGTGTCCCAGCGCCATCACCCCACCCCCTTGAGGTGAGTCAGCTCCGGGACGCGGCAACGGCCGATACGCACACCGACGACGTCGATGCGGATCGCGGCCCATCTTTCGTGCTGGCCGGCCAGCCACAACCCGGCCAACCGGCGCAGCCGGCGCACCTTCTGCCCGGTCACCGCCTGCGCCACTCCGCCGTAGCCGTCGCCGGTGCGCGTCTTGACCTCGACGAACACCACTGTGCGGGCGGCCACGTCGCACGCGATCACGTCAAGCTCGCCATATCGGCAACGCCAGTTGCGGTCCAGGATCCGCAAGCCCAGGCCGATCAGATGGTCTACCGCCAGTTGCTCACCCAGCGCGCCGAGCTGGGTTCGAGTCATCGTCGTCATGACGCTGAATGTGCCCGCTCGCCCCGACACATTGGGGGTGACGGACGCGTAGCGGCCGGCGCAACGACCCTGTTATCCCCAGTTGAGCATTCATCCACAGCCCGAATCCCGCCGGACCATGGCTTCTAGACGACCCGCTCCGCCCGGGTGTAGACGTTCATCGAATCCTCCCGCAGGAACGCCACCAGCGTGACCCCGGACTCCTCGGCCAGCGAAACCGCCAGTGACGACGGCGCCGAAACGGCAGCCAGCACCGGGATCCCGGCCATCAGCGCCTTCTGCGTCAACTCGAACGACGCCCGCCCGCTGACCAGCAGCACCGACGCCGACAGCGGGATCCGGTCGTGCTCCAGCGCCCAACCGATCACCTTGTCCACGGCGTTGTGTCGGCCGATGTCCTCCCGCGCGACCAACATCGTCCCGTCGACCCCGAACAGCGCGGCGGCGTGCAGCCCCCCGGTGGACGCGAAAACCGTTTGGGCGCCCCGCAATTGGTGCGGCATCCGGGTCAAGGTGGCGGTGCTGACGGTGGCGGGATCGTCCCCGGGCGCGTAACGACTGATCGCGCGCACCGCCTCCAGCGACGCTTTGCCACAGACCCCGCACGAGGACGTGGTGTAGAAGTTGCGGGTCACATCCAGATCCGGAAGCTCGACGCCGGATGCCAGCGTCACGTCGAGCACGTTGTAGTCGTTCACGCCGTCGGTGTCGCGCCCGGCGCAGTATCGGATCGTCCGCACGTCCGCCCGCTCGGCGATGATCCCCTCGGTCAGCAGAAAGCCTTGTGCCAGTTCGACATCCGAGCCAGGCGTGCGCATAGTCACGGTGACCGGCGTCCCGTCGAGGCGGATTTCCAGCGGCTCTTCGACGGCCAGGATCTCCTGGCGGGTGCTCACTTGATCGGCGACCAGATGTCTCACGCGCCGACGCGCGGTTACGTGCCCCACTGCGTCTTTTCGCCTGTCACCGGCTCAACGTACCTTGGCCACGTCAGACCGCGGCGGCCAGCGACTCCAACGCCTCCGCCGAGGTGTGCGTCGGGCGCCAACCGAGCTGACGTCTGGCCCGGCTGGTATCCATCACCACCGATGTCCGCGCGACGTGCAGCCACTCCAGCAGAGAGGGGACGAACGGCAAACGCGAAATCGTCGTCGACGCCACCGATGCCGCAGCGGCCGGAACCCGGATCGGGCGGGCCCCGAGGGCCTTGGCCACCTGACTGACGGTGACGACCCCGTTTCCGGCGATGTTGTATGCACCCGGCGGGGCCGGTGACGTAGCCGCCAGCGCGATCGCCGACGCGACGTCGTCGTGATGCACCAACTGCAGCGGAAATCCGGGGTCGGGGACCACCGGCTTGAGCAACGGCACCATCCTGGACACCGCACGCACCGGCGCCGGCAACTTCGTCAACGGCCCTGCCAGCGCGGGCGCTTCGGGACCGACGACGATGCACGGCCGCAGCACGAACACCTCCAAGGACGACCCTTCGGTGATCTCGGCCAGCGCCGCCTCGCACGCGGCCTTCTGGTCTGAGTAATAGTGCTCGGCAGAACCGCGCGCCGGGACATCCTCGGTCAACGGCACCGGGTTGTCGGAGTGGTACCCGTAGGCTGCGACCGACGAGGTGTACACCAGGCGCCGGGGACGCTTCGCCCCGACCGTGGCTTCGAATACGTTGCGGGTGCCGCGCAGGTTGACCCGTTCGCTCTCCTCACGCGAGCCCATGATGACGAAGGCCAGATGGACGACCACGTCGGCGTCGGCGACCAACGCCTCGACCGCGTCGCGGTCCAGGATGTCTCCCTGCCGGTACGTCGTCTTCGCCCAGCTGTGAACGCGCGGATCGAACGGCCGCCGCGCCATTCCGAGGATCTTGTCCACGGCGGGTTCGCGCTCCAGCGCGGTGACGGCCGAGATGCCGATTTCCCCGGTCGGCCCGGTGACGGCGACGGTTAAGCCCACCTGCAACGGCCCTCTTCTGCGCCGGTCAAACGCCCGGAGGCGATAAGTCACCGAATGTGTGCAATTCGCAACACCTGGCTATTCATAGCGGGTTCATGTCATCTGGCAGCGAAAGAGGAGCCATGAAGCTGATCGCACCGACCGATTCGATGTTCCTGGTTGGCGAGTCACGCGAACACCCGATGCACGTCGGTGCTCTGCAGCTCTTCAAGCCGCCGGAGGGAGCCGATGACGACTTTGTGACCGAGGCGTACGAGTCGATGCTGGCCTGCACCGACATCCAGCCCACCTTCCGCAAGCATCCGGCTTTCGCCGGCCCGCTCACCAATCTCGCTTGGGCGATCGACCAGGACGTCGAACTCGATTACCACTTCCGCCGCTCCGCCCTCCCTCGGCCCGGCCGGGTCCGCGAGTTGCTGGAACTGTGCTCGCGCTTGCACGGCAGTCTGCTCGACCGCCACCGCCCCTTATGGGAGGCGCATCTGGTCGAGGGCCTCAACGACGGGCGCTACGCGGTCTACACGAAGTTCCACCATTCGCTGATGGACGGCGTGTCCGCGCTGCGGATGATGCAGCGCGCGTTCACCGACGACCCGGGCGACGACGAAGTCCGGGTGCCCTGGGAGCTCAAACCGCGCCACAAGCCGGACAGCGACGGCGGATCCTCGCCGCTGCAGAAGCTGACCGGCGCGATCGGCTCGACCGCGGCTTTGGCGCCGTCGACGCTGTCCCTGGCGCGCGCGGCGTTGCTCGAACAACAACTGACGTTTCCGTTCCGGGCGCCCAAGACCATGTTCAACGTCAGGATCGGCGGCGCTCGGCGCATTGCCGCCCAGTCGTGGTCGCTGGAGCGGCTCTTCGCGGTCAAGGACGCCGCCAACGCCACCTTCAACGACGTGGTGTTGGCGATGTCCGCGGGTGCGCTGCGGAGCTATCTGCTCGAACAGGACGCGCTTCCCGATGCGCCGCTGATCGCGATGGTCCCGGTGAGCCTGCGCAAGGAATCCGACGCCGAAGGCAGCGGGAACGCGGTGGGCACCGTGTTGTGCAACCTGAACACCGACCTCGAGGACGCGGGCAAACGCTTCGAAGGGATCAGTTCCTCGATGCGCGAGCAGAAGCAGCTGTTCATGGAGCTTCCCCAGGTCCAACAGCTCGCTCTGTCGGCGTTTCTGACCGGAGGACTCTTCCTCGGACTGATTCCGGGATTCATCCGCACCGCCCCACCGCCGTTCAATATTGTGATATCCAACGTGCCGGGGTCGAAGGATTCGTTGTACTGGCGCGGTGCGCAGCTGGTCGGCAACTACCCGTTGTCGATCACCCTGGACGGCCAGGCCATGAACATCACCGTGACCAACAACGGCGAGAATCTTGATTTTGGTCTGGTGGGCGCCAGGGGCAGCGTGCCGCATCTGCAACGCATGCTGAGTCACCTGGAGACGTCACTGAAAGATCTCGAACGTGCCGTAGGTGTGTGACCCGCATGACGACTCCGATAGCCTACGGCCGTCCCAGCGCTTCGAAGGACGGTATGGACGTGGCAGACGAATCGAGGGCCGACAGCTCGGCACCCGGCGCGTTGACGGCTGATCCCGCCACCGTGTTCGCCGCCCTGGCCGAGATCATCTACCAGGGTTCGGATGCGAAGCAGATGTATGCGGCCATCTGCGTGGCGGCCACCTTGATCGTGCCGGGATGTGATCACGCCAGCATGCTGATGAAGCGCGACGACCAGTACGTGACGGTCGGGGCGAGCAGTCGTCTCGCCCACCACATCGACGACCTGGAACGACGTGCCGGTGACGGCCCCTGTATCGACGCGATCGAGGAGGAGACGCCGCAGATCGAACCCGATCTGGCCACGCCGACCTTGTGGCCGGCACTCGCGGCCCGTCTGGTCGCCGAGACGCCGGTGCGCGGTGCGATGGGATTTCGGCTGCTGATCGACAAGCGCAAGGTGGCGGCGCTCAACCTGTTCAGCGAAACACCCAACCTGTTCGACTCCGAATCGGCGGGACGGGCCGCGGTGCTGGCCTCGTTCGCCAGCGTGGCCATCAACGCGGTCGCACAAGGCGAAGACGCCTCGAGCCTGCGCCGGGGCCTGCTGAGCAACCGGGAGATCGGCAAGGCGGTCGGCATGCTGATGATGCTGCACGAGATGAACGAGGATCAGGCGTTCGACCTGTTGCGACGGCACTCGCAGGGACTGAACATCAAGCTCGCCGACGTCGCGCGCAGGGTCATCGATGCCCGCGGTCAGCTGCCGCCGGGGCAGGACTGACTACTCCGGCAGCCGCAGTTCGGGCTTTTCGACCTCTTCGATGTTGACGTCTTTGAACGTCACCACCCGCACCTGTTTGACGAACCGGGCCGGCCGGTACATGTCCCAGACCCACGCGTCGGCCAGGCGTAGCTCGAAGTACACCTCGCCGTCGGCGTTGCGCGGCGCCATCTCGACACTGTTGGCCAGATAGAAGCGCCGCTCGGTTTCCACGACGTAGCTGAACTGACCGACGATGTCCTTGTATTCGCGGTAAAGCGAGAGCTCCATCTCGGTTTCGTACTTTTCGAGATCTTCTGCACTCATCTGTTCAGACGTCCTTTTCCCGCAACTCTTGCCCCATCTTTGCGCACTCGTAAACGGCGCCCTCGCCCGGACCGCCGGAGCCGAGCACGGTCGCGACCCGCCGCACGTTGATGAACGAACGGCGGTGCTCGGGACACGGCCCGAGGCGGCTCAACGCGCGACTGTGCGCGGGCGTGCTGTAGCCCTTGTGCTCGGCGAAGCCGTAGCCGGGATGATCGGCGTCCATCGCGACCATCAACCGATCCCGGCTGACCTTGGCCAGCACACTGGCCGCGGCGATGCAGGCCGCCGCCGCGTCGCCGCCGACCACCGGCAGCGACGGCACCGCCAACCCGGGCACCCGGAAACCGTCGCTCAGCACATAACCCGGCCGCACCGACAACCCCGCGACCGCGCGCCGCATGCCCTCGATGTTGGCCACGTGCACCCCGCGGCGGTCGACCTCGGTCGAGGGAATGAACACCACGTGATAGGCGAGGGCATACCGACGGATCAACGGGAACAGCTTCTCCCGCGCCTTCTCTGTCAGCTTCTTCGAATCGTCAAGAGCGGCAAGGCTTTCCAGGCGGTTCGGACCCAGCACGCAGGCCGCCACGACGAGCGGGCCGGCGCAGGCACCACGCCCTACCTCGTCCACCCCGGCAACCGGACCCAGACCGCTGCGGTGCAGCGCGGATTCCAGGGTGCGCAATCCTGACGATTTGCGGATCACCGTCCGTGGCGGCCAAGTCGTGGCCATGGCTACTGACCTTGCTGAGGGTTCACCGAACCCACGCCACCCCACCGCTGCGGCGGCCACACGATGAACCTGGCCTTGCCGATGACATTGTCGACCGGCACTGTTCCCGCCGTCGGGTCGCCCGTGCACTGCATCGGACAGTGCGCCCGCGAGTCCGCCGAGTGGGTCCGGTTGTCACCCATCACCCAGAGCCGTCCCGGCGGCACCGTGACCGGCCCGAATTCGCTGCCCAGGCACCGGTACGCCTGCTGGTACGGCGAGATCATCATCGTGTTGGCGTCCAGATACGGCTCCTTGAGCGGCTTGCCGTTGACGGTCAGGCCGGTGTCTTCGTGGCACTGAACGGTCTGTCCGCCGACCGCGATCACCCGCTTGACCAAATCGTTCTCGTCGGGCGGCACGAAGCCGATGAAGGACAGCGCATTCTGCACCCAGCGCACCAGGGTGTTGTGCGAGCGGATCGACTTGTATCCGATGTTCCACGACGGCGGACCCTTGAAGACGATCACGTCGCCGGGTTTCGGCTCGCCGAAGCGGTAGCTGAGTTTGTCGACCATGATGCGGTCGCCGACGCACGTGGAGCAGCCGTGCAGGGTCGGTTCCATCGACTCCGACGGGATCAGGTACGGACGCGCGACGAACGTCAGCATGACGTAGTAAAGGGTGAGCGCGATGACGGCCAGTGTGGCGAGTTCCCGCAGCGTCGAGCGCTTCGGCTTGGCTTCGCCTTCCTCGGAATCGGAGGCGACGACCTCGTCGTCGTCCGGCGTTTCGGCTTCGCTGGTGACGCGCGGCTGCGACTCCGGCGGCGCAGCGTCAGGCCGGCGCTCGGAATGCGAGTCCTCCGAAGGAGATCCCTCAGTGTCAGTCACGAGATCAGCGTAGCCAGCACCGTGCGGGCGGCTGCGGACGCCGGGACCCAACCGGGGCGTGCGCGGTCAGCGCTTCTCCTTGATCTTGGCCTTCTTGCCGCGCAGCTCACGCAGGTAGTACAACTTGGCCCGACGGACGTCGCCGCGGGTCACCACCTCGATGTGGTCGATGTTGGGCGAATGCACCGGGAAGGTGCGTTCGACGCCGACGCCGTAGCTCTCCTTGCGCACCGTGAACGTCTCGCGGATGCCGCCACCGGAGCGGCGGATCACCACGCCCTTGAACACCTGGATACGTTCCTTGGCGCCCTCGATGACCTTGACGTGCACGTTGATGGTGTCGCCGGGGTGGAAGGCGGGGATGTCGTCGCGCAGCGACGCCTGGTCGACGAAGTCCAGCCTGTTCATGGGAGAGACACTTCCTCGGGGTCGCGGCCTGGGTTAGACCATCCGCACGCGGACGTGCGGCGGTCACCAAGCCGATGGTTTTCGGGCTTCTTAGTCGCGTCTCGCGGCAGGCGGTAGGCACGCGCCTTCCGACGGCCACCGGAGACAACCGCCCAATTGTGCCAGATGGTGCGCATGCAGTGAAAATCACAGGAAACTGTAGTGGTTCGCGCCCGCGCCGAAGCGCCTGCAAATGGTACATATGACTGGGGTTCTAACCGCGCCGAATCAATACCTGGACGAGATCGCAAACCTCGGCTTCACGACGCGGCAGCCCGGCCACACAGACGCCCACGGGACGCCAGGAGGAGCGCCATGCGAGCCCGTCCGCTGACCATGCTGACCGCCGCGGCGGCAGCGGCGTTGGTGGTGGTGGCCGGGTGCGAGGCGACCGTGCACGCCAATGCGTTCAACTCCGCCGCGCCGTCGGTGTCCGAGCAGCACCCCCAACCGCAACCGCAGTTGGTGGAGTTGCTGCTGCGGGCCATCACACCGACCGGGACGCCGCTGGCGTTGCCGAACCTCGTCGGACCCAGCGGACTGACCGGGGTGCAGGCGCGCGTGCAGCAGGCCACCGCTCAGGCCGCGGTCAGCGGTGCGACGCTTTCGGTGGCCATCCTCGACCGAGTCACGCATCAGTCGGTCTCCAACGGCAACGACCAGATCATCGCCACCGCGTCAGTGGCGAAACTGTTCATCGCCGACGAGTTGCTGCTGCGGGAGTCCGAGGGCCGTGCGGTGCTGTCCCCCGACGACCACCGTGCGCTGGACGTGATGCTGCAGTCGTCCGATGACGATGCGGCCGAGCGGTTCTGGGGCCAGGACGGCGGCGATGCCATCGTCACCACGGTCGCCAACCGCTACGGGCTGACCTCGACCACTCCGCCCAGCGACGGACGGTGGTGGAACACCATCAGCTCGGCCAACGACCTGATCCACTACTACGAGGGGCTGCTGGACGGTTCGGGCGGGCTGCCGTCGGACCGCTCCCGGCTCATCCTCAACAATCTGGCCCGGTCCACCCCCACTGGCATCGACGGCTACCCGCAGCGATTCGGGATACCGGACGGCTTGTATGCCGAGCCCGTCGCGGTCAAGCAAGGTTGGATGTGCTGCATCGGCGCCGATTGGATGCATCTGTCCACCGGGGTGATCGGAGCGGACCGCCGCTACATCATGGTGATCGAGTCGCTGCAGCCCTCCGACGACGCCACCGCCCGCGACACGATCACCCAGGCCGTCAAGACGATCTTCCCCAACGGCCGCATCTAACCTTTGTTGCGCGAGCAGACGCAGAATCGCATTCAGATCGCCCGTTTCGTGCGATTCTCTGTCTGCTCGCGGCGCGAAGGGGCGGGCTCACTCCAGGAGTTCCGGACGGCGCTCGCGGGTGCGTTGCAGCGACACCTCCCGCCGCCAGGCGGCGATGCGGGCATGGTCCCCGGAGAGCAGAATCTGCGGAACGTCCAGTCCACGCCAGCTCGGCGGGCGGGTGTAGCTCGGCCCCTCCAACAACCCGTCCAGCGCCGACGAATGCGAATCATGTTGATGCGACGCCGGATTGCCCAGCACTCCGGTCAGCAACCGCAGCACGGCCTCGATCATCACCAGTGCCGCCGACTCGCCGCCGGGCAGCACGTAATCGCCGATCGACACCTCTTCGACGCGCATCCGGCGGGCTGAGTCCTGCACCACGCGCTGGTCGATTCCCTCGTATCGGCCGCAGGCGAACACCAGATGACCCTCGGTGCTCCAGCGCTGCGCGGTGGGCTGATCGAACAGTCTCCCGGCGGGGGTGGGAACCACCAATAGCGTTTCCGCCGAACAGATTTCGTCCAGCGCATCGCCCCATACCGGCGCTCGCATGACCATCCCGGGGCCGCCGCCGTAGGGCGCATCGTCCACCGAGTGGTGCACGTCATGGGTCCAGCGCCGCAGGTCGTGCACCCGCAAATCCACCAGTCCAGACGCGATTGCCTTGCCGGGCAACGATTCCCGCAGCGGGTCCAGATAGGCCGGGAAGATCGTGACTATATCGATTCTCACGTCGACACGTGCCCTGTCAGCCGAGATCCAGCAGACCGTCGGGCGGCTCGATCTCCAGGGTGCCGTCCTGCAGCGACACCGAGGTGACGATCGCGCTGACGAACGGCACCAGTACCTCACCGGAATCGCCCTTGACGGCCAACAACTCGGCGCCCGCGGTGTGCAGCACCTCGGCGACGACGCCGACCTCGCGCCCGGCCGTCGTCGTCACCCGCAGACCCTCCAGCTGATGGTCGTAATAGGTGTCCGGCTCGTCGATCGGGGGCAGTTCGTCGGAGTCGATGACGAACAGGCTGCCTCGCAACGCATCGGCGCCGTCCCGGTCGGTGACGCCGGCCAACCGCACCAGCAACCGGGCACCGTGCGGGCGCGCACCCTCGACGACATAGCTGCGCGTAGGAGCAGCATCGCGCGGTTTCTTGGCGCGCAACCTGCTGCCCGGTGCGAACCGGGTGTCGGGATCGTCGGTGCGAACGTCGACCACGACCTCGCCGGTGATCCCGTGGGCCTTGGCCACGCGCCCGACGATCAGCTCCACGGGTGCTACTGGTCGGTGTCCACCACGTCGACGCGGATGCCGCGGCCACCGATTCCGGCGACCAGCGTGCGCAGCGCGGTGGCGGTGCGTCCTCCACGACCGATCACCTTGCCCAGGTCGTCGGGGTGGACGTGGACCTCTACGGTGCGTCCCCGACGGCTGGTGACCAGGTCGACCCGCACGTCGTCAGGGTTGTCGACGATGCCGCGGACCAGGTGCTCGACGGCGTCGACCACGACGGTGCTCACCGGGCTCAGCTCTCGGTGGCGGGCTCGGCCGGCACGGACTGCTCGCCCTGCTCGGACTCGGCGGTGGCGGCCGCCTTCTCCGCGCCGGTCTCGGCGGCCTCGTCACCCTTGGCGGCCTTCTTGGGCGCGGACTTCTTCTTCGGCTTGGTGGCCTCGGTGGTGGGCCCGCCGTCAGCCTCGGCCAGCGCGGCGTTGAACAGCTCGAGCTTGCTGGGCTTGGCGGGCTTGACCTTCAGCCGGCCCTCGGCGCCGGGCAGGCCTTTGAACTTCTGCCAGTCACCGGTGATCTTGAGCAGCTTGAGGACGGGCTCGGTGGGCTGGGCGCCCACGGACAGCCAGTACTGCGCGCGCTCGGAGTCGATCTCGATCAGGCTCGGCTCTTCTTTGGGGTGGTAGCGGCCGATGACCTCGATGGAGCGGCCGTCGCGGCGGGTGCGCGCATCGGCGACGGCCACGCGGTACTGGGGGTTGCGGATCTTGCCAAGCCGGGTGAGCTTGATCTTGACAGCCATGACTGAACTCCTGTGGGTGTCACGCTGCAATTCAGCGACCGGGGCGGGATGCCCGGGTCCGGTTTTGCCTCGCGTGTATGACCGGGGCACGACCTTGGTCGCGCGACGGACAGCCGCCCATTGTGCCAGAAAGCCATGCCCGCGCGGAAATTCGCTTACATGACCTTCTGAAAAGTCTTGGTCTCGACGCGCCGCGTCATCCGCCAGCCTTGCGGGGTGCGCACGAACTCGTCGTCGTACCAGAGCCCGCAGAACAGGATCTGGTCCTGCTCGCCACCGAGCACCATCGGGTTGAAGCAGATCACCCGCGAGGATGCGGTGTCCCCGTCGATGCGGACCGAGAAGTTGCCGAGCATGTGCGAATAGGCCGGGAAATTGGGCAGCACGTCCGACAGCCACTTCTTCACCTTTGGATACGGACCGTCGATGCCGCCGAGTTCGCGGTAGTCGATGTAGGCGTCCGGGGTGAAGACGTTGTCCAGGTCGTCGAAGCGACGTTGGTCGATGGCTGTGCTGTAATCCACCAGCAGCTGTTGAATCTCCAGACGGTCGGAAATTTCGGCCAGGCTCAGCATGCAAACGATTCAACACCCCGCCATCGCGCCGTTAAACTCAGCGCCCATGCGAAAGCTCTTGGCTGCGGCCGCCGCGCTGTTGGTGTTCTGTAGTGCCCCGGTGTCCAACGCGGACACCGACGTGCAGCAGGCTGCCGGGTCGGTGCCGATCCCGGACGGTCCGGCGCAGACCTGGATCGTGGCCGACCTCGACAGCGGGCAGATCCTGGCCGGCCGCGACCAGAACGTCGCGCACGCTCCGGCGAGCACCATCAAGGTACTGCTGGCGCTCGTGGCGCTCGACGAGCTGGACCTGAACTCGTCGGTCGTCGCTGATTCGCAGGACACGGCGGTCGAATGCAACTGCGCCGGCGTCAGAGCCGGACGCAGTTACACCGCACGCCAACTGCTCGACGGTCTGCTGCTGGTGTCGGGGAACGACGCCGCCAACACGCTGGCGCACATGCTGGGCGGTCAGGAGGCCGCGGTGGGCAAGATGAACGCCAAAGCGGCGTCGCTGGGGGCGGGCAACACCCGCGCCGCGACACCTTCCGGGCTGGACGGGCCCGACGGCTCCGGCTGGTCGACGGCACATGACCTCGCCGTCATCTTCCGCGCGGCGATGGCCAACCCGACGTTCGCGCACATCACCGCCGAGCCGTCGGCCATGTTCCCCACCGAGAACGGCGACCAGCCGATCCTCAACCAGGACGAGTTGCTGACCCGCTACCCCGGCGCGATCGGCGGCAAGACCGGCTTCACCAACGCCGCCCGCAAGACATTCGTCGGCGCGGCCGCGCGCGGCGGCCGTCGCCTCGTGATCGCGATGATGTACGGCCTGGTGCACGCCGGCGGGCCGACCTACTGGGATCAGGCGGCCAGCCTGTTCGACTGGGGATTCGCGCTCGGTCCGCAGGCCGGCATCGGCTCGCTTTAGCACCGCGAGCAGACACAAAAGCCCCTGGTTTCGGCACGAAACCGGGGCTTTTGTGTCTGCTCGCGCTCAGGGCCAGGCCGCACCGAAAAGCTTGGTCAGCACCGGAATCCGGCGCTCGGCGATCTCGGGTTGCGGCAGAACGCCTTCCACCACCGCGGCACCGTCGAAGGTATTGGTCAGCAACGCCACCAGGACCGGAAGTGTGTCCTCGGGAACGTCCCCGGTCCCGGGCATCGCCCGCGCCGCCTCGTACATCTTGGACCGGTATTGCCAGAGTTCGTGCTGCAACGTTGCCCGCAGCTTTTCGTCGGTGCGAGCGGCGATCATCAGCTCGTAGAGCACGGCGTTGACGGGGCCGGCGGTGATGTCGCGCAGGATCGTCAGCGCCGCCTCCAGCGCCGGCCGCTCGGCCGGTATCTCGGCGACCTGCTTGGTGAACGACTCGATCTGTCGCCGCAACACCTCCGACGCGGTGGCCGCCATGAAGTCGCCCATCGTTTCGAAGTGGCGGAACAGCGCGCCCACCGACACCCCGGCGCGTTTGGTGATCACCGCAGCCGAGGCCCGGGCGTAGCCGGACTCGATGATGGTGTCGATGCAGGCATCCAGAAGCCGGCCGACGGTCTCCTCACGGCGCTGCTGCTGAGTCCTGGCCATCTAGGCGGGCACGCTCGCCAGCGCCGCCTGCCGCTCGCCGGCGCGCAGGTAGCGGCCCGACTTCACGGTCTGGCCGTAGCCCTCGCAGAACTCGCCGTCGCGGAAGACCACGGCACCTCCGACCCCCGTCGCGACGACGGTCGCATCGTTGCGGTTGACCATCCGTCGCAGGCCGCCGTAGAACGGGACCGCCTCCTCGTTGTAGCTGTCCACCGAGTCGTCGAGGTGGGCGGGGTCGATGACCACGAAGTCTGCCCGGTCGCCTTCGCGCAGCGTGCCGGCGTTGATGCCAAACCACTCGGCGACTTCGGCCGTGAGCCGGTACACCGCGCGCTCCACGCTCAGGAACGGCTTGCCCGCCTGCAACGCGTCCCGCGTTCGCTTGAGCAACCGCAGCGGGAAGTTGTAGAAGGCCATATTGCGCAGGTGCGCACCGGCGTCGGAGAACCCCATGTGCACGCTCGGGTCGGCGGCCAGCTTGTTCAGTTGCTTGGGACGGTGATTAGCGACGACGGTCGTCCAGCGCACGTTGCGCTCCCCGTTCTCGACCAGGATGTCCAGGAAAGCGTCCAGCGGGTGCAGTCCACGTTCGTCGGCGATCGCACCAAAGCTCTTGCCTACCAACGTCTTGTCGGGGCATTCGACGATCACCGCGTCGTGGAAGTCGCGGTGCCACAACGACGGACCGAGCTTCTTGCGGTCGAACTGACGGCGGAACCGGCGCCGGTAGGACTCGTCGGCCAGCAGCTCGTTGCGTTGCAGTTGATCACGAAGATGCAGGGCGGCGGTGCCGGCACCGAACTCCTCGAACACCGGCAGATCGATTCCGTCGGAATACAACTCGAACGGCACGGGCAGGTGCTGGAAACGCACGCTGGAGCCGAGCAGCCTGTTCAGCAACCGGGTACCGCGCCCGAAGATGTGCACGCCCATCGGCATCGACTTGGCGTCGGCCGAGACCAGCATGCTCATCCGAACACCCTTGCTGCGGTTGAGGATTCGGCTGCTGGTCAGGAAGAACATGAACGGCGACAGCGGGCTGTTGACATTGGGCGCGCTCTGCAGGATGCGGCCGCGTTTGCGTAACACTGCGATCAACCGGCGCCGTTCCCGCCAGGTCGCGAAGGTCGACGGCAGCGCGCGGGAGCGGAAGCGCTCCCCGTCGAGCTTGTCGATCGGCGCGTCCATGCCGGACATGCCCAGCATCCCGGCGTCCAGCGCTTGGTCGAGCAGTTTGGCCATCTTCTCCAGCTCGGCGTCGGTCGGCCGCACCGTCTCGTCGGTGGCGCGTTCGAGGCCCAGCACCGAGGTGCGCAAGTCCGAATGACCAAGCATCGAACTGATATTGGGACCCAGCGGCAGGGCGTCGAGCTTCTCGATGTACTCCGCGGGCGTCGACCACGTCCTGTTGTTCTCCAGAGCGCCGAGTACAAAGTCACGCGGCACCGCCTCGACCCGACTGAACAGGTCGGCGGCGTCCTCCGAATCCGCGTAGACCGTCGACAGCGAACAGTTGCCCAGCATCAGAGTGGTGACCCCGTGCCGCACCGACTCGCGCAGGCCCGGGTCGAGCAGGATCTCGGCGTCGTAGTGGGTGTGCACGTCGATGAATCCGGGCAGCACCCACTTCCCGCCCGCGTCGATCACCTCGGGGCATCCGGTCTCGTCCAACGGGGTGGCCGACACCGTGGCCACGACACCGTCCCGGATGCCCAGCGTCCGGGTCTTGGGCTTCGCGCCGGTGCCGTCGAACCACAGGCCGTCGCGGATGATCACGTCGTAGGTCACTGTTCCTCCAAGTCGTGGGCCGGCCCGAACGCTAACATAGATAGCGATCACTCGCAATCTTTTCCCGGCTTCAGCCTCCCGGTTTCGAGCCGGGTTTGGTGCCGGTCGGCGGCGCACCGGTCGCGCCGGGGATCTGGGCCGGATCGGGCACGTCGACTTCCGGTGGTATCTCCCCGCTGCGGGTGATCGCGGCAGGGACGCGGATGACGCCACCTTTCTGGCCGCATTCGTCGGTCTGGACCGAGACGACCATTTCGCCGACGAGTTCGCCGTGCGGTTGCGGGCGCAGCGACAGCACCTGCTCGGTGGTCTGGGTACTCGCGGAGCCGCTGGCCGCGACGCACGGGAAACCGTTGGTTTCCGGACGGGACCGCCACTGCCCGTCGCCGAATTCCAGGATCAGCGGGTGCACGCCGGGCGACATCTCCCGGGTGTGCTCGCTGCTGTCGAGCAGTGTCGCCGCGGCCAGGCAAGTAGCGGAGCACGACGACCGGATGGCCCACCAGGTCGTGACGTCCGGGGGCTGCGGATCAGGTCTGCCGTCGAATGTCTGCGCGGAGCGCCGCAGCTCGAGGCGGTAGGTCCCGGACGACAACGGCGTTCCGGGAGCAGGCGTCGCCACTGCACCCGTCGACTGGTCGGCGGCGGGGGTCTGGTGCGCATGCAGATGATGCCCGACGGTCTTGCCCTCGGCGAACAGGCCGATCCCCAGGATCACCGCGGCCACCCCGAGCACGCCGCGGCGCAGCCAGCGACGCGAAGTCGTCATCGACGTTTCCTCGGAGTTCGGGTAGTCCACGGCGACGGCGCCCGTATCTTCAGCCGCTGCCAACCGGGCAGCCCTGATCTCTCGACCGGGTACGACTGGCCCGTCGACGAGGAAGTCAGCATCCGCACGACGGTGTGACCGGCAAACGTCGCGCCGCTGGCCAAGGCCATCCGGTGATATTAACCCCGCTCGGCGACCAGCCGGCGACAATCCTCAGCTGGGCCGAAACACGTTGCCGCGCAATATCACCAGATCGGGCCGGCTCAGCACACCGGGACCTTGACGCGGATCCTCGGCATAGCACAGCAGGTCCGCGGATGCACCGTGGTCCAGTCCGGGCCGGCCCAGCCAGCGCCGGGCGTCCCAGCAGGCCGCGCCCAGCGCCTCGGTCGGGCTCATCCCGATGCCCTTGAGCGCCTCCACCTCGTCGGCGACGCGTCCGTGCCGGATCATGCCGCCGGCGTCACTGCCGGCATAGATCGGCACGCCGGCTTCGTGGGCGGCGTTGAATCGTTCGGTGCTTCGCGCGTACAGGTCACGCATGTGCGCGGCGTAGACGGGGTAGCGACTGGCCGAGTCCGCGATGCCCGGGAAGTTCTCGATGTTGATCAAGGTGGGGACCAGCGCGGTGCCGTGCTCGAGCATCAGCGCGACGGTGTCGTCGGTGAGGCCGGTGCCGTGTTCGATGCAGTCGATGCCGGCGCTGAGCAGGCCGGGTAGCGCGTCTTCGCCGAAGACGTGCGCGGTGACCCGTGCGCCGTGGGCGTGCGCGACGTCGATTGCCTCTTTGAGGATGTCGTCGGACCACAGCGGGGCGAGGTCCCCGATCCCCCGGTCGATCCAGTCCCCGATCAGCTTGATCCAGCCGTCTCCGAGTCGCGCCTGTTCGGCCACCGCATCCGGCAGTTGCGATTCGTCTTCGAGATCGATCGACAAGCCCGGGATGTAGCGCTTGGGCAGCGCCAGATGCTGTCCGGCGCGGATGATCCGGGGAAGATCAGCGTGGTCGTCGAGGCTGCGGGTGTCGATGGGCACCCCGCAGTCGCGCACCAGCAGGACACCGACGTCGCGTTCGATCTCGGCCTGGACGATCGCCTCGTCGAGTTCGACGCCGCCGTCCTCGCCGAGTCCGATGTGGCAGTGCAGATCCACCAAGCCGGGCACGATCCAGCCGCCGTCGAAAATCGTGTCGGCGCCGTCCACCGGCTCGGTGCTGATGTGGCCGTCGTCGACCCAGAGGTCGCTGACGGCTTCGTCGGGCAGCGTCAGCCCTCGCACGTGCAGGCGCACGGCGCGGTTAGCCCTTACCCGGGAACTTCAGCTTGGACAGGTCGAAATCGGCCAGGCCCGGCGGCAGCTCGTTGAGCCCCTCGGGCATCTGCGACAGATCGGGGAACCCGGCCGGCATGCCCGGCATCCCGGCTCCGAACGGGCTGCGCACTTTCGGCGGCGTCGGACCGCGACCGCCCTTCTTGCCCTTCTTGCCCTTGGCGGCCTTGGACTTCCGGGTCGCCGACTTGCGCCCCATCCCGGGGATGCCCATGCCGCCGAGCATCGAGGACATCATCTTGCGGGCCTCGAAGAAGCGGTCGACGAGCTGGTTCACCTCGGAAACGGTGACGCCCGATCCGTTGGCGATCCGCAGCCGTCGCGAGGCGTTGATGATCTTCGGGTCGGCGCGCTCCTGTGGGGTCATGCCGCGGATGATGGCTTGGATCCGGTCCAGCGACTTGTCGTCGACCTCGGCAAAGGCGTCCTTCATCTGCGCCCCGCCGGGCAGCATGCCCAGCAGATTGCCGATCGGGCCCATCTTGCGCACCGCGAGCATCTGCTCGAGGAAGTCCTCCAAGGTCAGCTCGCCGGCGCCGATCTTGGCCGCGGCCGCCTCGGCCTGCTGGGCGTCGAAGACCTGCTCGGCCTGCTCGATGAGGCTGAGCACGTCGCCCATGCCTAGGATGCGGCTGGCCATCCGGTCGGGGTGGAAGACGTCGAAGTCCTCGAACTTCTCCCCGGTCGACGCGAAAAGGATTGGCACACCTGTCACTTCGCGGACCGACAGCGCGGCGCCGCCGCGGGCGTCGCCGTCCAGCTTGGTCAGCACCACGCCGGTGAAGCCGACGCCGTCGCCGAAGGCCTGCGCGGTGGCCACGGCGTCCTGGCCGATCATCGCGTCCAGGACGAACAGCACCTCGTCCGGGTCGACGGCCTCGCGGATGGCCGCGGCTTGGGCCATCAACTCCTCATCGATGCCCAGTCGTCCGGCGGTGTCGACGATGACGAAGTCGTGGTGCTTGGATTTGGCCTCGGCGATACCCGCCGCCGCGACGGCGACCGGGTCACCCGGTCCCGACTCCGGTGAGGCACCCGGGTGTGGGGCGAATACCGGCACCCCGGCGCGCTGCCCGACCACCTGCAGCTGGTTCACCGCGGCGGGACGCTGCAGGTCGCAGGCCACCAATAGCGGCGTGTGCCCTTGGTTCTTCAGCCGAAACGCCAGCTTTCCGGCCAGCGTCGTCTTACCGGAGCCCTGCAGGCCGGCGAGCATGATCACCGTCGGCGGGGTCTTGGCGTATGCCAGCTCACGGGTCTGGCCGCCGAGGATGCCGATCAGTTCCTCGTTGACGATCTTCACGACTTGCTGCGCCGGGTTCAGCGCACCGGACACCTCGTGGCCGCGGGCGCGTTCCTTGATCCGGTGGACGAAGGCCCGCACCACGGGTAGTGAGACGTCGGCTTCGAGCAGCGCGAGCCGGATTTCGCGGGTGGTGGCGTCGATGTCGGCGTCGGTCAGGCGGCCCTTGCCGCGCAAGCCCGCGAGCGCACCGGTCAACCGGTCGGAGAGCGATTCAAACACGTGGGCCAGCCTAATGGTCAGTGTCGACACGCCCGGCACGAGCGTGCACAGTTGTACGACGACACGCGGCAATTTCTGGCAATCTGTGCACGCTCGGCACGAGACGGGGATCTACGGATGCTTGAGGTGATCGAGAAGGGTCTGGGCGCCGAGCACGACGGCTTCGTCAGTCGATCGGACGTGCACGTCACCGCGCACGCCTACCGGACCGAAGCCGAGTTCTTCGACATGGGGCACAACATGATGCTCGAACCTGGCTGGAGCGACGTCGCCGAGCGTATCCGGGAGCGGCTGGAAACGCGATAGGCTCGGGTCGCTACCGCGACGAAAACCGTTGCCATGCTATGTTTTACAGCCGCACGCACGCCGAGCAGGTACGGGGGATCTTTGTCGATGCAGCCGGTCAGGCCCGCCGACAGCATCGCCGAAGGCAGCCGGCCACTGCGCGGCTGGCAGCGCCGCGCGCTGGTCAAATACCTGGGCAACCAGCCGCGTGACTTCCTGGCCGTGGCCACCCCCGGATCGGGCAAGACGGCGTTCGCGCTGCGCATCGCCGCCGAACTGATCAGCCATCGCGCGGTCGAGCAGATCACCGTCGTGGTGCCCACCGAGCACCTCAAGATCCAGTGGGCCCAGGCCGCCGGGCGCCAGGGCCTGTCGCTGGACCCGAAGTTCAGCAACTCCAACCCGCAGACCTCACCGGAGTACCACGGCGTGATCGTCACCTACGCCCAGGTCGCCGCGCATCCGAGCTTGCACCGGGTGCGCACCGAGCAACGCAAGACCCTGGTGATCTTCGACGAGATCCACCACGGCGGCGACGCCAAGACGTGGGGCGATGCCATCCGCGAAGCCTTCAGCGACGGCACCCGCCGACTTGCGCTGACGGGCACCCCGTTTCGCAGCGACGACTGTCCGATCCCTTACGTCGACTACGAGCCCGACGGCGACGGTGTGCTGCGCTCCCGCGCCGACCACACCTACGGCTACGCCGAGGCCCTCGCCGACGCAGTGGTCCGCCCGGTGGTGTTCATGGCCTATTCCGGGCAGGCGCGCTGGCGCGACAGCGCCGGCGAGGAGCACGAGGCGCGATTGGGCGAGCCGCTGTCGGCCGAGCAGACCGCCCGGGCCTGGCGGACCGCGCTGGACCCCGCCGGGGAGTGGATGCCGGCGGTGATCACCGCGGCCGATCGCCGGCTACGCCAGCTGCGCGAGCACGTGCCCGACGCCGGCGGGATGATCATCGCCTCGGACCGGACCGCGGCCCGCGCCTACGCCACCCTGCTGCAGCGGTTGACGGGCGAAGCGGCGACCGTCGTGCTTTCCGACGACCCCGGGTCGTCGGCCCGGATCAGCGAGTTCGCCGCGAGCACCAGTCGCTGGCTGGTCGCGGTGCGGATGGTCTCCGAAGGCGTCGACGTGCCCCGCCTGTCGGTCGGGATCTACGCCACGAGCGCGTCGACGCCGCTGTTCTTCGCCCAGGCCATCGGCCGGTTCGTGCGGTCCCGCCGGCCGGGCGAGACCGCAAGCATCTTCCTGCCGTCGGTGCCGAACCTGCTGCAACTGGCCAGCGAGCTGGAAGCCCAGCGTGATCACGTGCTGGGCAAGCCGCATCGCGAATCGCTTGAGGATCCGCTGCTCGAGGATCCCGCCACCAAGACGCAGACCGAGCCGGGCGAAGCCGAGAACGGTTTCGTGTCGCTGGGCGCCGACGCCGAGCTGGACCAGGTCATCTTCGACGGGTCGTCGTTCGGGACCGCCACCCCCGCCGGCAGCGAGGAGGAAGCCGACTATCTCGGCATCCCCGGGCTGCTCGACGCCGAGCAGATGCGCGCCCTGCTGCACCGCCGCCAGGACGAGCAGCTGCAGAAGCGCGCGGCCGTCCAGGGACCGTCGGCGCCGAGCACCACGCACGGGCAACTTCGCGACCTGCGCCGCGAACTCAACGCGCTGGTCTCGGTCGCCCATCACCGCACCGGCAAGCCGCACGGCTGGATCCACAACGAGCTGCGGCGTCGCTGCGGCGGCCCGCCGATCGCCGCGGCGACCCGGGATCAGCTGCAGGCGCGCATCGTGGCGGTGCGCCAGCTCAATTCCGAGCCCGTCTAGCAACGCCGAGCGTGAACTACACGACGCTTGAGCGGTGTGTCGCGTCGTGGGATTCACACTCGCCGCACCGCGGCTAATCCGCGACGCGGCTAATCCCCCACCGGCTCGTCGACCAGGACCACAGCCGGGGCCCCCAACACACCCAGCAGGTTCTTCTCCACGGCCCCGCGCGCGTTCGACTCCGGCGGGACCGTCACACAGAACACGTCGGCCGCCGTCGAACCGAAGGTGTTCACCTTCGCCCAGACGATGTCGGTGTCGGCCCGCTCCAGCGCCCACGCCAGCAGAGCCAGCAGACCCGTGCGGTCCATGGCCCGCACTTCCAGGATCAGCTGACCGGGCGTGTCGGTGTCCAGCCACAGGATGCGCGGCGGCGCGGTCGAGCGGGTGACCGGCACCCCGACCTGCACCTCCCCCGCCCGGGCGGTCGCCGAACTGGTGGCTTCGATGTCCCGCTTCTCCAGCGTCCCCAGCACGTCGACATCGCCACGCAAGGCACCCACGAAGGCTTGACGCAACATGTCGGCCGCGGGGGGCGAACCGAACAGCGGCGACACCACGAATTCGGTGATGGCAACGCGCTCATGCACATTCACCGAGGCCGAGTGCACGCGCAGCGAGTTCAGCGCCAGCACCGCGGCGGCTTTGGACACCAGGCCGCGCTCGTCCGGGGCCACCATCACCGCGTGCAACCGCTCGCCTTCGGCGGGGTTGATCTCGACGTGCACACCTTGCTGGGCGGCCAACGAAAGATAGTGCGGCGCAGTCGGTTCGGCTTGAGGCAGCGGTTCGCCGGCCATCGCCATCCGGCAGCGACGCACCAGATCCTCGATCAGGGACGCCTTCCAGTCGCTCCACACACCGGGCCCGGTGGCCTTGGAGTCGGCCTCGGTCAGGGCGTGCATCAACTCCAGCAGTTGCGGGTCCCCGCCCAGCGCCTCGGAGACGGCTTCGATGACCGCCGGGTCGTTCAGGTCGCTGCGGGTGGCCGTGATGGGCAGCAGCAGGTGGTGACGGACCATGTGGGACAGCGTGTCGATGTCAGCCGAGGACAGCCCGAGCCGCTCCGCGATCGGGACCACCAGATCCGCACCGAGCACACAGTGGTCCATGCCCCGGCCCTTGCCGACGTCGTGCAGCAACGCACCGAGCGCCAGCAGGTCGGGCCGGGCCACGTTGGTGCTCAACGGTGCCGCGTGCACGGCGCACTCCACCACGTGCCGGTCCACCGTCCACTTGTGGGACACGTCGCGCGGCGGCAAGTCACGGATCGGGTCCCACTCCGGCAGCAGTTGGCCCCACAACCCGGTCCGGTCGAGCGCCTCGATCGTCGGCACCGCGGTGGGGCCGGCCAGCAGCACCACCAACAGGTCGTCCAGCGCCGCACGCGGCCACGGAATCGGCAGCGGGGGTGCGCTGTCGGCCAGCCGGTTGAGCGTGGCCGCACCGATGGGCACCCCGGTATCGGCCGCGGCCGCGGCCACCCGCAGCACCAGACCGGGATCGCGGTCGGGCTGGGCGTCTCTGGCCAGCACGATCTCCCCGGCGTACTCGACGACACCCTCGTCCAGCGGGCGGCGCTTGGGCCGCCCGATGAACGCCGAGATGCCGCGACGGGGCAGTGCGTTGTTGGCGGTCCGCAACCCGGTGACGGCGTGGTAGCTGATCGTTCGCCCGGCGCTGGAAAGCATGCGCGCCAGGTCGAATCGGTCGCCGACCCCCAACACGGCGCTGACCTCGTCGGCGAACTGCGCCAGCACCTGGTCGCGGCCGCGGCGCGAGACCACGTGCAGTTCGGTGCGCACGTCGAGCAGGGTGAGGTAGGCGTCGTCCAGCGACCCGGCCGGGGTGTCCGGACGGGACATGCCGTGGCGGTCGATCAACTGGGCGAGCGCCAGCGCGTTGAGCAACTGGACGTCGCGCAGACCGCCGCGGCCGGACTTCAGGTCGGGCTCGGCGCGGTGTGCGATGCGGCCCAGACGCAGCCAGCGGGCGTGCGTCATCTCCACGAGTTCGTCCATGCGGGAACGGATTCCGGTGCGCCACTGCCGGCGCACACCGTGGATCAATTCCTCCGAGAGACCTTCCTCGCCGGCGATGTGACGCGCTTCCAGCAGACCCAGCGCCGCGGTCATGTCCGAGTTGGCGATGCCCAACGCGTCGCTGACCGTGCGCACACTGTGATCGAGCCGAATGTTGGCGTCCCACAACGGATACCACAACTTGTCCGCGACCGGTCCCAGCACGTCGGCCGGCTTGCCGTCGTGCAGCAACACCAGGTCGAGGTCGGAGTACGGCAGCAATTCGCGCCGCCCCAGCCCCCCGACGCCGATCAGGGCGTAGCCGCTGCCGTCGGTGATGCCGATCTCGGCGGCCTTTGCGGTCAGCCAGGATTCGTGCAGTTCGAGCACCGCCTTGCGCAGCTCGGCGGGTGCGCGGTCACGAAGATCGTCAGACAGCAGTTCGCGCCGTGCGGCAGCCAGATCGACTGCCGCGACGGCGCTTCCTGCTTGCTTAGATTCCGATGACTCAGCGGGGTCGGGCGGAGTCGACGTCACACCCGCCCGGCCCGTCCGATGAGGTTCGGCGTCACAGCGCGTCGGGCCCGCGTTCCCCCGTGCGCACCCGCACGATGGTGTCCACCGGGCTGACCCACACCTTGCCGTCGCCGATCTTCCCGGTCCGTGCCGCACGGACGATGCTGTCCACGACCTTGTCGACGATGGAGTCGTCGACGACGACCTCGATGCGGACCTTGGGCACGAAGTCGACGGAGTATTCGGCGCCCCGGTAGACCTCGGTGTGACCCTTCTGCCGGCCGTAGCCCTGAATCTCGCTGACCGTCATGCCCAGGACGCCGGCGTCCTCGAGGCTGGTCTTGACATCGTCAAGGGTGAACGGCTTCACGATCGCGGTGATCAGCTTCATGTCTATTCCGCCTCCACTTTCTCGGCCAAGCGCGCCCCTAGCCCGTTCGGGGTGTCCGGCAGGCTGGCACGTGGAAGAACCGAACCGCTGGCGACCGCGAAGTCGTAGCCACTCTCGGCGTGCTCCGACTCATCGATCCCCGCGGCCTCCTGCTCAGCCCCGAGACGCAGCCCGATGGTGTACTTCAGGATAAGCGCAATGATCAGCGTGCCAAGAGCCGAGTAGGTCAACACAGCAAACGCGCCGATGGCCTGTTTGCCGAGCTGGCCCCAACCGCCGCCGTAAAACACCCCCGCAACCGCCGCGGGGGCCTGCGGCGTGGCGACCAGGCCGACCATCAGGGTGCCGGCCAATCCGCCGACCAGGTGCACGCCGACCACGTCGAGCGAGTCGTCGAACCCGAGCTTGAACTTCAGCCCCACCGCCAGCGCACACAGCACGCCGGCCACTGCGCCGATTACCAAAGCGCCCACCACGTTGACCGACGAACACGACGGCGTGATGGCGACCAGTCCCGCGACGATGCCCGAGGCGGCACCCAGCGTGGTGGCCTTGCCGTCGCGGATGCGCTCGGTGAGCAGCCAGGCGAGCATGGCGGCCGCCGTGGCGATGGTGGTGGTGATGAACGTGGTACCGGCGGCGCCGTTCGAGCTGGTGGCTGATCCGGCGTTGAACCCGTACCAGCCGAACCACAGCAGGCCGGCGCCGAGCATCACGAACGGCAGGTTGTGCGGCCGGAACAGCGTGGTGGGCCAGCCCTTGCGCTTGCCCAGGACCAGCGCCAGCACCAGGCCCGCCACACCGGCGTTGATGTGGACCGCCGTACCGCCGGCGAAGTCGACCGCTTTCAGCTTGTTGGCGATCCACCCGCCCGACTCGGCGACGCTGCCGTCGAACGCGAACACCCAGTGCGCGACGGGGAAGTAGACGATTGTGGCCCACAGTCCGGAGAACACCAACCAGGCGCTGAACTTCATCCGGTCCGCCACCGCACCCGAGATCAGGGCGACGGTGATGATCGCGAACATGAGCTGGAAGGCCACGAACACCGTGGCCGGCAGGGTGCCCACCAGCGGGATGGTTGTCTCTGCCACAGCCGGGGTCTTGCTCGGATCGGCAGCGATGTAATTGCCACCGATGAGACCTTTCAGGCCCCAGAACTGGGTCGGGTTGCCCACGACGCCACCCGTGTCGTTACCGAATGCCATCGAGTAGCCGTAGAGCACCCACAGCACGGTCACGACGCCCATCGCACTGATGCTCATCATGATCATGTTCAGAACACTCTTGGCACGCACCATGCCGCCGTAGAAAAACGCCAGGCCCGGCGTCATCAACAGCACGAGCGCAGAACTTGCCAACATCCAGGCCGTGTCGCCCGTATCGGGATGGCCCATCAGCGGGAAACTCACTCGCTATCACCTCCAGTCAGCGTCGGGAGGGCCCCAGATGGATGACTGGCGACCTGATCCAGAACCATGCGCATAAGTTGTTGCGCGAATGGGGCAGCGATGTTTCGTCGCGATTAACGTAAAGGCTGCTGTGTAATACCTGTCATCCGAGCAGGGCGTCGACGAACGCCTTCGGCTCGAACGGCGCCAGATCATCGGGGCCTTCGCCCAGCCCGACCAGCTTCACCGGCACTCCGAGTTCCTGCTGGACGCGGAACACGATGCCGCCCTTGGCCGTTCCGTCCAGCTTGGTCAGCACCGCACCGCTGATGTCGACGACCTCGGCGAAGACCTTGGCTTGGGCCAATCCGTTGTGCCCGATCGTGGCGTCGAGCACCAACAGCACCTCGTCCACCGCGGCGCGACGGGTCACCACCCGTTTGACCTTGCCCAGCTCGTCCATCAGGCCGACTTTGGTGTGCAGCCTCCCGGCGGTGTCGATGAGGACGACGTCGGCGCCGGCGGCGATGCCCTTGTCGACGGCGTCGAACGCTACCGACGCCGGATCGGCGCCTTCGGCACCGCGCACCACCTCCGCGCCGACCCGCGACGCCCAGGTCTGCAGCTGGTCGGCCGCGGCGGCCCGGAATGTGTCGGCGGCACCCAGGACCACCCGCCGGCCGTCGGCCACCAGCACCCGCGCGAGTTTGCCGACCGTGGTGGTCTTGCCGGTGCCGTTGACGCCGACGACCAGCAGCACCGACGGATGATCGGCGTGCGGCAGGGCTCTGATGGAACGGTCCATGCGGGGTTGCAGTTCGTTGACCAGGACGTCGTGCAGCACGGCGCGAGCGTCGGCCTCGGTGCGAACATTGCTGCTCGCCAGCCGGCTGCGGAGCTGCGACACCACCGATTCGGTGACCACCGGGCCCAGGTCGGCGACCAGCAGCGTGTCCTCGACGTCCTGCCAGGAATCCTCGTCCAGGTCGCCGCCGCCGATCAGGCCCAGCATGCTGCGGCCCAGCGCATTCTGTGACCGGGCCAGTCGGCCCCGTAGCCGTTCCAGCCGCCCTTCGGTGGGCGCGATCTCCTCGATCTCGGGCGCCTCGGGCTCCAGCACCTCGAGCGTCTCGAAGCCTTGCGGTATTTCGGGTTCGACCGGCGCCTCGGGCTCGACGACCTCGGGCAGCTGGACCTCGGAGATCGGGCGTTTGGGCGCGTCGCGCGGGAGGGTCGCGTCGTCGCCGACGGCGGGCAAACCGCTGGTGTCGATGCGTTCTACGGGTTCGGGCCGGTCCAGGGTCTCGGTCTGACTCTGGCCCTGGCTGAAGGTGATGCCCGACGAGGCGGTGTAGCCACCGGACTTGTCGATTGCCTCCGTTTCGCGTGGCGCCAGGCTGATCCGCCGCCTGCGGTAGCGCACCAGGCCGACGACGATCGCGGTGATGACGAGAAGGGCGGCGACGACGGCGATTGCGATCCACAGACTTTCGGACACGTTGTCGATCCTTCCAGCCGTGGGGCGCGCGGCTCTCGGTGGGTTGACGACGGTCGCATCCGCCTGCACGTCCCGGACCTCGAATGTGCAGGCAGGACTCTCGGTGTGAAGTCAGGGCTTCGGTTGTGCAGCCAGGGTGGGGATTTCGCGAAAATCCAACCGCCACTGCCCAATCAAAGCCCTGAGTTCACAATCAAAGCCGTCAGTACCCGCTCGAACTTCCGTCGGGCCGCGACTCATCCAGGTGTGCCCACCAACCGGTCTACCTGCTGTCCCCGGATTCGCTGCGAGATAACCGCGGTGATCCCGTCACCCTGCATCGTCACGCCGTAGAGCGCGTCGGCGACCTCCATGGTGGGCTTTTGATGGGTGATGATGATCAGTTGCGAGCGGTCGCGCAGCATCTCGAACAGCCCGATCAGCCGGCGCAGGTTGACGTCGTCGAGCGCCGCCTCCACCTCGTCCATGATGTAGAACGGCGACGGCCGGGCGCGGAAGATGGCAACCAGCATCGCGACCGCCGTCAGTGCCTTCTCCCCACCGGACAGCAAAGAAAGCCGGGTCACCTTTTTGCCGGGGGGACGGGCCTCCACCTCGATGCCGGTGGTCAGCATGTCATCCGGCTGGGTCAGCCGCAGCCGACCCTCGCCGCCGGGGAACAACGCGGTGAACACCGTCTGGAACTCCCGTTCCACGTCGAAGAACGCATCGCTGAACACCTGCAGGATGCGGGAGTCGACTTCGGCGACGACGTCGAGCAGGTCCTTGCGCGCGGCCTTGACATCTTCGAGCTGAGTGGACAGAAAGTTGTACCGCTCTTCCAGGGCAGCAAATTCTTCGAGGGCCAATGGATTGACCCGGCCGAGCTCGGTCAGCTCACGCTCGGCGCGTTTGGCACGCCGCTCCTGGGTGGTGCGGTCAAACGGCATCGGTGCGGGCGCCACGACCTGCTCGCCGCGTTCACGCGCCTGTTCGAACTCGGCCATCTCCAACTCGGTCGGCGGCAGCGGGACGTCGGGACCGTATTCGGCGACCAGGTCGGCCGGCGCCATCCCGAACTGCTCGAGCACCATCTGCTCGAGTTGCTCGATGCGCAGCGCCGCCTGCGCATTGGCCACCTCGTCGCGGTGCAGCGAATCGGTCAGAGCCGACACCCGCGCGCTCAGCGTGTTCGTCTCCTCGCGGACCGCGGCCCGGGCCGCGGATCGTTGCCGGCGTTCGGCGGCCAACTCGTCGCGCAGTCGTGCAGCCGCCTCGACCACTGTGTCGAGGCGGCGGGCCAGTACCCGACCCGATTCGGCGACCGCCGCGGCCACGGCACCGGCGCGCAACCGGGCGGCGCGCGCCTGTTCGGCCCGCAGCCGCGCCTCGCGTTCGGCCGCGGCCGCCCGGCGCAGCGAGTCGGCTCGTCCGCGCACCGCGTTGGCCCGCTCCTCGGCGGTGCGTACCGCCAACCGGGCCTCGACCTCGACGCTGCGCGCGCTCTCGGCGGCGGCGGCGATGGCTTCCCGGGCCTCGGCCGGGCTGGCCTCGGCCTCGGTCACGAGCTCGGTCTGCTGCGCATTACGCAGCCGCGTCTCCAACTCGACGACGTCCTCGACGGTCCGCCCGCGCGCGGCTTCGAGTTCTGCGCGTTGCTGCAGCAGCCGGGTCCACTCGTCGTCGGCCGCGCGCGCGTCCTGTCCCAACCGGCCCAGTTGCTCGTACATTGCCGAGATGGCGGTGTCGGACTCGTTGAGTGCCGCCAGTGCCTGCTCGGCGGCTTCCTGGCGGGCGGTCTGCTCGGTCAGCGCGCCGGACAGCGCCGCGTTCAGCTGCGCCACCTGCTCCTCGGTGGCAGCCAGCTCCCCGCGCGCCTTGTCGATCTCGGAGGCGACCTCCAACGTGGACAGCTTGCGGTCGGATCCGCCGCTCACCCGTCCCGCGCCTACCACGTCGCCATCGACGGTGACCGCCCGCAACTGCGGACGGCCGGCCACCAGATCCAGCGCCGCACTCAGATCGTCGACGACCGCGACACCGGACAGCATCGCGACCATCGCGCCGCGCAGTCGCGGCGGCGCTTCGATCAGGTCCACCGCCCACAGCACACCCGCGGGCAACTGCGCCGACTCGGCCGCGGCGGCAGGCCAGTCGCTCAACACCAGCGCTGCGCGGCCGCCGTCGGCCTGCTTGAGCGCGGTAACCGCACCGCGCGCGGCGTCGACGCTGTCGGCCGCCAGCGCGTCGGCCGCCGAACCGAGCACCGCGGCCAGTGCCGCCTCGTAGCCGGGCCGCACCTTGACCAGTTCCGCAACAGAGCCCAAAAGCCCTGCGCCACTGAGGTTTCGGGTGAGCCAAGCGGCACCGTCCTTGCGCTCCAAGCTCACCGACAGTGCGTCGATGCGGGCCCGCAGCGACGCGACCTGACGCTCGGCGCTGCGTTCGTTGGCCTGCAGCTCGGCGACTCGCGCCTCGGCCAGCCGCAACGCCGACACCGTCCGCTCGTGTTGCTCGTCCAGGCCCAGCTCGCCCTGGTCCAGTTGGCCGACGCGGCCCTGCACGCTCTCGAATTCGGCGCGGGTCTGCTGCGCTCGGGCGGCCGCCTGTTCGATCCGCTCCGAGAGCCGGGCGACGCTTTCGTCGATCGACTCGACCCGCGCCCGCATGGTCTCCACCTGCCCGGCCAGCCGCGCCAGACCTTCCCGACGGTCCGCCTCGGCGCGCACCGCCGCCAGGTGCGCCTTGTCGGCTTCCACGGCGCGGCGCTCCCATTCGGCCAACTCGGCACGGGCGGCGTCCAACCGGGCGCGCGCCTCTTCCAGTTCGGTGAGCAACTGTCGCTCGCGGGAGGCCACCTCGTCGGCCTCGGCTTCCAGGGCGTCTGGGTCGGTGTCGCTGGCCCGCACCGGCTCGACGTCGAGGTGCTGTGCGCGTTCGGCGGCGATGCGCACCGTCGCACCCACCCGCTCGGCCAGCGCGGACAATCGAAACCACGTGTGCTGCACCGCCTCGCTGCGTTGCGACAGCACGGCAAGCTCAGCCTCGTGCGCAGCCAGCTCCTCGGAAGCCACCGACAGCCGGGCGGCGGCTTCGTCGTGCTCGCGGCGCATGGTGGCCTCGGCGTCGAAGATCGCCTGCCGCTCGGTGCGCCGGCTCACCAGGTCGTCGGCGGCCAGCCGCAACCGTGCATCGCGCAGGTCGGCCTGGATGGTCTGGGCGCGACGCGCCACCTCGGCCTGACGGCCCAGCGGCTTGAGTTGGCGGCGCAGCTCGGTGGTCAGGTCGTTGAGCCGGGCCAGGTTCGCGGCCATCGCGTCGAGCTTGCGCAGCGCCTTCTCTTTACGCTTGCGGTGCTTGAGCACGCCGGCGGCTTCTTCGATGAACGCGCGCCGGTCTTCGGGGCGGGACTGCAGGATCTCGTCGAGCTTGCCCTGCCCGACGATCACATGCATCTCGCGGCCGATGCCGGAATCGCTCAGCAGCTCCTGTACATCCATCAAACGGCAACTGCTGCCGTTGATTTCGTACTCGCTGGCCCCGTCGCGGAACATCCGGCGGGTGATCGAAACCTCGGAGTACTCGATCGGCAGTGCGTTGTCGGAATTGTCGATGGTGACGGTGACCTCGGCGCGGCCCAACGGGGCACGCGAGGAGGTGCCGGCGAAGATGACGTCTTCCATCTTGCCGCCGCGCAGCGTCTTGGCGCCCTGCTCCCCCATCACCCAGGCCAGCGCGTCGACCACGTTGGACTTGCCTGAACCGTTGGGCCCGACAACGGCGGTGATGCCGGGCTCGAAACGCAGAGTCGTCGGCGCGGCGAAGGACTTGAAGCCCTTCAGCGTCAGACTCTTGAGGTACACGGTGGGCCAGATTACCGCTGGATCAGACGGCGGTGACCCGGCGCGCCCGTCGTCCGATCACCGTTCGACGAATCCGGTGAATTGTTCCGTCGGCTTCGACCAGTCTTCGACGACTTTGTCCACCCGGCCCGGAGTGTCCCCGCCACGTAACAGCTCGAGCAACCGTTCGCCGGCTTCCCGCGGCCCCTGCGCAACCACCAACACGCGGCCGTCGGCGTGATTCGCCGCGTACCCCGTCAGCCCCTGCTCCAGCGCACGGCAGCGGGTCCACCAGCGAAAACCAACGCCCTGGACATGCCCGTGCACCCAGGCGGTCAATCGCACGTCATCCGACATCTGCGACCCCGAACGTGACCGTGGTGCCCGACTTGAGGGTGCGCCCGACGGTGCACACCATGTCGACGGCCCGCTCGACGACAGTCAGCACGCGCTCCTTGTCCTCGGCGCTGAGACCCGAAAGGTCCAGTTCGAGCGTCTCCTCGAGCAGCGGATAGACCTCGTTGTCCCGGTCGGCGGCGCCCGATACCCGGACCGTCGCTGTGTAGTCGTCGCCCAGCCGGCGCGCCAAAGGCTGATCGCTGGCCATTCCGCTGCACGCGGCCAGCGCGATCTTCAGCAGCTCGCCCGGTGTGAAGACCCCGTCGACGTCTTCGCTGCCGACGAGCACCTGCGCTCCCCGCGAGCTGTGCCCGGTGTACCGGCGCGGGCCGGTGCGTTCGACCCACAGTTCGGTCATGTTTCCCCTTTCCTCGCGGTGTTTCGCGGCCGCGGCTGGCATTTCGGGCAGTAGAACGACGAGCGGTTCATGAACTTCTCCCGGCGCATCACCGCTCCACAGCGCCGGCAGTTCTGCCCTTCGCGACCGTAGGCGTCCAGCGACCGGTCGAAGTAACCCGACTCGCCGTTGACGTTGACGTACAGCGAATCGAACGACGTCCCGCCCTCGGCGAGTGCCTCCCGCATCACTTCGGCGGCGGCATCCAAGACCGCCCGCAGTCGCCGCCGGGGTAGGGTGGCGGCGATCCGCGCGCCGTTCAGCTGCGCGCGCCACAACGCCTCGTCGGCGTAGATGTTGCCGATTCCCGACACGACCTGTTGGTCGAGTAACTGGCGCTTGATCTCGGAGTGCTTGCGCCGCAACACATTCACCACGGCTTCGGCGTCGAACCCGGGATCCAGCGGATCACGCGCGAGGTGCGCGACCGGCGCCGGTACCACGCTGCCGTCCACCGTCACGAGGTCGGCGAGCAGCCACCCGCCGAACGTTCGCTGATCGGCGAAACTCAGTACGGTCCCGTCGTCGAGGAGCGCCGAGATCCGGACGTGGTCGGCGCGCGGAACCTCCCCCAGCAACATCTGACCGCTCATCCCCAGGTGCACGACCAGTGCGGCGTCGGGGTCTGTGCTCTTCTCCAGCAGCAGCCACAGATACTTGCCGCGGCGATCGGTGCCGGTGATCTTCGCATCCAGCAGCCGAGCGGTCAGGTCGCCCGCCCCGGCCTCGTGCCGGCGCACCGCGCGGGGGTGGTGGACCCGGACGGCGGTGATCGTCTTGCCCACCACGTGAGCCTGCAAACCGCGCCGTACCACCTCGACTTCGGGTAGTTCTGGCATCGATAACCGTCAGGGCTTCCCCGCGGGATCGAGCACGTGCGCTGCCTCGAGTGCCTTGTAGGCGGCCGACGCCGCCTTCTGCTCGGCTTCTTTTTTCGAACGCCCCACACCAGACCCGTATTGGGTCTCCATCACGACCACCACCGCCGTGAATTCCTTGTCGTGATCCGGCCCGGTCGAGGTCACCTGGTACGTCGGGGTGCCGAGGGCACACGATGCGGTGAGTTCCTGCAGGCTGGTCTTCCAGTCCAGCCCGGCACCCAGCGTCGGCGCGGTATCCAGCAGCGGGCCGAACAGTCGCAGGATCACCTCGCGGGCCACGCTGATGCCGTGTTGCAGGTAGATCGCACCGAGCAACGATTCCATGCCGTCGGCCAGGATGCTGGACTTGTCCGCGCCGCCGGTGTTGGCCTCACCGCGCCCCAGCATCACATGCACGCCCAGGCCGCCGTCGGGCAGATGGCGCGCGACGTCCGCCAACGCCTGGGTGTTGACGATGCTGGCCCGCAACTTGGCCAGATCGCCTTCGGAACGGTCGGGGTGGCGGTGATAGAGCTCGTCGGTGATGGTCAGTCCCAGCACCGCGTCGCCGAGGAACTCCAACCGCTCGTTGGTGGGCAGGCCGCCGTTCTCGTAGGCGTAGCTGCGGTGCGTCAACGCCAACGACAGCAGGTCTTCGGGCAGGTCGACGCCGAGCGCATCGAGCAGAGTCTGCCGCGACGGGGTCACCGCTCGTCTCCGTCCCGGGGCGGGAACATGCCCGCCAGCTTGGCCCAACGTGGGTCGATCTGGTCGTGCGAGTGGTCGGGTTCGGCGGCCAGCGAGACACCGCACTGCGGGCACAGGCCCGGGCAGTCGGGTGAGCAGACCGGCGCGAACGGCAGTTCCAGGCCGACGGCGTCGACGATGGGTTGCTCGAGGTTGATCGTCTCGGCGACGACGTGGCCGACCTCGTCCTCCTCCGTGGTCGCCTCGGTCGCACTGTCCGGGTAGGCGAACAGCTCGGTCAGCGTCACGCGTACGCGACCCTGGATCGGCGACAGACAACGCGAGCATTCTCCGCTGGTCGGCGCGGATACAGTGCCGGTCACCAGCACGCCTTCGTAGACCGACTCCAGCCGCAGGTCCAGGTCCAGGGGTGCGCCCGGCTGGATGGCGATCAGGTCCAGGCCGATGCGTGACGGGCTGTCCACGGTCTGATGCACCGCGAACATCACCCCGGGCCGGCGGCCCAGGCGGGCGATGTCCATCGTCAACGGCGTGGTGGCGGGTCGCTGCGCCGTCTGGCTGTGCTGCTTTGCCACAAGGAAATCCTACGGCGCGCGGCCGGCAGGTCCACGGCCAGTTCGCCGGGGGAAACGCCTAACGCGTCACGTAGTCGTGCGTACCGGCCGCGGTCCGCAGCTGGTGGCGGCCCCGGCCGACCGACCGCAGGGTGCCGTTCAGGAACTCTTCGAACTCGGCGAGTTTGTTGTCGACGTAGATGTCGCACTCGCCGCGCAACCGGTCGGCCTCGGCGTGCGCGGTGTCGATCAGACGGGTGGATTCGGCGTGCGCGGCCTGCACCACCTCGTTCTGCGACACCAGGCGCTGCTGCTCCTTGATGCCCTCTTGCACGGCCTTTTCGTAGGAGATGTTGCCGTTCTCGATCAGCCGGTCGCATTCGGACTTGGCGCGGCTGATGCTGGCGTCGTACTCGCGCTTGGCCGATGCGGCGATCCGCATGGCTTCCTCGCGGGCCTCACCGACCATCCGCTCGCTGTGCTGACGGGCTTCGCTGACCATCCGGTCAGCCTGAGCCTTGGCATCGGAGAGCAGGCGGTCGGCCTCCGCGCGGGCGTGGTTGATCATCGACTCCGACTCGGTGGTCGCCGATGACACCATCGAGTCGGCGTGGGTCTTCGCGTCGTGCAGCATCGAGTCGCGCGCGTCCAGCACGTCCTGTGCATCGTCCAGTTCGCCGGGGATGGCGTCCTTGATGTCGTCGATCAGTTCCAGCACATCGCCGCGCGGCACGACGCAGCCCGCGGTCATGGGCACGCCACGGGCTTCTTCGACGATCGCGCTCAGTTCGTCCAACGCTTCAAAGACTCGGTACACGGCCATACCCTCCTGGCGTCTCGCCACAATTCCTGATTGTTACCAGTGTGCCTGGTGTTACCTATGTGACGTCGGTGGTGACGTCGGTGTGTCGGGGTGAATTTGTCGTCGTACATCCCTGGTTTGCCACCAGACTATCGCCGCGAGCGGCGCCCGGTCAGCCGTGCAGGAGACGCGGCTCGCGTCGTGGCCGCCCCGATCGTGGTGCGCTTTGCCCGCGCTCGTCCGGGATTTCTTTGGCATCGCTGGTGGGGTTGACAACCTAGATACCCTTGGGGGGTATATCGACGGGAGGCCGGAGATGGATCGAGCGGTAAATGCACTGGGTCACGCGTTGGCGCTGACGGGGTCCATGACATGGGAAATCCTCTGGGCGCTGATTCTGGGTTTCGCCTTGTCGGCCGTGGTGCAGGCCGTGGTGCGCCGGACAACCATCGTCGCGCTGTTGGGGGACGACCGGCCGCGCACGCTGGCCGTCGCGACGGGCTTGGGTGCGGCGTCATCGTCGTGCTCCTATGCCGCGGTGGCGCTGGCCCGGTCACTGTTTCGCAAGGGTGCCAACTTCACCGCAGCTATGGCGTTCGAGATCGGCTCCACCAACCTGGTCGTGGAGCTGGGCATCATTCTGGCCCTGTTGATGGGCTGGCAATTCACCGCCGCGGAATTCGTCGGCGGGCCGCTGATGATCATCGTGCTGGCACTGCTGTTCCGGTTCTTCGTCCGCGAACGACTCATCGATGCCGCGCGTGAGCAGGCCGAGAAAGGCATCGCCGGTTCGATGGAAGGCCATGCCGCGATGGACATGTCGATCCAGGGCGACGGGTCGTTTTGGCGGCGACTGTTCTCCGGACCGGGGCTCACCTCGGTCTCGCACGTCTTCGTGATGGAGTGGCTGGCGATTCTGCGTGACCTGATCCTGGGCCTGTTGATAGCGGGCGCGATTGCCGCATGGGTTCCCGAAACCTTCTGGCAGAACTTCTTTTTCGCTGACAACCCGACATTGTCGGCGGTGTGGGGGCCTGTCGTCGGGCCTGTCGTGGCGATCGTGTCGTTCGTCTGCTCTATAGGAAACGTGCCGTTGGCCGCTGTGCTGTGGAACGGCGGCATCAGCTTCGGCGGGGTCATTGCGTTCATCTTCGCCGACCTGCTGATCCTGCCGATCCTGAACATCTATCGGAAGTACTACGGCACCAAGATGATGCTGACGCTGCTGGCCACGTTCTACGCCGCGATGGTCGTGGCCGGCTATCTGGTCGAATTGATCTTCGGCACCGCAGGTCTCATCCCGGATCAACGCAATGCGATGGTGATGTCGGGCGGGATCTCCTGGAACTACACGACATGGTTGAACATCGTCTTCTTGCTTGTTGCGGCGGTATTGGTCGCTCGGTTCTTTGTCACGGGCGGAATGCCGATGCTGCGCATGATGAATGGTTCACCGGACGCCGAGCACGCGCACGGTGAGCACGCGCATGGTGAGCACGCGCACGGTGGGCACGCGCACGGTGAGCACGGGCATGGCGGGCACGGGCACGGGCACGCGCATGGCGGGCACGGGTGCCACTGACGGGACACCGCGTACCGCACTGGCGAACTTGGCTGCGTTGAGAGTCCGCAGCGGCATCTCGGCGACGGAATCGGCTATGGCTCAGCCCGTTTGGGCTGGAAGGGCGTGTACCACCACCAGTCGGCGCGTTCGCCGAGTGGACCGCGACACGGTGGGACGTCCGGCGGAGGCTGGGTGGGCGGTCGGGCCAGCGATCCCGGGGGCAGGGTCTGGCCGTCGCTGTCGGTGACGGTCAGGTTGTCCGCGGTTCCGGTGATGGTGATCGCCCCGCGGTGGTGCAGCCGATGGTGATACGGGCAGACCAGCACCAGGTTGTGCAGTTCGGTAGGACCGCCGTGTTCCCAGTGCCGGATGTGATGGGCATGCAGACCCCGCGTCGCGCCACAGCCGGGCACGGCACACGTCGGGTGGCGGTGCTCCAACGCGCGGCGCAGCCGCCGACTGATCGTGCGGGTACTGCGGCCAGCACCGAGGGGCTCGCCGTCGCGTTCGAACCACACCTCGCACGTGGCATCACAGGTCAGGTACCGGCGGTCAGCGTCGCTGAGCAGCGGACCCAGATGCAGCGCACCCACCTGCTGTTCCACGTCGAGGTGGGCGATCACCGTGGTGTGCTGGCCATGGGGGCGGCGGGCCGCTTCGGTGTCCCAGCCGGCCTCCACCAACCGCATGAATGCCTCGCCAAGCGCCGGCAACGGAGGCCGCACCTCGGGGTCATCGTCGGCATGATCGCGCGTCCATTCCGCGATCAGCGCTTCCCGATGCGAGGCCAACGCCGCCTCGAACTTGGCAGCATCCAGCCGCGGGAGTCTGATCCGCCAGCACGTGAACTGCTCATCGGAGGTCTTGGTAACCGAAGGCCGCGGTTCCAGGTCGGGTCCGGGATCTGGTTCGGGGTCCGGGCGAGGTTCGAGCTTGACCGCGGTGCGCAACTCGTTGACCGTGGCGACCCGGGCCAGCTGCTCATAATGCTTATCCGAGCCCGCCCCGGCACGCGCGGCGATGACCCCGACCTGATCCAGCGACAACCGGCCCTTGCGCAAGCTGCGGGCACAGCGCGGGAACTCCTTGAGCCGCCCGGCGACCGTAGTCATCGTCTGCGCCGTCGCCGGAGACACTCCCAGCTTCCAGGCCACCAACGCCGAAATCGACCGGCACCCGGTATTGCCCCACAACTGATCACCATCAAGCTCAGCGATGATCTCCACCAGCTGCCCATCAATGGCGTTACGCTGACCGGCCAACTCCGCGAGCTTCTCAAACAACACGTCAATCCGCTTGACCTGGCTCACCGGCTCAGCAGACAAAGCGCTCGAAGACATGTCCTCATCATCGCAGGGGCCACCGACAAGTCCCGGCTGCCGAATCGCCGATGGACCGCGCCGTAGCTCCCTACCCGGCCATTTCCGGCGGTATCGTGGCCTGCGGAATTCCGAGGCGAAAGGGGCCGCGGGTGTCGACGCCGAACGTGCCGGGCAGCTTTCCGCAGCGACCGACCGGTCCCCCACCTCCCGCCGACATCGGCCGTCTGCTCCTGCGGTGCCACGACCGGCCCGGAATCATCGCCGCGGTCAGCACCTTCCTGGCTGGAGCCGGCGCCAACATCATTTCCCTCGATCAGCATTCCACCGCCCCCGAAGACGGAACCTTCCTGCAGCGCGCGATCTTTCACCTACCCGGTCTTACCGCGGCGATCGACGGACTCGAACAGGAATTCGCCAGTACCGTGGCCGAGAAATTCGGCATCGACTACCGCTTCACCGAAGCCGCCAAACCCAAACGCGTCGCCATCATGGCGTCCAGGCAAGACCACTGCCTACTGGATCTGTTGTGGCGCAACCGCCGTGGCGAGCTTCAAATGTCCATCGCGATGGTCATCGCCAACCATCCCGATCTGGCCGAGCGTGTCCGCCCGTTCGGGGTGCCGTTCGTCCACATTCCCGCTACCCGCGACAACCGCGCCGAAGCCGAGCAGCGTCAGCTCCAATTGCTCAGTGGGAACGCGGATCTGGTTGTGCTGGCGCGTTATATGCAGATCCTCACTCCGGAATTCCTCGCCGCGGTCGGGTGTCCGTTGATCAACATTCATCATTCGTTCCTGCCGGCGTTCATCGGCGCGGCGCCTTACAAGCGTGCTCGGGAACGTGGTGTCAAACTGGTCGGGGCGACCGCGCATTACGTCACCGAAGTGCTCGACGAGGGACCGATCATCGAACAAGATGTGGTGCGCGTCAGGCACACTGACACCGTCGACGACCTGGTGCGCGTCGGCGCCGACGTCGAACGGGCCGTGTTGTCCCGCGCGGTCCTGTGGCACTGCCAGGACCGGGTGATCGTGCACGACAACCAGACCATCGTCTTCTGAAACGACGAAACCTACTCGGCCGTGGCAACGTCCATGATCGAGTCGCCGAATCGGGCGCGAAGCGCCCCCCACACATCGGCATACTGTCCCGGCGACTTGCGATACGCGGCATGGCGTTTGACGAACTGGCGCGCCACTGGTGACACGAGCCGCGTCGGGTGCCGCCGCCAGCCGGCCCGCTGCCGGATCTCGGCCAACATCTCGGGCCACGAATACCGTTGGAATTTCAGCACTTCTTGGGCGCGGGTCACGTCCATCCAGTCGTTGAGATACCAACCGTCGTCGTTATCCGGGTCTCCGGGTCGCCCCGCCGGCATCGCGCCCGGCATGCCGGCCGCCGCTGCCATCTTCGGCCCGATCTCGGCCTGCAGCAGCCGGTGCGATTCGTCACCGGCGACCAGCAGCACCTCACGGACCACGTCAGCGTGCGCGGACGCAGCGAATGCCGTTGCGACATCACGGGTGTCGATGCAATGCACGCGTCCGTCGCTGGGCATCGCGCTGCCGAAGAACAGTGCGTCAGGGGTGAATGGCATGGCCTTGAGGTCGACGCTGAGCACGCCACCGAGTCGCAACACCACCCAGTCCAGAGCCGACGACCGCACGATTTGCTCGGCCTCGAGTTTCTGGCTCCCGTACACCTCGCATGGGCGTAGCGGTGTATCCAGCTCAATCACGTCGTGGCGGTAAGGGTTTCGTGCGCCATAGACCGAGCAGCTCGAGGCATGCAGGAAGCGCGGCGGATTGGGTAGCTCTTCGGCGGCACGTACCAGCGCTGCCGTCGCGTCGACATTCACTCGCCGGGCCAGTTTGGGATCGTAGTAGATCAACGGCGGGATCACCCCGGCCAGGTGCACGATGACATCGGGCGCCACCTCTGACACCACTTGCCGTACCTGCTCCGCGTCGCGCAGATCGACCGGCCGGGTCTGGACACCTGCCGGCACCGTGCCCGCCGTACGGTTCACCGTGGCAACCACCCGCCACCCGTCCGCTGCGAACCGCTTGACAGTGTCGACACCGACCAGACCGAAGGTGCCGGTGATCAGCACGGTCTCTGACATGGATGTCCCCGATCCCGTCAACGTCGTTGTCCTGAGAGGACCGTAGCCCACTCAAGAGAGTGAGTGCCATGTTTCGGCCCGAGGGCTTGTCAGACCCGAGTGTCAAGATCAAGGCATGCAGTACTACGACATCATCGGCGACATTCACGGTTGCGCTTCCGCGCTCGAGAAACTGCTCGCCGAGCTGGGTTACGCGCGTGCGGATGTGACCGGCGCATACCGCCATCCCACCCGTCAGACCGTCTTCGTCGGCAATCTGGTCGACCGCGGACCCGACCAACTCCGCGTCCTCGAGGTGGTCAAACGCATGGTCGACGCGGGCAGTGCGCAGATCGTCATGGGCAACCACGAATTCAATGCGATCTCCTACGCGACCAGGAACCCGGAGCACGAGGGACGTCACTTGCGTCGGCGCACCAAGAACAACCAGCACCAGCACAGCGCGTTCCTGAAGCAGCTCACGCTCAGGCAGCGGCGTCGCTACATCGAGTGGTTCAAAACGCTGCCGCTATGGCTCGACCTGGGCGGCATTCGAGTCGTGCATGCGTGCTGGCACGAAGAATCGATGAAATACGTTGAGGCCGAACTGGGTTCGAACCGTTTCAGCTCGCTGGACCAGTTCGCCAGGGCGTCGACGAAGGGCGACCGGTTGTATACCACGGTCGAAGTTCTGCTCAAGGGACCGGAAATCAGCCTGACTGATCATGGCCAGTTGCCCTACCGGGACAAGGACGGCCGGCTACGCGGCAATGCCAGGATCCGATGGTGGGACGACGAGGCGACGACTCTGAGCAAGATCGCGGAGATCGGCGACAACTTCACCACCGAGGACGGTCGGCCCTACCCGCCGTTGCCCGACATCGAGGTGCCGGCCGACGATCGTTCCTTCGTCTACACCGGTTCGGTGCCGGTGTTCTACGGCCACTACTGGCGTGCGGATGACCCACAGCCGCAACGTGATTGGAGCGACCGTTGCGCGTGCGTGGACTTCAGCGCGGTGAAGGGCGGCAAACTAACCGCCTACCGCTGGCGGGGTGAGACCTCGATCGACCCCGATCACTACGTGCAGGTCGCGGCATGACGACCGCTACGCGTTCTTCTCGGCGATCCGTTCGCGCAGCCGACGGTTCACCGGTTCGGGCAGCAGTTCGGTCACATCACCGCCGAGCAGCGCGACCTCTTTGGCCAGCGACGACGACACGAACGAATACCGTGGCGACGTCGCCACGAAAAATGTGTCGACGCCGGCGACGTGTTTGTTCATCTGCGCCATCTGCAGCTCGTATTCGAAGTCGGTCCCGGTGCGCAGGCCTTTGACGATGGCATTCATCCCGCAGGCTCGGACGAAGTCGACCACCAGCCCTTTTCCGGCGGCGGCCCGCAGGTTGGGTAGATGGCTGGTCGACTCCTCGATCATCGCGATCCGCTCGTCGAGGTCGAACATCCCCTTCTTGGCCGGGTTGACCAGGATCGCCACGACGACCTCGTCGAATTGGGCCGCGGCGCGTTCGAAGACGTCGATGTGGCCTAATGTGACCGGGTCGAAGGACCCGGGACATACCGCGCCGCTCATGTCGAAAGACGCTACACGGTGCCTCAGATTCGTTCGGCGAGCTCCAAACGGGTGTCGCCGTAAACCCGTTCGGGCCAGACCGACCAGCCGTCGGGCCAGGACAAGCGCGTGCTGCCGACACCGCGCTCCACCACCGCAACGGTCCCGTCCCGTGTCCAGCCGTGCGCGGTCAGCGCGACCAGGACCGCATCGATCTCGTCGGTGCCCAGGTCGTAGGGCGGGTCGGACAGCACCAGGTCGACTGCAGCCGAAGGGCCGCCGGTCAGCACAGCCGTCACCGCGCCCCGGCGCACCGCGGCTCCGGGCAGTCCCACGGTGTCGATGTTGCGGGCGATCACCGCCGCGGTGCGCTGGTCGGACTCGACGAACAGCGCGGATGCCGCGCCCCGTGACAGCGCTTCCAGGCCGAGTGCCCCCGAACCGGCATAAAGATCCAGTACCGCCAGACCCGAGAAGTCGATGCGGGCCGCCAAGATGTTGAACAGCGACTCGCGCACCCGGTCGGTGGTGGGCCTGGTCCCCCGCGGCGGCACCGCAAGGCGCCGGCCTCCGGCCACGCCGCCGATGATGCGGGTCAGTTCAGCACCACCAGCAGGTCACCGCCCTCCACCTGAGCGGTGTCGGACACCGCCACCCGCTCCACGGTGCCGTCGGCGGGCGCGGTGATGGGTGCCTCCATCTTCATGGCCTCGATGGTGGCGACGGTCTGGCCCGCGGTCACCTGCTCGCCCTCGGAGACGGCCACCGTCACCACGCCGGCGAACGGCGCCGCGATGTGGCCGGTGTTGCCGCGGTCGGCTTTCTCGGCGGCCGGCACCGCGCTGGCGATGCTGCGATCGCGCACCAGCACCGGGCGCAACTGTCCGTTGATGATGAACATGACGGTCCGCATGCCGCGCTCGTCGGGTTCGGAGATGGCCTCCAGCCCGATCAGCAGTTCGACGCCGCGCTCGAGCTTCACCCGATGCTCTTCGCCTTGGCGCAGGCCGTAGAAGAACTGGTTGGCCGACAACTGCGACGTGTCGCCGTAGGCCTCCCGATGGTCCTCGAATTCCCTTGTGGGGCCGGGAAACAACAGCCGATTCAGGGCTGCCTGACGTTTCGGCCCCGCCGCGGACAGCGCGTCCTCGTCGTCGGCGGTCAGTTGCGGCGCCGGTTTGCCCGGTGCGCGGCCGTCCAGCGCCGCCGAGCGAAGCGGCTCGGGCCACCCGCCGGCCGGCTCACCCAGCTCCCCGCGCAGGAAACCCAGCACCGAGTCCGGGATATCCAATCGAGCTGGTTCGGAAGCGAACTCGTCCGCGCTCAGCCCCGAACCGACCAGCGCCAAGGCAAGATCACCGACCACCTTCGACGACGGGGTCACCTTGATCAACCGGCCCAGCACGCGGTCGGCACCGGCGTAGGCGGCTTCGATTTCCTCGAACCGGTCCCCCAAACCCAGCGCGATCGCCTGCTGGCGCAGGTTCGACAACTGGCCACCCGGGATCTCGTGGTCATACACCCGTCCGGTCGGGCCCGGTAGCCCAGACTCGAACGGCGCGTACACCTTTCGCAGCGCCTCCCAGTACGGCTCCAACGCGCACACCGCCGGCAGCGACAGGCCGGTGTCGTACTCGGTGTGCGCGGCGGCGGCCACGATCGAGCTCAGCGCCGGCTGGCTGGTGGTTCCCGCCATCGGCGCGGCCGCCCCGTCTACCGCGTCGGCGCCCGCCTGCCACGCCGCCACATAGCTGCCCAACTGCCCCCCGGGCGTGTCGTGCGTGTGCACGTGAATGGGCAGGTCGAAACGGCTGCGCAACGCACTCACCAGGGTGTGCGCGGCCGGCGCCCGCAGCAGGCCGGCCATGTCCTTGATGCCCAGCACGTGCGCGCCGGCCTCCACGATCGACTCGGCCAGGCGAAGGTAGTAGTCCAGCGTGTAGAGGTCCTCGGCCGGGTTCGACAGGTCACCGGTGTAACACATCGCGACTTCGGCTATCGCAGTACCGGTTTCGCGTACCGCGTCGATGGCCGGGCGCATCGAGTCCAGGTTGTTCAGCGCGTCGAAAATACGGAAGATGTCGATGCCGGTGGCCGTCGCCTCCTCCACGAAAGCCGACGTGACGATTTCCGGATACGGCGTGTAGCCCACGGTGTTTCGGCCCCGCAGCAGCATCTGCAGGCAGATGTTGGGAATCGCATGCCGCAGCGCGGACAACCGCTCCCACGGATCCTCTTTCAGAAACCGCAGCGCCACATCGTAGGTCGCACCACCCCAGCATTCCACCGACAGCAGCTGTGGCATCGTGCGCGCGAGATACGGTGCCACCATCAGTAATCCGCTGGTCCGCACCCGGGTGGCCAGCAGCGACTGGTGCGCATCGCGGAACGTCGTGTCGGTCACGCCGACCGCCGGGGACTCACGCAGCCAGCGCGCGAAGCCGTCCGGGCCCAGCTCCAGCAGCCGCTGCCGGGAACCATGCGCCGGCGCAGCCTCCCGGTCGATCTCGGGCAGTTTGTCCTGCGGGTACACCGTCGAGGGCCGCGCGCCGTGCGGCTGGTTGACGGTGACGTCGGCCAGGTAGGTGAGGATCTTGGTGCCGCGGTCGGCCGATACCCGCGCGGTGAGAAGTTGCGGCCGCTCGTCGATGAACGACGTCGTGACGCGACCGGCCTGAAAGTCCGGGTCGTCCAGAACCGCTTGCAGGAACGGGATATTCGTCGACACGCCGCGGATCCGGAACTCTGCCATCGCCCGGCGGGCCCGGTTCACCGCGGTCTGGAAATCACGGCCCCGACAGGTCAGCTTGACCAGCATCGAGTCGAAGTGGGCGCTGATCTCCGCACCCAGGTTGGTGCTGCCGTCCAGTCGGATGCCGGCGCCGCCGGGTGTGCGCAACGCACTGATCCGTCCGGTGTCGGGGCGGAACCCGTTGGCCGGATCCTCGGTGGTGATCCGGCACTGCAGCGCGGCACCGTGGGGGCGCACCGAATCCTGCGTCAGACCCAAGTCCTGCAAAGTCTCGCCGGCCGCGATGCGCAGCTGACTGGACACCAGGTCGACGTCGGTGATCTCCTCGGTTACCGTGTGCTCCACCTGAATTCGCGGGTTCATCTCGATGAAGACGTACTCGCCGTTCTCGTCCAGAAGGAATTCGACCGTGCCGGCGCAGCTGTAACCGATGTGGCGGGCGAAAGCGACCGCGTCGCCGCAGATCTTCTCCCGCAACTCGGCCGGCAAGTTCGGCGCCGGCGCCAGTTCGATGACCTTCTGATGGCGGCGCTGCACGCTGCAGTCGCGCTCGTAGAGGTGGATCACGTTGCCCTGGGTGTCGGCCAAGATCTGGACCTCGATGTGTCGGGGTCGCAGCACGGCCTGTTCGAGATACACCGTGGGGTCCCCGAACGCGGACTCGGCTTCCCGGCTCGCCGCCTCGATCGCCTCCGGCAACGCGGCCTTGTCACTGACCCGCCGCATACCGCGGCCACCGCCGCCGGCAACCGCCTTGACGAACAACGGAAACCGCATTTCGTCTGCGGCGGCAACCAATTCGTCGGCCGAGGCCGACGGGGACGATGACTCCAGCACGGGCAAACCCGCTTCCCGGGCCGCGGCGACGGCGCGGGATTTGTGTCCGGTCAGCTTGAGCACCTCGGCGTCGGGACCGACGAACGTGATGCCCACCTCCGCACATGCCGCAGCCAACTCCGGGTTCTCCGACAGGAATCCGTACCCCGGGTAGACGGCGTCCGCGCCGCAGCGCCGGGCCGTCTCGACGATCTGGTCGACAGACAGGTACGCGCGCACCGGATGCCCGACTTCGCCGATTTGATAGGACTCGTCGGCTTTGGTCCGGTGCAACGAATTGCGGTCCTCGTAGGAATAGACCGCGACGGTGCCGACACCCAATTCATATGCGGCGCGGAAAGCCCGGATCGCGATTTCGCCGCGATTGGCCACCAACACTTTGGAGATCACGCTCGACCTTAACTCAGAAGTGTCGACCAATAACTCCAGAAGCGCACCATGATCAGCAGGAATACCGCGGTCAACCAGAACGTCGCCAGCGACCACCGCAAACCGAACACCACTCGCAGCACCGAACTGTCGCCGATCGCCGGACGCGCCAAAATCGAGGCCACCACGACCAGCAGGGCGACGGTGATGACCCAGACCACCATGCAGTACGGACACAACGCCCCGATGCGGTACAGACTCTGAAAGATCAGCCAGTGCACAAACGCGGTACCGGCCAGCAACCCGACCAGCAGCCCGACCCAATACCACCGCGGCAGAACCACTTTCGCCACCGCCAGCGCCCCAGTGACCAGCACGACCGTGAACCCCACGATGCCCAGCAACGGATTGGGGAACCCGAACAGCGAAGCCTGGGGCGTCACCATCACCGACCCGCACGACACGATCGGGTTGATGTTGCACGACGGCACGTACGAGGAGTTGCGCAGTAACTCGATCTTCTCCACGGTCAGCGTGACCGAGGCGAGCAAGCCCAGCACGCCGCCGATCAGCACCCACCACGCACTCAGGGTGGGTACCCACGGTCCGCGCGTCGCGGGGAGTTCCAGTTCGGATTGCTCGGCGAGTTCGGCTGACACGAGATCAGGCTTTCGCGGTTGCCGCGACCTCGTCGATCCCCGGGACGTTGCCGACGATTTCCTTGATCTTGGCCACCAGCGCGGCAGGAGACGTCCATTCGTAGTCGGTGCCGTTGATCTTCACGGTGGGGGTCGCGCGGATGTTGTTGGCCGCCGCCAGTCCGGTCACCTTTTCGATGTACTTGCCGCTGTTGATGCAGTCCGCCACTTTGCCGACGGCCTCTGTTTGACGGGCGATCTCGATCAATCGTGCGTTGTCGGGGAAGGTGGTGCCGGTCTCGGCGGGTTGGATATTGGGGTCGTAGAGCGCACTGTGGTACCGTTGGAAGGAAGCGATGGACTCCTCGGCGACGCAGTTGGCGGCCGCGGCGGCGCGCGAGGAATAGTGCTGGGTCCGCGGACTGTCCAGGATGGTCACCATGGTGTAGTCGGCGGCGATCGCGCCGATTTCAATGAGTTTGTTGATGGTCGGTCCGAAATCGCGCTCGAACTTGCCGCACGCCGGACACAGGAAATCCTCGTAGAAGCTCATCACGGCCTTGGGTTTGCCTTGGTCGTTGACCAGCTTGCTGGAGGTCACCCGGATCGCGCCCTCCCCGTTGGCAGCGGCGGCTTGCTTCTTGTGGCCGTTGGACACGATGTAGAAGACCAGGCCGACGGCGAAAAGCACGACGATCAAGGTGCCGCCGATCTGGATGAGTCGGCCGAACTTGCCGTCGCCGGACTTCAGGTCGAGTCGCGCGGGGCGCTTGCGTTTGTCGGCCACAGGATCCTCACGTTTGTTGGCTTGGCCCGCGAAGGGGCGCCTCTAGCGTACCGATTGCGATGGTCGCGACCCGCATCACGACCAGGTCAGCACCGGCTCAGGTGAGCCCGCAGCGCCGAGATCAACTCCGCCGTCCCCGCGGCACTGTCCCCGCCGAGCGCGAACAGGTTCGCAAAGCCATGCGCGAGCGAACCCAGATACCGCAGGTCCACGTCGGTACCTGCGGCCCGCAACGCCGCCGCGTAATCCTCGCCCTCGTCACGCAGCGGGTCGAAGCCGGCGACCGCGATCAGCGCCGGCGCCAACCCCGACAGCGACGGGGCGAGCGCCGGGGAAACCCGCGGATCCGTCGCATCGATCCCCGACTTGCGCAGGTATTGCGTAGTGAACCAATCGATGTCGCGCTTCGTCAGCACGAAGCCCCGCGCGAACAGGCTCAGCGACCGGGTCTGCGCGGTGAAGTCGGTCCGCGGATAGATCAGCCACTGCAGCACCGGGACCGGTCCGCCGCTATCCCGTGCCAGCTGGCTGACGACGGCCGCCAGGTTGCCACCCGCGCTGTCGCCACCGACCGCCACCCGACCCGCTGCCGCGCCGAGTTCTGCGGCGTGTTCCCAGGCCCACTGGAACGCGGCGTAGGCATCGTCGATCGCCGCGGGCGCCGGATGCTCGGGCGCCAGCCGGTAATCGATCGACAGCACGTGGATGCCCGCGTCTCGGCAGGTCAACCGGCACAACGCGTCGTGGGTGTCCAGGTCGCCGATGGCCCAGCCGCCGCCGTGGTAGAAGACCAGCAGCGGCGCTTCCCCGGCGCCGGACCCCGGGGGACAGTAGTGCCGCGCCGCGATCGGACCTGCCGGACCCGGCAGCGAGATCTCCTCCACGTCCACATGGATCTGCGGGCCGGGCATGACTTGCATGTTTTCCCGCATGGCGGCTCGGGACGTGGCGGCGTCGTCGTCGATCACCAAACCGTCGATGCCCACGGCGCGCAGTCCGGTGAGCATCAATTGCAGGGTGGGATCGAGGGTGTTGCCGTCGATGACGACCGACCGCCCCCGCGTCAGGAGCCGCTTGGCGCCGCTGGGAATCCACGGAATGACTTTCACACCCACGTTGGTGACCGTGCCCTGGACACGGGCCGTCCACCCGGTCGACGCGCGCGCTGCCCCGAGATGGAGGTCCGGCGCGCCCGGAAGGCTTCTGGTCATCGGCCGCTCCCTAAAATCTTCGTCACGCTAAACGACGGTCGCTCGATTCCCGCCGTCGGCCCCCTCCGACTTCCCCGGGGGCAACCTTACGTCGTGACCGAAATGCCTGAACCTGCGCAGACCGACCGGCCATCTGAAGTTGTGACCGGACGCGGGCCGGGCATTGATTAGATGGCATATTCAACTCGGTAACATGATGGACCGCGAGTTGGTATGCGTTTCCGCGACCGGCTTGGACCTGAATCCGAGAACTTTCAATTTCATAGGTAGGTGATGACGTTGGCCGGCGAGTCGGGCGCCACTTCTGTCCCCTCGATTGCCCTCAACGACGAGAACACGATGCCGGTGCTCGGCCTCGGGACCGCAGAGTTATCGGACGACGAGACCGAACGCGCGGTGTCGGCCGCTCTGGAGAGCGGCTGCAGGCTGATTGACACCGCGGCGGCGTACGGCAATGAGGCGGCGGTGGGCCGCGCGATCGCGGCGTCGGGCATTCCCCGCGCCGAACTCTTCGTCACCACCAAACTCGCCACGGCTGACCAGGGTTTCAAGTCGTCGCAGCAAGCCTGCCAGCGCAGCCTGGAAAATCTCGGGCTGGAATACGTCGACCTCTACCTGATCCACTGGCCGGCGGCGGCGCTCGGCACCTACGTGGACTCGTTCGGCGGATTGATCCAATCCCGGGGCGAGGGCCACGCCCGCTCGGTCGGGGTGTCCAACTTCACCGCGGAGCACCTGTCGATGGTCATCGACCTGACGTTCGTCACCCCGGCGGTCAACCAGATCGAGCTGCACCCGTTGCTCAACCAGGAGCAGCTGCGCAAGACCAACGCCGAGCACGACATCGTCACCCAGTCCTACACGCCGCTGGCTCTGGGCAAGCTGAACGACAACCCGACGGTGACGTCGATCGCCGGCGAATACGGCAAGACGCCCGCGCAGGTTCTGTTGCGCTGGAACGTCCAGCTGGGCAATTCCGTCGTGTTCCGCTCAGCCAAACCCGAACACATCGCCGGCAACCTGGACGTGTTCGACTTCGAACTGGCCGCCGAGCACGTCGACGCGTTGAACGGGCTCAACGACGGCACCCGGCTGCGGCCGGATCCGGACACCTACACCGGCACCTGACCGTTCACCGAGTCGGGCAGGTGGCCGCGGCCTCCCGCAGTACGCCGGTGGATGCCTGGTCCACCGGCAGCGAATAGCCGCGCAGCACCGCGATGAACTGGATGGCGTACTGGCACGCGAACGCTTTGTTGGGTGGCATCCACTGCGACGGTGGTGAGTCCCCTTTGTCCTGGTTGGCTCTGCCCTGCACCGCCAGCAGGTTGGCCGGGTCGTTGGCGAAGCGCACCCGCTCGGTCTCCGGCCAGTCTGAGGCGCCCATGTCCCAGGCGTAGGCCAACGGGACGATGTGGTCGATCTGCACCGACTCGCCGACCTTGGCGCCTCGCTGGAACGCGATCACGGAGCTGGTGTAGGGGTCGTGCAAGGTGCCGGTGGCTACCGCGTCGGGACACCGTTTTATGGAGACATGCGTGACGTCGACCAGGTCGCGGTTGAGGATGTCGTTGCGGGTGTCGCAGCCGTTGTGGCCCAGCGGGGCGTCGTTGTCGTCGTCCCAGGCGTCGCCGAAAGCCGCCCGCCGGTAGTCGAACCGGTGCGCACGTAGCGGCAACACGAGGATTCCGGCCAGCACGTCGTCACCGGGTTGCACGGTGGGGACGTCGGCGCGCGCGGCGAATTCCTCGGCGTGCCGGGCCGACGACGATCCCAGCGTCTGGTAGGCGACCACCAGCGCCAGCACGGCGACGGCCGCCAACCAGAGCAGTGTCTTGCGAGTCATGACTTGTCCAGGTACTCGATTCGGTCGGTGTCGGTGAATCGTGCTGCCAGCACGGACAATCCGGGGTTGCCCGGATCGGCGCCATACGCTGACTCACAGAATTCCCGGGCGGCCTCGATGTACTCCAGGTGGTCGGCCAGCGACAGCAGTCGCAACGTGAAGGCCCGGCCGGACTGATTGCGGCCCAACACATCTCCTTCCTTGCGTTCCTTGAGGTCCAGGTCGGCCAGCGCGAATCCGTCGACGGTCGCCGCGACGGCGTTCAGCCGGGTACCGGCCGGCGAAACCGGTGAGGTCCAGCTGGCCAACAAGCACAGGCTCGGGTGCCGGCCGCGACCGATACGGCCCCGCAGTTGGTGCAGTTGGCTGATACCGAACCGATCGGCATCCATCACCAGCATCACGGTGGCGTTGGGAACATCGACACCGACTTCGATGACGGTGGTGCACACCAGCACGTCGATCTGGCCGGCGCGGAAAGCGGCCATCACGGCGTCCTTTTCGTCGGCCGACAGTCGACCGTGCATGAGTCCCAGCCGCACGCCGGCCAATTCCTGCGCGCGCAGCCTGCCGAACAAGCCGACGGCGGTCACCGACGGGCGCTTGCCGTCTTCCGTCGTGTCCGACTCTTCTTCGTCGATCCGCGGCGCCACCACATACGCCTGGCGACCGGCGGCAACCTCTTCCCTGATGCGCTGCCAGGCGCGCTCGAGCCAGCGCGGATTCTCCCCGACGAATATCACATTGGAGGTGATCGGCTGACGCCCGCGCGGCAGTTCGCGCAACGTAGACGTCTCCAGGTCGCCGTAATACGTCAGGGCGACCGTACGGGGTATCGGCGTCGCGGTCATCACCAACAGATGCGGAGTGATACCGGCAGGAGCCTTGGAGCGCAACCGATCTCGTTGCTCGACGCCGAACCGGTGCTGCTCGTCGACCACCACCATGCCCAGCTTGTGGAACTCCACCGCATCCTGCAGCAGCGCGTGGGTGCCGATGACGATGCCGGCCTGCCCACCGGCGACCTCGGCCCGAACCTGCTTCTTTCGCGCGGCGCTCATCGATCCGGTGAGCAGCGTCACGCGGGTGGCATCGTCGGCACCGCCGAGTTGGCCTCCCATCGCCAGCGGACCGAGGACCTCGGTCATGGATCGAAGATGTTGCGCGGCAAGGACTTCGGTAGGTGCCAGCAAGGCGCACTGGTAGCCCGCGTCGACCATCTGCAGCATCGCCAGCACCGAAACGATCGTCTTGCCCGACCCGACTTCGCCCTGCAGCAAGCGGTTGAGCGGTCTGGTGAGTGCCAGTTCGTCGGACAACACCGCAAGCACCTCACGCTGCCCGGCCGTGAGTTCGAACGGCAAGCGCTGCAACAGTTCTGCCGCCAGACCGTCGGGCCGGCGGGGAGCCGCGGGCCCCGATTGGGACAACGCGCCGTGCCGGCGGCCGACCAGTGCCCACTGCAGACCGACCGCCTCGTCGAAAGTGAGGCGATCACGAGCCCGGTCCCGCTCGGATCTGCTTTCGGGCAGGTGGATGGCGCGCAACGCGTCGTCTTCGCCGATCAGCCCGAGCTTCGCACGCAGCTCCGGGGGCAACGGATCATCCACCGGGTCAAGCTGATCCAGCACCTGCTGCACGCAGCGATAGATTTCCCAGGTCTGGGCCTTGGTGCTGGCGGGATAGATCGGATAGAACGGCCGCTCGAACGCCGACATGGCCAATTCACCGCTGTCCGTCTTCGACGCATCGGCGATGTTGCGCAGCGAATCGGTGCCGCGGTTCCTGCCGTCCGAGGAGTCCATCAGAAGAAACGCGGGATGGGTGAGCTGCATAGCCCCTTTGAAGTATCCGACCTCTCCGGACAGCATGACCTTGGTGTTCACGGTCAGGTCCTTCATCAGGAAGTCGGCGTTGAAGAAGGTGGCGGTCACCCTGCCGCGGCCTGTCCCGACCGTGACGCGCAACCATTTCCGCGGCCTCTTGCCGGGCTTCTGCTGCCGCATCTGTCCGGACCTCGTATCGGTGATGACGTCGACGATCGTGATGTGCTCGCCCGGTTCGGGGCGCTGGTCGTCGGCGCTGAGCCGGGATGCGCCTTCGACGTAGCTGCGCGGATAGTGCCGAAGCAGCTCGTCGACAGTCAGGAGCCCCAGGCTCTCCTCCAGCGGGTCGGCGGACTTGCCGCCAAGCACAAAGAGCAGCCGATCGCTCAGCGTCGCCACGCCTACTCCACCCCGATCAGCAGCACGTCACCGCGGTGACCGGTGCGGTAGACCACCAGTTCGCTGCCGGGGTGATGGTCGTGCATGTGACTGTCCAGCGCGGCTTGGATGTCCGCAGCGACTCCGTTGTCCAGGTCGTCCAGGTCGGCACCCATCAGCACCGTGACCAGGTCGCCACCGGAGGCCATCAGCAGGTCGAGCAGGCCGATCGCGGCGGCCGGCACGTCGGCGGCGACGATCAGCACCTCGTCGCCCGCGATGCCCAGGCCGTCGCCCGGTTTGCAGGTGCCGGCCCAGGTCAACGCGTTCTCGGTGGCGACGCGCACCGATCCGTGCCGGGCGGCGCCGGCCGCGCGGGCCATGGTGTAGCCGTCGTCGACGGCCTGTCGGCCGGTGTCGTGCACGGCCAGCGCGGCCAGTCCCTGCACCATCGACCCGGTCGGGACCGGCACCACGTCGACGCCCCACCCGATGGCCGCGGTACAACCGGCCACCAGTTCCTCGGCGGCCACATACCCGTTGGGCAGCACCATCACCTGGGCTGCGCCGCTGTCCACCACGGCGCGAACCAGTTGGTGGGCGCTGATGCCGCCGGAGTCGTCCGGTTCCGGTCGCAGTACGCAAGCCCCCTCCCCGGCGAACAACTCCTCGGCACCGTCGCCGTCGACGACGGCGAGCACCGCCCGTTCCCGGGTCCAACTTCCCGCGGGCAGTCCGGTGGCGCCGGAACTCAGCGCCGACACCACGATGCGACTCAACTGTCCGGCCGCCAGACCCGCCTCCACGGCCGCGCCGGCGTCGTCGGTGTGGACGTGCACGGAGTAGCTCTGCGAGGCCGCGGCCGCGATCGCCACCGAGTCACCCAGCTCCTCGAGTCGTTGTCGCAGTGTGTCGGCCGCTGCCGCATCGCAGTCGGCCAGCAGGTACATCACCTCGAACTGCGGAGCCCGGCCCCGGGCGGCGGCGTCGACCACCGACGACCGCGGTGCCGGCTCGTACACCGATCTCGCCGGCGTCTCCCCGGTGATCGTCGAACGCAGCGAATCCAGCATGACCAGCAAACCGCGCCCCCCGGCGTCCACCACCCCGGCGTCGGCGAGCACGTCGAGCTGCTCGGTCGTCTTCTCCAGCGCGACCACCGCGGCGTCACCGGCTGCGACGATCGCCGTGTCCAGCGTCTGATCGGCGGCGGCGCTCTGGTCGACGGCGGCGGCGGCGGCACGCAGCACCGACACGATGGTCCCGGGCACCTCGTCTCCACCCATCGAGGTCACGACCAATTCGACGCCACGCCACAGCGCGGCCGCGAAGGTCGCGGTGTCGATCACGGCCAGCTCCCCACCGGAATCGGCGGCGGCGGTCGCGGTTGCGTCGGCGATGCCACGCAGGATCTGGGAGAGGATCACCCCGGAGTTGCCCCGGGCGCCGTGCAGAGCTCCCGCCGACAGCGCGGACGCCAACCGAACGACGTCGTCGTTGCCCCGCCCGGCTTCGGCATCCGCCTCGGCCAGCGCCGAACGCATCGTGAAAAGCATGTTCGCGCCGGTGTCGGAGTCGGCGACCGGGAACACGTTGAGCCGGTTGATCTCGTCGATGTGGGTGATCAGGTCGCTGACCACGGTGTGGGCCCAGTCGCGCAGGGCTACACCGTCCAGTACCCGACCTGACTCGCCCAACTCGACCCCCACCTCCTTTGTGCACTGACGAGGCCCCCGATCGCGCCAGCGTAGCCCCGGACCGCCGGGACGTGAGCCAGCCAAGAGCCTAGTCAGAGACGCCGACAGTACTGGTCAAGACGAGTCCGGGCGCCGTGCGTTTTGGCGGTTGCCGACCACAGTCGGTATTGTGGGACGGCCTGGGTGAACCCGGGCTATTCCGGCTCAGGCCGGCTGACCCGACAGCGGGTCGCCGGACCCGGCAACAGACTTGAGGAGTTTGAACCATGGCCGCTGTGTGCGATATCTGCGGGAAAGGCCCCGGCTTCGGTAAGTCGGTGTCGCACTCCCACCGCCGCACCAGTCGCCGGTGGAACCCCAACGTCCAGACCGTGCACGCCGTGACGCGCCCCGGTGGCAACAAGCAGCGCCTCAACGTGTGCACCTCGTGCATCAAGGCCGGCAAGGTCACCCGCGGCTAGGCCCCCGTGCCGGCCACCAGAACCACCGACCCAGCAGCGCCACCAGCGACGGCACCACGAATGCCCGCACCACCAGGGTGTCGATCAACAATCCGACGGCGACGGTGGTGCCGACCTGGGCGATGCTGAGCACGCTGCTGGCCAGCAGCGCCAGCATGGTGATCCCGAAGACGATGCCCGCGGTGGTGACGACGCCGCCGGTACCGCCGAACGCGCGGATGATGCCGGTGCCGAGTCCCGCGCGTGCTTCGGATTTGATGCGCAGCGCCAGTAGCAGGTTGTAGTCGGCTCCCACAGCGATCAACGCGATGAACGCGATCGGCGCGACGGCCCAGTGCAGCGGTTGGTGCAGCAGATGCTGCCAGATCAGGACGCTGGCACCCAGCGCGGATGCGTAGGAGGCGACGACGGTTCCGACGACCACCAATCCGGCCACCGGACTGCGCAGCATCACCGTGACGATCAGGAAGATCAGCGCCAGCGCCGCTCCCACCAGCAGCATGGTGTCGCGGCCGACCGAGCGTTGCAGATCGGCCGTAGCCGGTCCGACACCGGCCAGCTGGACGCCGGTCGGGGTCAGGGTCCCTTCCTTGGTGGCCTCCGTCACGGCGGCGCGCACCTGGTCGGCCCGCGCGGCACCGGCGGCGCCCCACTCGTCGCCGTCGCCGTACACCAGCAGCAGGGTGGCGCGGCCGTCGGCCGAAATCAGGTTGTTCAGCACCTCGCGGTAGCGCGGGTCGGACAGCGCCCGCTGCGGCAGGTAGAAACCCGACGCCGCGCTGCCCTGGAACGAGGTGTCGATCTCGGCGAGGTAATCGGTCAGTTGGCGCAGCTGCGGCCCCAGCGAGTCCCGTAGGCTCAGCAACTCGCCGGTGGCCGAACGTGCCTGCGACAGTGCGTCATTCATCGCGGTCACCGATTGCGGCAGTCCGGCCAGCGCGGTGGCGGCGGTGGTCGAGCCGCGGGTCAGCTTGGCGGCGCCGTCACCGATGCGCGTCGAAGTCTGCAGCAGCGAATCCATCGGTTGCAGCACGCGGTCGACGGTCGCGCACAACGGGTTCGCCGTGCAGTCCGGGGTCCGGGCCACGAAGTCGCGCAGCGGGTCCAAGAAACCGGAGACGGTCGTCACCGAGCGCTGCACCCCGTCCACACCGACCCGCATATCCGTTGCCGCCGAGGACATGTCGGCCAGTCCGGCGCTACCGCCGCGCAGTCCGCTGCCCATCCGCTCGACCGCCGCCTGCGTCTGCGCCAGCGCGGAGTCCAGATCGGAGACGCGGGCCAGCCGCTCGGTCAGCGAGTCGACCGCCCGGCTGAACTGGCGGCCGAGCTCTCCGGCCTGATAGCTCAGCGTCGCCTGATCGGGCACCTTGCCGTCTGGCCGGCTCGCCGACTGCACCGAACGCACCCCCGGAACGGCCATGATCTGACGGCTGATCCGTTCGACCGCGATCAGGCCCGCGGGGTTGCGCAGGTCATGGTCGGCCTGAATCGTGATGACGTCGGGCAGCAGGGCGTTGCGGGCGAAGTGCTTGTCGGCCAACGTGTAACCGATGCTGGATTCGGCGTCGGACGGTGTGGCCGCGGGTTCGTTCCAGCCCACCCGCATGCTCGCCAACGGCAGCGCGGCCAGCATGATCAATGCGCCGGCGGCGGCCAGGACGGGTCCGGGCCAGCGCGCCACGCTGGTTCCGACGCGGCGCCAGCGCCCGGCTGTCGTCGACAACCGCGGTTCCAGCACCCCGCGGCGCACCGCCAGACCCATCAGCGCCGGCGTCAGGGTCAGCGCCGCCACCATGATCACCAGAATTCCTATCGCACAGGGTATTCCCGCGCTGCGGAACATCCCCACCTCGGCGAAGCCCAGGCAGGCCAGCGCCACCGAGATGGTCAGCGCCGATCCGATCACCACCGGCGCCACGGCACGATAGGCGTCGGTGAGGGCCCGGCCCGGGGCTACCCCGGCTCGCCGGCCCTCGTGATAGCGGCCGACGAGGAAGATCGCGTAGTCGGTGCCGGCGCCGAGTGTCATGGCCGCCATCAGCGCCACCGAGAACAGCGAAACCTCAACGGCCCCGGCAGAACCCAACGCCGCGACCACGGCGCGCGCCACGGCCAACCCGAGACCCACCGACACCAGCGGGATTCCCGCCGCGATCGGCGATCTGTACACCACCAACAACAGCACCAAGATGAGAACGACCGTCGCAGCGGTGATTCCGAGCATCTGCCGATCGATGGCGGCGAACTCGTCGACGATGGTCGCACCGGGACCCGTGACATGGACCGCCAGACCCGTCGGCGGAGACAACCCGGCCACGGTGCCGCGCAGCGAATACACCGAGTCCCGCGCCTGCGAGGTACCCAACATCCCGGCCAGCCGGACCATCAAGGTGACGGCGCGCCCGTCGCGGCTTTGCGCGCCGGCCGCCGTCGCCGGCTGTGACCACAGGTCGGTCACCGAATTCACATGCCGTGCATCCGATCTCAACGCGGCAGTCAGCGCACCGTAGAACTGGCGGTCCCGCGGCGTCAGGTCACTGTTGCGTTCCAGCACAACGTAAACGAAGTTGTTGCTGGGTGTCTGCCCGAAGAGCTGCGCCGCACGGGAAGCCGCTGTCGAGCTGGGCGCGTCGGCCGGCATGAACGAGCGGGCGTGCGTATCGACCACCCGCTCCAACTGCGGCACCAGCAAATTGCCGACGCCGGCCGCGACCACCCACAGCCCGACAACCAGGATCGCCGACGAACCGGTGAGCCGGGCCAGCAACCGCGACAGGCGGGTGTCGTCGTCACGCAACGGTCTGCCGATTCACCGTCGACCCGTCGAACAGATCCAGTACGCGCTGTTCGCCGCCCGCCAGAACCCGCATCCGCAGTGATCGTCGGCCCGCGACGTCCAACAGCGCCCGCAACCCGGGTGCGGCGGCGGTCAGCTCGGCTCGGGCCTGCTCGGCGGTAATGCCCTCGTACTCCGCCTGATCCAGCTTCGCCGAAAGCATCGTGAACCAACGCTGCCGCAGCGACAGCAGCAGTCCCTCCTCGTCCCCGAACAGGCGGACCACCTCGGCAGCGCGGTCGGCATCGGCCAAGCGAGCCAACGCTTGCGACGGGTCGACTTCGGCGGCTTGGATCATGTCGGCCATGAAGGCCATGCGGTCGTGCAACTGTGTCCATGTCATGAATCGAACGTACGAATGGCGACCCGGTTTGCGCGTCGTGCCGAAGTTCGGTTTCCTTCTCCTACCGCGGTAGGAGACCGGTACCGGCCTTCTTACGACCTCAGCATGATGTGTCGGCTCCCGCCCTCTTCTACGATGGGACGATGTCGCGCACCGCAACGAGTTTCCTGCGCGAACTGCTGCGCCGACGGCAGCAGAAGATCCCGGTCGGTGTCACCTGGGCGTCGGTGGTCGTCACCGATGTGGCGTTGCTCCTCGGCGGCGTGCTCGCGACGGTCCAGCGCCCGGACGGCGACCTCCCGGTTGCGTTGGCCGCGTTGGCAATCGGATTGTCGCCGCTGTTCGTCTTCGTCTTTTTCGACACCAAGGTCAGCCCGGCGCTGATCGGGTTGTCCGCGTTGACGGCCACCGCGGTGTATCTGTTCGGCACCCAGACACCGGTTGCCTCGGACATCGCCCCGTCGTTCGTGGTGTTGATGGTGTTGGTCGTCACGACCCTGACCAACGCAGTCGGTGGCGGCCTCGCGTCGGGCACGGCGGCTGCGCTGCTGTTGACCGCGGCAGCGCTGGGACGCCTCGATGCCGTTGCCGTGTACCTGGTTTTCGTCGCCGGCGCCTGGGTGCTGGGCTACCTGATGAACATCCAGCGCATGCTGCTGGCCGAGCAGATCCGGGTCCAGCAGGTGATGGCCGAACACGCGGCCGCCGACGAACGTCGGCGTATCGCAAGGGAAGTGCACGATGTGATCGCCCATTCTCTGTCGATCACGCTGCTGCACGTGACCGGCGCGCGGCGGGTGCTGCAGCAGGACCGCGACGTCGACGACGCGGTCGAGGCACTCGAACAGGCCGAACGGCTCGGCCGGCAGGCGATGGCCGACATCCGTCGCACGGTGGGTCTGCTGGACGGCGGCGGTCCGCTGCGCACCGCGCCCGAACCCGGCATCGACGACATCGGCGTACTCGTCGAGGATTTCGCGCGGGCCGGATTGGACGTCACGCTGAGTAGGGACGGGTCGACGCAGCAGGTGTCGGCGGCGGTCGGTCTGGCTCTGTATCGCATCGCCCAGGAGTCCCTCGCCAACGTCGCCAAACACGCACCTGATTCGAAATCCACGGTCGAACTTCAGATCTCGGACCGGTCGGCCCGGCTTGCGGTGCACAATCGGCTGCCGGCCGCGGTGCCGACGGCGTCGCCCGACGGCCGCGGGCTGCGCGGCATGCGTCAACGGGTGGAATTGCTCGGCGGCGCAGTCGAAGCCGGTCCCACCCCGGACGGGTGGTCGGTGTACGCCGAGATCCCGCTGCGGGACGACGACGGCGGGTGGCGTCCGTGGTGGTGTCCGTCGAAGGGGATCGCGTGATCGAGGACGCGCCCGAAATCGCCGTGCTGCTCGTCGACGACCAGGACCTGGTGCGGTCGGGGCTGCGCCGGATCCTGCGACGCAAGGACGGTTTCGTCGTCGTCGGGGAATGCGCCGACGGGGACGAGGTGCCCGCCGCGGTGGTCCGGCACCGCCCCGACGTAATCGTGATGGACCTGCGGATGCGGCGCGTCGACGGCATCGAGGCGACCCGCAGGTTAGGCGGCTCACCGCCGGTGCTTGCGCTGACCACGTTCAACGAAGACGAACTGCTCTCCGGGGCGCTGCGGGCCGGCGCGGCCGGGTTCGTGCTGAAGGACTCTTCGGCCGAAGAGTTGATCCGCGCCGTGCGCGCGGTCGCCAAAGGCGACAGTTACCTGGATCCCGCGGTGACGTCGCGGGTACTGAACACCTACCGCAAGGCCGCCGCCGGACCGGTGAACAGTGACATCGGCGAACTCACCCCGCGCGAGCACGACGTACTGATCCTGATCGGAAAAGGAATGTCCAACAACGAGATCGCGGACGAGCTGTGCATCTCCGGGGTCACGGTCAAGAGCCACATCGGGCGGATCTTCGGCAAGCTCGATTTGCGCGACCGTGCCGCGGCCATCGTCTACGCCTACGACAACGGGCTGGTCGCACCGCGCTGAGGCACCTACATCCGGGGCCGATTGATCGTAAGTCGGGTCAGTTCTGCCAAGATTGTCGGGCGACGCAGCGACGGACATTCCACGGACGAGGTGATGCGACATGACGGACACCGCGACGGCGATCACCAACCTCATCTACACCTACGCCCAACTGCTGGACGCCGGCGACCTGGACGGGGTGGCCGGGCTGTTCGAGCACGGCCGCATCTGCGGAGTCGAGAACGGCCCACCCGAGACCGTCTTCACCGGCACCACCGGGGTGCGTGGCATGTACGAGATGATGACCCGCATCTATGAGGACGGCACCCCGAAAACCAAGCACAACACCACCAACGTCCAACTCGACATCGACGAGGCGCAGGGCACCGCGCGCAGCACCTCCTACTACTGCGTCACGCAAGCCACCCCCGACTTGCCGTTGCAGGTGATCGTGACCGGGCACTACAAGGACACCTTCCAGCGCATCGACGGCGTCTGGTGGTTCGACAGCCGCACCATGTTCATCGACCAGGCCGGCGACCTGAGCCACCACCTGAAATTCTGAGCACGTGAACTCCCCCAATCCCTTTGCGCCGGAAGCGATCCTGGCCGACGCCCAACGCAAGGAGTCGCTGACCGACTGGGGGCCGGGTGACTTCCGGGCGCCGCTGGATGTCCTGCTGACCGACTATGGCCGGGCCGAGCTGAACGTCGTCGGCACCCACATCCTGCGGTCGGGACTGGTGCACAGCCTGCGGATGCGGCTGCGCACCCAGGAGTGGATCCGTCGCCACCCGGAGATCCTGGACGAACGGATCGCGCCGCCGATCGTGGTGGTCGGCATGATGCGCAGCGGCACCACCCTGCTGCAACGACTGCTCGCCGCCGACCCGCGCTTCCTGTGCGCCTACGGCTGGGAGGTCGTCGAGGCCGCACCCAAACTCGACTACCGATTCGGCGGTACCGATCCCCGTGTCGCCATCAGCGCAGCGCGCGAAGCGAAAACCCGTGAACTGGCGCCGGAGTTGTTCACCATCCATCCGATGTATGCGCGGGAGGCCGAAGAGGAGATCGTGTTCCTGGCCGACGCATTCTTGTCGCATGTCCCGGAATCCGGTGCGCACCTTCCGCATTACCGGTCCTGGCTCGACGGGCAGGACTTCACCCCCGCTTACGAATACCTGCATCGCATGTTGCAGTTCTTGCAGTGGCAGAAGCGGCAATGCGGTGTCACAGGCGAGCGCTGGGTGCTGAAATCGCCCGCGCACCTGGGCTATCTGGATCTGTTGCGCGCGCAGTTCGGCGGGGTGCACCTGGTCCACATGCACCGCGAGCCGCGCACCACGATCGCCTCGGGCGCCGGGCTGAACGCGACCCTGCATGCCATGCACGCCGACACCGTCGACCTGCATCGCGTGGGCGCGCAATGGCTGCAACGGATGGGCTGGACCAATGATCGGGCGATGATGGTCCGCGCCGGCTGGGGCGACGCGACGCCGGTCACCGACATCGGGTTCGACGCCGCGGTGGCCGACCCGATCGGGCAGGTGGCCCGGGTGTACGACGCCGTCGGCCTGCCGCTGACCGCCGAGGCCGAGGACGCGATGCGTCGCTGGCTGGTCGAGCGTCCGCGCGAGCCGGACCGTCCGCCGTACCGGCCGGCCGACTACGGGCTGGCCGATGAGCAGATCGACGAACGATTCACGTTGTACAACAACACTTTTCCAGAGTATGTCGGTAAGTCAGGAGCAACTCGTGGTTGATCATCCCGTGTCGACGGCATCCCAGCGTGAGCAGGAACTGGCCGCCCTGGATCTGATCGAACATCCCACCGTCAAGGGGGCGTACACGTCGGTGGCCGAAACCTGGCTCGGCCGGGCCAAGGCATCCGAGGCGATGCGGGAACGTTTCGACGACGCCTTCGCCGAGGTGATGTTCTCGGCCGCGGTGTGGTCCTCCAACCAGGACAAGCTACGGCCCAAAGTCTCCTGCATCACCCGGCTGGGACACCCCGTCGACGGCCGCGACATCCCCGGATCCCGTTGGGGCATCGACAATCCCGACAGCGTGTACCGGGTGATCCCCATTTCCGGCGACGAGCGCTACGAGATCCACGGCCGGGTCGGCGAACACCGCATGACCGAGAACTACTTCACGCTCTGGGACGCCAACATGGGCACCGTCGACGTGCTCAACGGCCGCACCATGCAGGTTGACTCCGACGGCAGCTTCACCATCACCGTCGACGCCGAACCCGCGAACGGCCGTCCCAACCATGTGCGCACTTCCCCTGCGGCGCACGAGTTCTACATCCGCGACGTGTTGCTGAACTGGGACCGTGACGACCCGAACTTCTTCGAGGTGCAGCGCCTGGGCGGCAACCCCGCCACCCCGCCCCGCTCCCTGGACGAGCAGGCGGACGCGACGGCGGCGATGATGGCGTACTTCGCCAACTTCACCGGCAAGCTCAGCCACGGCGTCTACAAGATGCCGGCCAATCAGTTCGACCTGGCCTGGTCGGCCGACAAGGACGGCGCGATGCGCAACCAGTTCTACGTGATGGGACGCTTCGACCTGGCTCCCGACGAGGCGTTCGTGGTCGACCTCAACGACGGTGGCGCCGAATACTTCACGGTGCCGCTGAGCAACATCTGGGGCACCACGCTCGACATCATCGACCGCACCGGCAGTCTCAACAAGGCGCAGTCGCATGCCAACGAGGACGGCACCTATACCTATGTGATCTCCCCGCAGGATCCGGGAGTGGCCAATTGGATCGACACCGACGGGTCGCGCGAAGCGATACTGACCCTGCGGATGGCCGAGTTCGGCGAACGGGGTCCGCGCGAGGGTCTCGGTGCGCACGGCAGGGTGGTGAAGCTGGACCGCCTTGACGCCGAGGTGCCGCATCTGCCGCGGGTGGACGGGGGGCAGCGGGCCGTCGAACTCGCGGAACGCCGCGCCGCCTATCTGCGGCGGCTACCGGAAGGGACGGTCTGAGATGGGCCGTTGGTTGGTGACCGGCTGCTCCACCGGATTCGGGCGCGAAATCGCCCGTGCGGCATTGGAAGCCGGCCACAGCGTGGTGGTGACCGCGCGGCGGGCCGAGGCCGTGCAGGATTTCGTCGACGAGTGCGGTGATCGCGCGCTGGCGGTCGGACTCGACGTAACGGACGCCGCCCAGATCGCCGCGGCGGTGTCGGCGGCCGAGGAGGCGTTCGGCGGCATCGACGTGCTGGTCAACAACGCGGGTCACGGTTACCTGTCGGCGGTCGAAGAGGGCGAAGACGCCGAAGTACGAAAGTTGTTCGACGTCAACTACTTCGGCGCGGTCGACATGATCAAAGCGGTGCTGCCGGAAATGCGTGCCCGCGGCTCCGGGCACATCGTCAACATCTCCTCGATGACCGGTCTGGTCGCCAACCCGCCCAACGCCTACTACTCGTCGACCAAGTTCGCGCTGGAAGCCGTCACCGAGGCGCTGGCCACCGAGGTGAAGCCGTTGGGAATCAAGGTGACCGCCATCGAACCGGGCGCCTTCCGCACCGATTGGGCGTCGCGCTCGATGAAGGAGACCGGTAGCCCGATCGCCGACTACGTCGACGTGGCCGCCCGCAAGGACCTGATCAAGCAGTTCGCCGACCACCTGCCGGGGAATCCGCGCAAGGTCGCCGAGGCGGTACTGACGGTCACCGAACTCGACGACCCGCCGCTGCGGCTGCTGCTGGGCCGCGACGTGCTCAAAGCAATGCGCGACAAGATCGCCGCGATGTCGGCGTCGATCGAGGAATGGAAAGCCGTGACGAAGGACGTCACCTAGGGAGGCCGAGCAGACGCAAAAGCCCCTGATTTCGGCACGAAATCGGGGCTTTTGCGTCTGCTCGCGCCCAGCTAGTACGCGTCCGCGCTTCGCCCGCCCCCAGGCCCGTCGAACAGGTACGGGTAGTGCACGTTCGGGTCATTCGCGGGACGGAAGCTCGGCGGCGGTGGGCCAGTGCGCCAGGCCGCGGGCAGGTGGCAGCCGGTGTCGTAGGAGTAGTCGAGCGGGCTGCCGTCTCGGCCGTTCACCAAGCTGATCGTGACGCCGTCGTCGCGACCCTGCGAATAGTTGGCCGAGCCCATTGGCAGCGGCGGACTTCCGGGTGCGGCGTTGTTGGGTGTGAAGCCTGCTGTCGCGAAACGCGGTCCGAGCTCGGTGACGATCTGCAGCCAGTCGGCGGGTGTGGGCGCGGGCTCGGCGAAGAACATGTCGCTGTTTGTCTGCCGACCGATGCTGCGGGTGAACGGGTGCTGGCAGCCGTTGGTGGAGTGGCTGGCGGGCATGGCCGAAAAGCGGCTCGGCGCTGAGTGTTTCGTGATCGCCGCCCGGATCGCGCCGTCGAGGTCGGCCAGCTGTTGCTCAACCCTCTCCAGGTCGGGACGCCCGTTCACGATCTCTTGCAGCCGGTCCAACTCGGGACGGCCGGGGTTGGCATATGGGTCGAAGGTGTTCGGTTTGACACAGCCGCTGAGCGCAACAGCGACACCGAGCAGCGTCACTGCAATACGGTTCACGGCCGGTCGGGACAATTGTCGGTCATCCAGGGGGTAATGAGGTCGGCGGGCAGTCCTGCCAGGACTACCGAAAGGTTATAGGCACTCATACGTAGGTTGCCGTTGCTGCCCATCCGGGTGTACTCGGAATGCCCGTAGGCCCGCTCGTGCAGTTGACCGTCGCCGTACGGCCCGTCGAACGCGTACCCGGTTTCGGTGGACAGTTCCGCCATGCCCGGCACGTCTTGCGGCGGGGCGCCGAACGCGCCGAACGCTGGAATCAGCTCTGAGACAACGTCGTCGGCGCCGATCATGTAGTACGCGTGCCCGGGCAGCACGCCCAGTTGCGCGGCTTCGGTGAGTTCCGTGCCAGGCGAGCCGTAGAGCACGACGTCGCTCACCGGTGCGCCCTGTTGTACGGCGAGACTGGTGGTCAATGACCCGTAGGAATGCCCGAAGGCGGCGATGTGTTGGTCCGGGAGGTTACTGGCTGCGGCTAATCCCCGGTAGAAGTTGTTCAGGGAACGCGCGCCGTCGCGGGCCAGCCAATCGTGGCTGACATCCTTGAGGCTGTCCGGCGCGTCGTAGCCGAGCCATGCGATGGAGGCGACGGCGTCGGGATGCTCGACGCCGGCGTTGCGGCGCAATAGTGCCGCCTCGTTGCGCTGAAAACCCGCCTCCCGCACCATGTTCGCTACGCTGGCGCTCACTCGGCTGTTCAAACCGCTCACCGACACGGCGACGCGTTCTGCGTTGTCGACGTCGCCAACGCCTACCGCTGCCAGCACCTTTCCGGGTTTGCTTGTGGTGTCCAGCAGGATCAGGCCGGCACCGGGATTGTCGGCCAAAACCTGTTGCAGCGCCTGCAAGTCGGCCAACTTACCCGGGTTGGTGTGCCAGCCATAGGAATCGAGCCAGCCCTGCTGTAGCCGATCGATTTCGCGGTGCAGCGTAGGAACATTGAGTTGGTTGCGGACGACGACTGGGATGCCGTCCAGGTTGCGGACGGCATCGGGGAATTGTTGCTTGACCTGATCCTGTTCGTTGGGGGTCAGCGACCGCCACCACAAGTTCACTTGTTGCGCAGTGCTGTTCGCCGACGGCAATGCCGGCAGGTGAGGTGGTCGATGGGCGAGCTGGAGCTCGACTTGCGCAGCGGAGAGGTCGCCGTCGGCACCGCGAATCGCCGCCGCCAGATCCTCGTCGGCGATCTCGGCCGATAACAACAATTGCCGCATGCTTTCGGTCAGTCGCATTGCGGCTTCGAAGATGTTCTGTTGATCGGCGACCGACCGGGAGACCAGGTCGGACGGCAGCGCGACCGCGCCGGTGCGGTCGTCGATGATCAGCTGGTTCTCTCGTGCCAGTCCGCGTAGCGCCTGAAGGCGCGATTTGATGGTGGCGACCTCGTCGGCCGATTGTTCGGCCGCGTGCGCGACGGCGTCGCAGGCGTCGGCGTGTTCGTCCAACACCGTCGTGGTGTGGTGGGCCGCCGCCTGCGCGGCGTCGGCGGCGTCACCACCGAAACTCAGCAGACGCATCGTCTCGCTGAGCGCCGCCGACGCGGTGCGGGTGCCGTGGGCGCGCCTGATCGCGGCGTCGAATACCGTGCGGATCGCTGCGGGATCCCAGCGCTCGATGTCCGCCGGACTCAGCGTCATCCAAGATCGCCGGCGCCGTACCGGTCCATCATCAAGAAGGCGACGGCGGCCACCTTCAAGCCGTCGGCATGGTCGCCGAAGCGGGCCAGGTGGCTCGCGCTGCTAGCCGTCCAGCAGTCCAGCAACTGCAACAACGTTCCCGCGGAGGAACCGACCCAGCCCGGTTGGGCGCCGTCGGCGTCGCGATGACTGGACTGCTGCAAGTTCAGCAGTGAGCGGCCGTGGTCGGCCAACTGATCGCCAATCCGGGACAGCACTTCGGGACTGACCCGTACCTCTTCTGCCATGACTACCCCTCGCCGAGAACAACTTTCGGCAAAGTGTGATCGCAGACAGCGGGGCGGGCGACTCACCATGGTCAGCGCCTGTGCATGACTTGCGGCGCTTGGCGTCAAAGCGTATTACGCATCGGATGGTGAAGGCATATCGAGCACGGGTTCGGTTTCATTCGCGCCCGTGCGTGGCGTGGTGACCGAACACCCGAGCGGGTTGCTGCGCACCGGGTCGGCCTACGTTCCGCACGGTGCGTGAACGGTCCCCGGGCCGGCGTCGTTACTTACGGAACTTGCGCGCCTTGCGCCTGATGCCGACGCCGCCCCACAGCGAGAATCCGTGGATCCGCACGTTCGGGGCGCCCGGACTGCCCCCGTCGACTACGGCGTGGTCGAAGTTGCCCATGATCCCGCGACCCTCGATCTCGACGTTGACCTCCGGCGGCAGCAGGATGGTCTGGGCGCCCATGATCGAGTACGCCTTGATGTCGACTTCGGTCGAGGTGAAGTCGGCGTAGCGCAGATCCACCACGCCGCTACCCCAGAACGTGAACGTCGTCAGCTTCCTCGGCACGTTCCAGCGACCGCGGCGTTCGAAACCGCTCATGATGGCCAGCAGCAACGTGGACGGCGCCGGATTGCACTTACCGCCGCGACGCGCGCTCACCGCTGTGCCGGGCAGATCGGCGCGCAGCTGGTCGAGCTCCCGATAGGTCGTCGCCGCGTACGCCTTCGTTAGCCGCTCTTCGTATTCGTTGGGTTGCAGGCGACCCTGCTCGGCCGCGTAGGCCAGCAACTGCGCAATCTGAATGCGATCGGTGTCGGCGGCGCGCGCCAAATCCTCGCGCGTGGCGTTCACATCACGCCGGGCTGGGTTGGTCATCTCACCCGCGAGCTTACGACGTAACAGATTTGCTGCAAGAGGTGTTGGCTAAACTGCAATCTTCGTCCGGCCCAGGCGTCCCGCTCAGGGCGAAGAAGCCCAGCTCGGAGGCCTTTTTTCCAGGAACGCGAGCATGCCTTCGCCCGCTTCGCCAGAAACGAACAAGCGGGCGGACTCCTCGGCGAGTCGCTGCGCGTCGCGGTCGAATCCCTCAAGCACGGCGGCGGTCGTCAGCGCCTTGGACGCCGCCAGACCCTGCGGCGATCCGCGGCCGACGTCGGCGACCACCCCGGCCACCGCGGCTTCGACGTCCTCGGCGGCCAGGGTGATCAACCCGATCTCGGCGGCTTCGCTGGCGCCGAACGTTTCACCGGTGAGGTAGTAGCGCGCCGCGGCCCGCGCGGAGAGCTTCGGCAGCAGTGTCAGGGAGATGATCGCCGGCGCGACCCCGATCCTGGCTTCGGTCAGGGCAAAGGTGCTGCGCGGTCCGGCTACCACGATGTCGCACGCTCCCACCAGACCGAATCCGCCCGCCCGCACGTGGCCGTCGATAGCCCCGATCACCGGTCGCGGCGACGCGACGATCGCGCGCAGCAACGCCGTCATCTCCTGTGCCCGCGCTACCGCCAGGTCGTACGGGCTGCCTTCGCCGGCCTCACTCAGGTCGGCGCCGGCGCAGAACGTGCCGCCGGTGTGGCCGAGCACCACCACCCGCACCGCCGGGTCGTCGGCGGCGGCCCGCAGCCCGTCGTGCAGTTGGGTGACCAGAGTGGTCGACAGCGCGTTGCGGTTGTGCGGCGAGTTCAGCGTCAGCCTGGCTACCGCGCCGTCGCGCGCGTACTCGACGAGGGTGTCCATCAGTACGAGCGGGGCAGGCCGAGCGAGGTCTGCGCGACGAAGTTCAGCACCATCTCGCGGCTGATCGGCGCGATCCGCGCGAGCCGGGACGCGGTCAGCATCGCGGCCACGCCGTACTCCTTGGTCAGCCCGTTGCCGCCCATCGACTGCACGGCCTGGTCGACCGCGCGGGTGGACGCCTCGCCGGCGGCGTACTTGGCCATGTTCGCGGCCTGGGCCGCGGCGCCGTCGTCGCCGCTGTCGTACAGGGTCGCGGCCTTCTGCATCATCAGCTTGGCCAGTTCGACCTCGATGTGGCATTGCGCCAGCGGGTGCGCCAGGCCCTGGTGCGCGCCGATCGGGGTGGACCAGACCTGGCGCGTCTTGACGTAGTCGACCGCCTTGTTCAGCGCGAACCGGCCCATGCCGACCGCGCTGGCCGCGCCCATGATGCGCTCGGGGTTCAGGCCGGCGAACAGCTGCGCGATGGCGGCGTCCTGGGCGCCGACGAGTGCGTCGCTGGGCAGCCGGACGTCGTCGAGGAACACCTGGAACTGCCGCTCGGGGCTGATCAGCTCCATCTCGATCGGCGTGTAGGTGAAGCCGGGGGCGTCGGTGGGCACGACGAACAGCGCCGGCCGCAGCTTGCCGGTTTTCGCCTCTTCGGTGCGGCCCACCACCAGCACCGCCTGCGCCTGGTCGATCCCGGAGATATAGACCTTCTGGCCCTTGAGGATCCAGTCGCTGCCGTCGCGGCGGGCGGTCGTGGTGATCTTGTGGGAGTTGGATCCGGCGTCGGGCTCGGTGATGGCGAACGCCATCGTCAGCGAGCCGTCAGCGATGGACGGGATCCAGCGCTTCTTCTGCTCTTCGGTACCGAACTTGCTGATGATGGTGCCGTTGATGGCAGGTGAGACCACCATCAGTAGCAGCGCGCTGCCCGCGGCCGCCATCTCCTCCATCACGAGCGCCAGTTCGTACATGCCGGCGCCGCCGCCGCCGTACTCCTCGGGCAGGTTCACTCCGAGGAAGCCGAGTTTGCCTGCCTCGTGCCACAATTCGTCGGTGTGCTCCTGGGCGCGCGCCTTCTTCAGGTAGTACTCGGCGCCGTAGCCCGCCGCCCACTCCGACACGGCTTTGCGCAGCGCCTGGCGGTCTTCGTTCTCGATGAAACTGGTATCAATCATTGTGGATCTCCTTCTGATTCGGGCGCTTCCACGCGTGCCAGCACGGCGCCCACTTCGACTTGTTGACCGGTGGAGACATTGAGTTCGGCAAGCACGCCGTCGTTCGGCGCGGTGATCGTGTGTTCCATCTTCATCGCCTCCAGCCAGATGAGCGGCTGTCCGGCGGTGACGGTGTCGCCGACGTCAGCACCGACGCGGATCACGTTGCCGGGCATGGGTGCGACCAAGGAGCCTTGCGCGACGGCCGAGTCGGGCTCGGGGTACCGAGGCAACGCGACCAGGTGCACCGGACCGCGTGCGGAGTCGACGTAGACGTCGTTGTGGTAGCGCGCCACGGCGAAGCGGCGGCCAACCCCGTTTTCGGCCAGCACCACTTCGTCGGGTGTCGCCGAGACCAGCTGCACGGTCGGATCGTCGGGCAGCGCCAACGCCGTTCGGGTGTAACGGTATTGGACTCGCTGCTCGCTGTCGTCGTCGTCCCGGTAGGTCTTGACCTGGAAGCCCGACGCGAGATTGCGCCAGCCGCTGGGCAGCGATCCGAACACCTTGGCGGTGGCGCGGTTGTGGGCGGCGTCGGCCAGCGCGGCGGCGATCGCCGACAACCGAACCGTCGCCGCGTCGGCCAGTGGCGCCGACAGCTCGGCCAACCCGTGGGTGTCGAAAAACGCTGTGTCGGTGGCACCGTCGAGGAATGCCGGGTGGCGCAGCACGTTCACCAGCAGCTCACGGTTGGTGCGCAGACCGTGCACCTGGGCGCGGGCCAGCGCGTCGGCGAGCACCAGCGCCGACTGGCGCCGAGTCGGCGCATACGAGATGACCTTGGCCAACATCGGGTCGTAGAAAATCGACACGGCCGAACCGTCGACGATGCCGGAGTCGAGCCGGATCCCGGTCCGGTGGCCCAGGGTTTCGAACTGGGTGCGTACCGAGGGCACGTGGATCCTGTGCACGGTGCCGGCCTGCGGCTGCCAGCCGCGCGCCGGATCCTCGGCATAGAGCCGGACTTCGATCGAATGCCCGTGCGCAACAGACGGTTCGGCGTCCAAGCGACCGCCGTCGGCCACGTCAATCTGCAGCTCGACCAGGTCGAGCCCGGTGGTCTCCTCGGTGACCGGGTGCTCGACCTGAAGGCGGGTGTTCATCTCCAGGAAGAAGAACTCGCCCTCGTCGTCGGCGAGGAACTCCACGGTGCCGGCCCCGGTGTAGTTGATCGCGGACGCGGCCAACCGGGCCGCTTCGAACAGCTTGGCCCGCATGCCCGGTGTCCGCTCCACCAGCGGCGAGGGTGCCTCTTCAATGACTTTCTGGTGGCGACGCTGAATGGAGCATTCGCGCTCACCGACAGCCCACACGGTGCCGTGCGCGTCGGCCATCACCTGCACCTCGATGTGATGCCCGGTGGGCAGGTAGCGCTCGCAGAACACCGTCGGATCACCGAACGCGGATTGGGCTTCGCGTTGCGCGGCCTCCACTTCACCTGCCAAGGCGGACAATTCGTGCACCACCCGCATGCCGCGGCCGCCGCCGCCCGCGGACGCTTTGACGAGCACCGGCAACTGGTCCTGGGTGACGGTGTCGGGGTCGAGTTCGTCGAGCACCGGAACCCCGGCGGCGGACATCAGCTTCTTGGATTCGATCTTGGAACCCATCGCCCGCACGGCGTCCACCGGCGGTCCGATCCAGGTCAGGCCTGCCTGTTGGACGGCGGCGGCGAATTCGGCGTTCTCCGAGAGGAATCCGTAGCCGGGGTGGATGGCGTCGGCGCCGGCGGCGTGTGCGGCCGCGATCAGAGCTTCGGCGTTGAGGTAGTCGTTGGTCTGCGGCAGCCGGACCCGGGCGTCGGCCTCGGCGACATGCGGCGCGGCGACGTCCGGGTCGGTGTAGACGGCAACGGTCCCCAGGCCCAGCCTCCGGCAGGTGGCGAAGACCCGACGGGCGATCTCGCCGCGGTTGGCGACCAGCACTCGAGTGATCATGGGACTCACATCCGGAAGACGCCGAAGTTCGACGTCCCCTTGATCGGGCCATTGGCGATGGCGGACAAGCAGATTCCCAACACGGTGCGGGTGTCGCGCGGGTCGATCACCCCGTCGTCGTAGAGCATCCCGGACAGGACCAGCGGCAGCGACTCCGCCTCGATCTGGCCCTCGACCGCGGCCCGCATCGCCGCGTCGGCGTCCTCGTCGACCTGCTGACCGCGGGCTTCGGCCGCCGCGCGGGCCACGATGGACAACACCCCGGAAAGTTGGGCGCCGCCCATCACCGCGGATTTCGCGCTCGGCCAGGCGAACAGGAACCGCGGGTCGTACGCGCGCCCACACATGCCGTAGTGGCCGGCGCCGTATGACGCGCCGAGCAGCAGCGAGATGTGCGGGACCTTCGAATTGGACACGGCGTTGATCATCATCGAGCCGTGCTTGATCATCCCGCCTTCTTCGTAGTCCTTGCCCACCATGTAGCCGGTGGTGTTGTGCAAGAACAACAGTGGCGTGTCAGACCGGTTGGCCAACTGGATGAACTGGGTGGCTTTCTGGGATTCCTCGCTGAACAGCACGCCGCGGGCGTTGGCCAGGATTCCGACCGGGTAACCATGCAGCTGGGCCCAACCGGTGACCAACGAAGAGCCGTACAGCGGCTTGAATTCGTCGAATTCGGAGCCGTCGACGATGCGGGCGATCACCTCGCGCGGGTCGAACGGGATGCGTAGGTCTGCGGGCACGATGCCGATGAGTTCTTCGGTGTCGAACAGCGGCTCGGTGACTTCCCGCGGCTCCGGTCCCTGCTTCTTCCAGTTCAACCGCGCCACGATACGACGCCCGATGCGGATGGCGTCGGGCTCATCGATCGCGAAGTAGTCGGCCAGACCCGAGATGCGGGCGTGCATTTCGGCACCGCCGAGAGATTCGTCGTCGGACTCCTCGCCGGTGGCCATCTTCACCAGTGGGGGACCGGCCAGGAACACCTTGGAGCGTTCCTTGATCATCACCACGTGATCGGACATGCCCGGCACGTATGCACCGCCCGCGGTGGAGTTGCCGAATACCAGTGCGATGGTGGGGATTCCGGCCGCCGACAGCCGGGTCAGGTCGCGGAACATCCGTCCACCCGGGATGAAGATCTCTTTCTGGGTGGGCAGATCCGCACCACCGGACTCCACCAGTGAGATCACCGGCAGCCGGTTCTCGAAGGCGATCTGGTTCGCCCGCAAGATCTTCTTCAGCGTCCAGGGATTGCTGGTACCGCCTTTGACCGTGGGGTCGTTGGCGACGATCATGCACTCCACGCCTTCGACGACACCGATTCCGGTGACCGTGCTGGCACCCACCTTGAACGCGCTGCCCCAGGCCGCCAGCGGGCTCAACTCCAGGAACGCCGAGTCCGGGTCGACGAGCAGCTCGACGCGCTCGCGCGCCGTCAGCTTGCCCCGGGCATGGTGGCGCTCAACGTATTTCGGTCCGCCGCCCTCGACGGCGTTGGCGAATTCGGCTGCGATCTCGTCGAGTTTGGTCGTGGTGGCCGCGGCGGCGTCGTTGAAGGCATCGGCGGACGGATCGAGGGTGGACCTCAGCACGGTCATGATTGGTATCCCAGGAGTTTGGCGGCCAGGGCGGTGAGGATTTCGGTGGTTCCGCCGCCGATGCCGATGATTCTCATGTCCCGGTACTGGCGTTCGATCTCTGACTCCGCCATGTACCCCATGCCGCCGAACAACTGGACGCCTTGATTGGCCACCCACTCGCCGGCCTCGACGGCAGTGTTCTTGGCGAAGCACACCTCGGCGATCAGGTTGTCCTCTCCGGCCAACTGACGTTCCACGACATGCCGGGCGTAGACACGGGCGACGTCGATGCGCCGCGCCATCTCGGCGAGCGTGTTCTGCACCGCCTGCCGCGAAATCAACGGCCGGCCAAAAGTTTCCCGGTCGCGACACCATTGCGCGGTGATGTCCAGGCAGCGCTGCGCACTCGAATATGCTTGCGCGGCAAGGCCGATGCGTTCGGAGACGAATGCCTGTGCGATCTGCAGGAAGCCGCTGTTCTCCGCCCCGACGAGGTTCGCGACGGGCACCCGGACGTCGGTGTACGAGAGCTCGGCGGTATCGGAGGACCGCCAGCCCATCTTGTCCAGCTTTCGGCTCACCTCGAAGCCGGGCGTGTCCTTGTCGACGACGACCAGCGAAACTCCGCCCGCGCCGGGCCCGCCGGTGCGTACCGCGGTCACGACGAAGTCGGCGCGCACCCCCGAAGTGATGTAGGTCTTGGCCCCGTTGATCACGTAGTGATCGCCGTCCCGCACGGCCGATGTCCGCAGATGCCCGACGTCGGATCCGCCGCCGGGTTCGGTGATGGCCAATGAGCCGATCTTCTCGCCGGCCAACGTCGGACGCACGTAGGTGTCGATCAGTCGCTCATCGCCGGATGCGATCATGTGCGGCACCGCGATCCCGCAGGTGAACAGCGAGGCGAACACCCCGCCCGGCGCGCCGGACTGGTGCATTTCCTCGCAGATGATCACCGCGTCGACGCCGTCCCCGCCGCCACCACCGACCGCCTCGGGGAAGTTCGCCCCCAGCAGGCCCGCCTCACCCGCACGCCGGTGCAGGTCGCGGGGAAGATCACCGGTGCGTTCCCATTCGTCGATGTTGGGCAGGATTTCCCGTTCGGCGAACGACCGCACGGTCTTTCGCAACTGTTCGCGTTCGGGGGTGGTCCAGATGCTCACAACAACCTCTCCGGAATGTCGACGTGGCGGCTGCGCAACCATTCACCCAGCCCCTTGGCCTGCGGGTCGAAGCGCGCCTGGTAGGCGACGCCTTGGCCGAGGATTCCCTCGATCACGAAATTCACCGCCCGCAGATTGGGCAATACGTGCCGGGTCACTTCCAGGCCGCCCGCTTCGGGAAGAAGTTCCTTGAGCAGTTCGACGGTCAAGGTGTTGGCCAGCCACCGCCACTGCTCGTCGGTGCGGACCCACACCCCCACATTGGCCGAGCCGCCCTTGTCACCACTGCGCGCGCCCGCGATCAGTCCCAGCGGCACCCGCCGGGTCGGTCCGGCCGGCAACGGCTCCGGCAGGGCCGGCGCAGCCGCCGGTTCCAGCACCAAAGTGTCTGCGGCAGGCTCGATCTCGATACGCGTACCGTCAGCGTGCACCGCGACGTGCGGCACCAGGCCGGCGTCGACATAGCCGGGAGTGAACACCCCGTACACCTGACCGTCGCCGGGCGGGGCGGTGGCGGTGAATCCCGGATAGCTGGCCAGCGCCAATTCGACTGCGGCACCGGAGAATTTGCGTCCCACGTTGGCGGGGTCGGGGTCACGCACGACGCAGCTGAGCAGCGCGCTGGCGGTCTGTTCGGTGTCCGCGTCGGGGCGGTCGGTGCGCGACAGTGTCCACTCCAACTCGGCGGGCTGCACCGTCATCGTGGCCTCGAGCTGGCGTCGCACCAACTCCGCTTTCGCCTCGATGTCCAGTCCGGTCAGCACGAACGTCATGGAGTTGCGGAATCCGCCGATGCTGTTCAGCGACACCTTCAGTGTCGGCGGGGGCGGTTCGCCGACGACGCCGCTGATGCGGACCCGGTCAGGTCCGTCCTGGGCGAGCTGGACGCTGTCCATCCGGGCCGTCACGTCCGGGTTGGCGTAGCGGGCGCCGGTGATCTCGTAGAGCAGTTGGGCGGTGACAGAGTCGACGCTGACCAGGCCGCCGGTGCCGGCATGCTTGGTGATCACCGCCGATCCGTCGGCGTCGACCTCGGCCAGCGGGAAGCCGGGGTAGGTCAGGTCCGGTATCTCGGTGAAGAAGGAGAAGTTGCCGCCAGTGGCCTGGGTGCCGCACTCGATGACGTGGCCGGCGACGACGGCGCCGGCGAGCCGGTCGTAGTCGGTGCGGCCCCAACCGAAGTGCGCGGCGGCCGACCCGACGATCACCGAAGCGTCGGTGACCCGGCCGGTGACCACGACGTCGGCGCCGGCGGCCAGGCAGTCCGCGATGCCCCATCCGCCCAGGTAGGCGTTGGCCGTCAGGGGTGAACCCAGTCCCAGTTCGGCGGCGCGGGGTTGCAGGTCGTCGCCCTCGACGTGGGCCACCCGGACCGGGACACCCAGCCGCTCGGCCAGGGCGCGCACCGCGTCGGCCAGTCCGGCGGGGTTGAGGCCGCCGGCGTTGGCGACGATGCGCACCCCACGCTCGTGGGCCAGGCCCAGACACTCCTCGAGCTGGGTCAGGAAGGTCTTCGCGTAGCCGCGGTCGGGATTTTTCATCCGGTCGCGGCCCAGAATCAGCATGGTCAGCTCGGCCAGATAGTCGCCGGTGAGATAGTCCACCTCACCGCCGGTGAGCATTTCGCGCATGGCTGAAAGCCGGTCACCGTAGAAACCGGAGCAGTTCGCGATACGCACGGCACCAGAACGGGCCAATGCGCGTCCTCCCTCCGTCGGGATCGATCAACCAACCAACCGGTAGGTTAGCGGGTACCGCCGGTGTCGCGTCAACCGGCTCGGACCCCCGCAAAGCCTCCGACCCGGCCCGATTTTGGCGACCAGCAGGTCCACCGACTATCCTGATCGGCAACTGTCGCCACGCGGGCGAAGGATGCCGCGCGACACACCCGACCGAAACCCCGAACGAGGAGTCAGGCCCGACCATGGCCACACCCAAGCGCAGGATGTCGCGCTCGAATACCCGCAGCCGGCGCTCGCAGTGGAAGGCCACCGCCACCGAGCTGGTGGGCGTCAACGTTGCCGGTCAAAAACACAAGGTGCCGCGGCGGCTGCTCAAGGCCGCTCGCCTGGGCCTGATCGACCTCGACAAGCGCTGACAAAGCGGCTGACAAACGCTGGATTGACCGACTCCTCAGCGGACCACCGGGTGGCCCGCTTTGTCGTCCGGTCGGCGCGCCTCTCAGCCCGCTCTCAGGCCTTCGTACGACACTGAGCCCCGTGCGAATACTTGTCGTCGACGACGACCGTGCGGTGCGCGAGTCGCTGCGCAGGTCGCTTGCCTTCAACGGCTACTCGGTGGAACTGGCCCATGACGGCGTGGAGGCGCTCGAGCGAATTGCCAGCGACCGGCCCGATGCGGTCGTTCTGGATGTGATGATGCCGCGGCTGGACGGCCTGGAGGTGTGCCGTCAGCTCCGCAGCACCGGCGACGACCTGCCCATCCTGGTGCTGACGGCGCGCGATTCCGTCTCCGAGCGCGTGGCAGGTCTGGACGCCGGAGCCGACGACTACCTGCCCAAGCCGTTCGCCCTGGAAGAACTGCTGGCCCGGATGCGGGCGCTGCTGCGCCGCACCAAGCCCGAGGACGTCGCGGAATCGGTGGCGATGCGGTTCTCCGATCTGACCCTGGACCCGGTGACCCGCGAGGTCACCCGCGGCCAGCGCCGAATCAGCCTCACCCGAACCGAATTCGCGTTGCTGGAGATGCTGATCGCCAATCCGCGCCGGGTGCTGACCCGCAGCCGCATCCTGGAAGAGGTCTGGGGATTCGATTTCCCCACCTCAGGCAATGCTCTGGAGGTGTACGTCGGGTACCTACGGCGTAAGACCGAGGCCGACGGCGAGCCGCGGCTGATCCACACCGTGCGCGGTGTGGGTTACGTGCTACGCGAAACACCGCCCTGATGCTCGGTTTCCGCCGCAAACGGCGCGCGCCGCTGCGAGCGACGAGCTCCCTGTCGCTGCGGTGGCGGGTGATGCTGCTGGCGATGTCCATGGTGGCGATGGTGGTCGTGCTGATCTCCTTCGCCGTCTACGCGGTGATCTCGGCCGCGCTGTACACCGACCTCGACAACCAGCTGCAGAGCCGTGCCCAGCTGCTCATCGCCAGCGGTTCGCTGGCGGCCGATCCGGGCAAGGCCATCGAGGGCACCGCCTATTCGGACGTCAACGCGATGCTGGTGAACCCGGGCCGGTCCATCTACACCGCCAACCAGCCGGGACAGACCCTGCCCGTCGGAACCCCGGAGAAGGCGGTCATCCGCGGAGACCTGTTCATGTCCCGGCGCACCGCCGCCGGTCAGCGGGTGCTTGCCATCCATCTGCCCAACGGCAGCTCGTTGCTCATCTCCAAGAGCCTCGAGCCCACCGAACACGTGATGAGCAGACTGCGTTTCGTGCTCGTGATGGTCGGCGGCGTCGGCGTGGCGGTGGCCGCGGTGGCCGGCGGAATGGTCACCCGGGCCGGCCTGCGTCCGGTCGGCCGGCTCACCGAGGCGGCCGAACGGGTGGCCCGCACCGACGACCTGCGTCCGATCCCGGTCTTCGGCAGCGACGAGCTGGCCCGGCTCACCGAGGCGTTCAACCTGATGCTGCGTGCGCTGGCCGAATCGCGGGAACGCCAGGCGCGGCTGGTCACCGACGCCGGACACGAATTGCGTACACCGCTCACGTCCTTGCGGACCAACGTCGAACTGCTGATGGCCTCGATGGCCCCCGGCGCCCCGCGGCTGCCCGAACAGGAGATGGTCGACCTGCGCGCCGACGTCCTGGGTCAGATCGAGGAATTGTCGACGCTGGTCGGCGATCTGGTGGACCTGACCCGCGGTGATGCCGGCCAAGCCGTGCACGAGCCGGTCGACATGACCGACGTCATCGACCGCAGTCTGGAACGAGTTCGTCGTCGTCGCAACGACATTCACTTCGACGTCGAGGTCGTTCCGTGGCAGGTCTACGGTGATCCGGCCGGGCTGTCGCGGGCTGCGTTGAACCTGATGGACAACGCCGCCAAGTGGAGTCCGCCGGGTGGTCGGGTGGGAGTGCGGCTGCGTCAACTCGACCCGTCCCACGCCGAACTGGTGGTCTCCGACCACGGTCCCGGCATCCCGCCGCAGGAGCGGCGCCTGGTGTTCGAGCGGTTCTACCGGTCCGCCTCCGCGCGCGCGATGCCGGGCTCGGGTCTGGGACTGGCGATCGTCAAGCAGGTGGTGCTCAACCATGGTGGATCGCTGCGTGTCGAGGACACCGAACCGGGCGCCCAGCCGCCCGGGACTTCGATCTACGTGCTGCTACCCGGCCGCCCGATGCCCAGTGCGGTGTATCCGCCGACCGACAGTGACACAAATCACGGCGACCCGGAGAGCTCACGGGGTTCGGCGAATGTCATCTCAGTGGATTCTTAGTCCGCGCGCGCAGGGTGGTTGTGCAGTTAGTGTTGAAAACCAAGCCATGCAAGCAACGCATGCTCGAGTAGGCCTTGAAGCCCCAAGTAGTAGAGGAAGAGCGTCTTAGCGACATGACGAATCACCCGAGGTATTCGCCACCGCCGCAGCAGCCGGGTTACAGCGCCACGCCTAATCAGCCTGTGCCTCCCGCCTATGCCCAGGGGCAGCAAAGCTACAACCAGCAGTTCGACTGGCGCTATCAGCCGTCGCCGCAGCAGCCGTTTCGTTCCTTCGATCCGCTCAGCGGCACCGGCGCGGGCCCGATACCCCACAACACGGGTTCCGGGCCGCTGCCCGGCGCGACGGGTTCGCGCCCGATACCGACCGTCACGGGGCCCGGACCGCTCCCCGGTCCGACCATGTCGGGTCCGATCCCGGGGATGCTGCCGCCGATGGCACCGCCGCCGCGGCGGCGTCGGTCCGGAGGCCTGATCTTCGGTGCGCTGGCCATCGCGGTGGTATCGGCCGGCATCGGCGGCGCGGCCGCGACCGTCGTCGAATTGGGCCACCAATCCGGGTCCGGCAGAGGCACTTCGGCGTCGCCGGGGGCGGCGCCGAGTGTTCCGGCCGCCAACATGCCCGCAGGCTCGGTCGAGCAGGTCGCAGCCAAGGTGGTGCCCAGCGTCGTCATGCTCGAGACCGACCTGGGCCGCGCGTCCGAGGAAGGCTCCGGGGTCATCCTGTCGGCTGACGGGCTGATCCTGACCAACAACCACGTCGTCGCGGCAGCGGCCAAACCGCCCGCCAACAGTCCGCCGCCGAAGACCACCGTGACCTTCTCCGACGGCCGTACCGCGTCGTTCAGCGTGGTCGGTGCCGATCCGACCAGTGACATCGCCGTCATCCGGGTGCAGGGCGTCTCCGGCTTGACCCCGATCTCGATGGGCTCTTCGTCGGGACTGCGGGTCGGCCAACCGGTGTTGGCGATCGGGTCGCCGCTGGGACTGGCCGGCACGGTCACCACCGGCATCGTCAGCGCGCTCAACCGGCCGGTGTCCACCACGGGCGAGGCCGGCAACCAGAACACCGTGCTGGATGCGATTCAGACCGACGCCGCGATCAACCCGGGCAACTCCGGCGGGGCCCTGGTCAACATGAGCAGCCAGCTGGTCGGCATCAACTCGGCCATCGCCACGCTGGGCGCCGATTCCGGCGACGCGCAGAGCGGCTCGATCGGGCTCGGCTTCGCGATCCCGGTCGACCAGGCCAAACGGATCGCCGACGAGTTGATCAGCACCGGCAAGGCGTCGCACGCCTCGCTGGGCGTTCAGGTCACCACCGACAAGGACGCCCCGGGTGCCAAGGTGATGGAGGTGGTGGCCAACGGCGCCGCGGCCAACGCCGGTGTGCCCAAGGGTGTCATCGTCACCAAGGTCGACGACCGGCCGATCAACAGCGCCGACGCGTTGGTTGCCGCGGTGCGTTCCAAAGCGCCCGGCGACAAAGTGTCGCTGACCTATCAAGATCCCGCGGGTGGCAGCCGCACGGTGCAAGTCACGCTCGGAAAGGCGGACCAGTGATGAAGGTCGAGGGGCAGCTGTCAGACCTCGGATATACGGTGGCACCCATGGAACAGGGCGCGGAGTTGGTTGTCGGGCGGGCGCTGGTCGTCGTCGTCGACGACCGCACCGCGCACGGCGACGAGGACCACAGCGGCCCGCTGGTCACCGAATTGCTGACCGAGGCCGGGTTCGTCGTCGACGGTGTGGTGGCGGTCGAGGCCGACGAGGTCGAGATCCGCAACGCGTTGAACACCGCCGTCATCGGCGGGGTGGACCTGGTGGTGTCTGTCGGCGGGACGGGAGTCACGCCGCGCGACGTCGCACCCGAGGCCACCCGCGAGATCCTGGACCGGGAAATCCTGGGCATCGCCGAGGCCATCCGCGCCTCGGGTCTGTCGGCCGGCATCACCGATGCCGGGCTGTCACGCGGGCTGGCCGGGGTCTCCGGCAGCACGTTGGTGGTCAACCTGGCCGGGTCGCGATACGCGGTGCGCGACGGGATGGCAACGCTGAATCCGCTCGCGGCCTACATCATCGGCCAGCTGTCCAGCCTGGAGATCTGAGTCCGGCTCAAGCGTCGGCGCGGGGCCCGTGCTCGGGCCGTGGTGACAACTCGAAAGCTCCCTGAGCCCCGCCGTGCCGACCCGAGCTGCTGCCGCCGGTCTGGCTCGCGAGCAGGTCGCGGATCTCCTGGAGCAGGACGACCTGCGCGTCGTCGGCCTGCTCGACCTCGCCCTGCTTGCGCAGCTTGCTGTAGGGCAGCACCACCAGGAAATACACGACCGCCGCGACCAGGAAGAAGTTGATCGCCGACGACAGCACGACGTTGAAGTCGATGTACTTGGCGGATTCTCCCTCGCCGGCGATGTGGATCTTCAGCAGCCCGACCTGTGACGTCTGACCGACGCCGATCGAGCTGACCAGCGGTTTGATGATGCTGTCGGTGAAGGCAGTGACCAGCGCCGTGAACGCAGTACCGATGACCACCGCGACCGACAGGTCGACGATATTGCCCCGCGACAGAAACTCCTTGAACCCTTTGAGCATCAGTACGTCCTTTCTGCAATGGGCCCACATTGATCCGGAATTCCAACCCCGAATGAAAACCTAGCTCAGTCGGCACCGTTTGCCATGATGCCGTGCTGGTCGCCACGCCCACGGATCGCGCAGTCGATCAGCGTCGAGAAGGCCTGCCGGCTCGCGGAATCGGGCAGGCCGACCAATTCCTCGCGCGCCTGATCGGCTGTCGCCGCTGCCTCGGCCGCGGCCAGGGCGTGCGAGAGGTGGGACGCCGTGCCGACCAACCTGCCCAACCGGGACAGACGCTGGACCACGTCGGCTGAGGCGCCGGCGCACAGCGCACCCAACTGACCGCACGCGGCGATGAGGGAACCGGTCCGCTCCCGCGCGACCCGCAGGTGGTGCTCGGCCGGGTCGGCGCCCGGCGAGACACCTCGCGTCTGGCGCATCTGCCCGGAGACCAACTCGGCGAAGGTCTCGGCGATCACCGCGAAGGCCTGCGGGCCCAGCCGGGAACCCAACCGCGACGCCACCGCGTACCGGTAGTCGCCTGCCAGGATTGCCAGGTTGGTGTTCCACCGGGCCGCCGCATCGTCGGCGACGGCAACGTCGTCGGCAACCGCGGAGTGACACAGCGTCGCCAGGTGGATCAACTCGAGAGCCGCGCCCACGACCGTGACCTGCCAGGAATCGGGTTCGGGACCTAGTTGCGCGGCAAGCACGGTGAAGAGCGGCCGCAGTTCGGTGTCCCCGGCGTCGAACGGATGCTGCATCGCTTCGCGGATCATCTCGTCACCGTCGCCGAGTTCGCTGCTGATCAGATCCTCGATCCGGGCGACACCGTCGCGGACGCCGGCGGCGAACCGCGTGTCGCCCAGCTGCAGACAGTCGAGCACGCTTTCTGAGGTAAGGCTCACCTGTCCAACATAGGGGCTACCGCGGCGCGGTGCCGAATTGCGTTGCCGCGGCGGGGATTCAGTGCAGGACGACGGTGACGGCCCGGCCCAGTGCCGCCGCGGCCACCCCGGCTGCGATCCGGCCCGGCAGCGCCACCAGCAGCACCCGATCGGATCCTGGGGATTTCTGCGGTGCCGAGATCAACACCACGACGGCATCAGTTGCCAGCATCCGCGAAGCGACGGGTGTGTCGGTGTCCGGCGCGGCGAGAACGTCGACGACGTCGCCGACCCGCAGCAGGTCGACCAGGGCGGTGTCCGACAGATGCAGCGGCACGATCCGGGCGCCCGGACCGGCAGTGGAATCGGCCAACCGGCTCCCCAGCAGCCGGACGTCGGTGAGGACTTCCCCGCGCCGGGCGGGACCGGCCAGCGTCACACCGAGCACGACCTCGAGGCTGGTCTGCGAGCCGTCCGGAATCGACGTCGGCGAGCGCTGTTCCAGCCGCACGTCGCCGGCGGTCAGCGCGGTGCCGGGTTTCAGATCGTGGACGGCGACCACCACGTCGACCCGGGTGCCGTCGGGGTCGGGGCGCACCGCAGCAACGCCGGCCAGCACGACGAGCCCGCCCGCGGCGATGCGCCGGGCCAGCACGGTTCGAGTCCAGTCCGGGCGGACGAATGCCGAGATCCGGCTGAGCAGTGTGGGATTGAGTGACGGTTCCCGCACGCCGTCACACGTTAAGCGGCGTTTCGCTATGACGCCGCCGGCTCAGAGGCCGACTGTGGATAACCGCGGAAGCGTCAGCTCGACGCGGCCGTTGCCGAGGCCGTGGAGGTGCTGGCTTTCTCGGTCGAACCCGACGATTTGCTGTCGCTGGAGGACTTGGTTTCTGAGGTCGAGGTCGAATCGCTCGTCGAGGAGCCGTTGGTCGCGCTCTTCTCTTTCTTGCCGGCCTCGCGGCTGTCGGTGCGGTAGAACCCGCTGCCCTTGAACACCACCCCGACCGAATTGAACAGTTTGCGCAGCCGGCCTGAGCACTTGTCGCAGGTGGTCAGCGCGTCCTCGGTGAAGGCCTGCACCTTGTCGAAGCGGTTGTCGCATTCGGTGCACGCGTAGCTGTACGTGGGCACAAAAACCTCCGGATGATAATAAGCCTGAGTTAGCACTCTACCGTCTCAAGTGCTAGAACCGCCACGTGATACCGATCATTCCCCGATCGGCAGAGCGACCATCCCCGATGCGGGTGTGAGCACGTGACTCATCGGGACATCGTGTCGTTCGGACGGCAACTCGTCGACCAGTTCCGCATCCCGCACCACCGCGACCAGCATCGCCTGCGGGTCGCGCACCGCCAGCGACCGGTCGTAGAAACCGCGGCCCCGGCCCAGCCGGGTACCGCGCCGGTCCACCGCCAGCGCCGGCAGCAGCACCACCGCGGCTTCTCCCAGGGCCGTCTCCGGTAGCCACGGCTCGGGCGGTTCGAGCAACCCCCAGCGTCCGGTCACCAGTCGGCCGGGGAAGTACTCACCCCAGCGCAGCGGCAGCGGCGTGTCGTCGGCGGCCGTTCGCGCTACCGGCAACAGCACGCGGCCCGCCCGGCGCAGCAACACGTCGAGCATGTCGACCGATCCGGGTTCCGATCCCACCGGCACATAGGCGCATACGGTGACACCGCTGCTCAGAGTGCGTTCCAGATGATCGCTGAGCATCCTGGCCTCGGCGGCGCGCACGTCGTCGGCAACGTGCCGCCGGGCCCGGGACAGTCGGTCCCGCAACGCAGCCTTGCTCGCGGTGGTCATCGCTCTAACGATGACAGACCGCCCGCGGCTGCGGCGTTCTCGCCGACCATGCGCCCGTGCCGGGCTATGGTTGTGAACGATGTCACGCCCTCAAGTCCCGGTCCCGTTCACGGCGATCGTCCCCGCTGCCGGCTTAGGAACTCGATTTCTGCCCGCGACCAAGACCGTTCCCAAGGAGCTGTTGCCCGTCGTCGACACCCCCGGCATCGAGCTGGTCGCCGCCGAGGCGGCCGACGCCGGCGCCGAACGTCTGGTGATCATCACCTCGGAAGGCAAGGACGGCGTCGTCGCCCACTTCGTCGAGGATCTGGTGCTGGAGGGGACCCTCGAGGCCCGCGGTAAGAAGGCCATGCTGGCCAAGGTTCGTCGTGCCCCGGCGCTGATCAAGGTCGAGTCCGTGGTGCAGGCCGAGCCGCTCGGGTTGGGGCATGCCATCAGTTGCGTGGAACCGACCCTGACCGCCGACGAAGACGCCGTCATGGTGCTGCTGCCCGACGACCTGGTACTGCCGACCGGGGTCTTGGAGACGATGTCGCAGGTGCGTGCGCAGTACGGCGGCACGGTGCTGTGCGCCATCGAGGTGTCGCCGGAAGAGATCAGCGCCTACGGCGTTTTCGACGTCGACCCGATACCCGAGGCCACCGACGTGTTGCGGGTCAAGGGCATGGTGGAAAAGCCCAAGACCGAACACGCGCCCTCGCTGTTCGCCGCCGCGGGCCGGTATGTGCTCGACCGCGCGATTTTCGACGCCCTGCGCCGCATCGACCGTGGGGCCGGCGGCGAAGTGCAGCTCACCGATGCCATTGCGCTTCTGATCGCCGAAGGCCACCCGGTACACGTGGTCGTGCACCGCGGATCCCGACACGACTTGGGAAATCCCGGCGGCTACCTCAAGGCTGCGGTTGACTTTGCTTTGGATCGTGACGACTACGGCCCGGAACTGCGGCGGTGGTTGGTGGCGCGATTGGGCCTGACCGAACAGTAGCCGGCAAGCCGGCGCGCGGGTTCAGGTCCGCACGGCAGGAAGGCGCGCACTGTGCGTTCTGTGGAAGAGCAACAGGCCCGGATATCGGCAGCCGCGGTGGCTCCGAGGCCGATCAGAGTTGCCATTGCCGAGGCGCAAGGACTGTTGTGCGCCGAAGAGGTCGTGACCGAGCGTCCGTTGCCCGGTTTCGACCAAGCCGCCATCGACGGGTACGCGGTGCGCAGCGTCGACGTGCTCGGTGTCGGTGATTCCGGACCGGTCGAGGCCGTCGGCGAGGACGGCAGCATCGAGGGTCGGGAAGTGGTGACCCTGCCGGTCATGGGCACCATCGAAGCCGGAGCGCGTACCCCCAGCCGGCTGCAACCACGCCAGGCTGCCCGGGTGCAGACCGGGGCGCCGCTGCCGACCCTGGCCGACGCGGTGTTGCCGCTGCGCTGGACCGACGGCGGGATGAACCGGGTACGGATTCTGCGTGGCGCGCCGTCGGGCGCCTATGTCCGTCGCACCGGCGACGACGTGCAGCCCGGCGACGTGGCGGTGCGGTCCGGGACGATCATCGGCGCTGCCCAGGTCGGCTTGCTGGCGGCCGTCGGTCGCGAACGGGTGCTGGTGCACCCGCGCCCGCGACTGTCGGTGATGGCCGTGGGCGGTGAACTCGTGGACATCTCGCGCAACCCGGGAAACGGGCAGGTCTACGACGTCAACTCCTACGCGCTGGCCGCCGCGGGCCGCGACGCCGGCGCCGAGGTGAATCGGGTCGGCATCGTCAGCAACAACCCCAAGGAACTCGGCGAGATCGTCGAAGGCCAGCTCAGTCGCGCCGAAGTGCTGGTGATCGCCGGCGGAGTGGGCGGCGCGGCGGCCGAGGCGGTGCGCTCGGTGCTGTCCGAGCTCGGTGACATGGAGGTCGTGCGGGTGGCCATGCATCCGGGCTCGGTCCAGGGGTTCGGGCAGCTCGGCCGCGACGGGGTGCCGACGTTTCTGCTGCCGGCCAATCCGGTCAGCGCGTTGGTGGTGTTCGAGGTGATGGTCCGCCCGCTGATCCGGCTGTCGCTGGGCAAGCGGCATCCGATGCGCCGGGTCGTACAGGCGCGCACGTTGTCGCCGATCACCTCGGTGGCCGGGCGCAAAGGTTATCTGCGCGGCCAACTAATGCGGGATCAGGAGAGCGGGGAGTATCTCGTCCAGGCCTTGGGCGGGGCGCCCGGCGCGTCGTCACACCTGTTGGCCACGCTTGCCGAGGCGAACTGTCTGGTGGTGGTTCCCAGCGGCGCCGAGCAGATCCGCACCGGGGAAATCGTCGACGTCGCCTTCCTGGCTCAGCACGGCTGAGCGTCGATCGGTCCCCGTGAACCTGCTGCGGTCCAGCTCCCGGCATCCTGGTTGGCCGATGAGTGTCGGTCCGCTGCGGGTGGCCGCTGGGGTGATCCGGTTACGAGCAGTGCGGATGCGCGACGGCGCGCAATGGAGCCGGATCCGGCTGGCCGACCGCGCGCAGCTCGAGCCGTGGGAACCCAGCGCCGACGGCGACTGGTCTATCCGGCACAACGTTGCGGCGTGGCCGACGGTGTGCTCGGGGCTGCGTGCCGAAGCGCGCAAGGGACGGATGCTGCCCTACGTCATCGAACTCGACGGGCAATTCTGCGGGCAGTTGACCATCGGCAACGTCACGCACGGGGCGTTGCGCTCGGCGTGGATCGGTTATTGGGTGTCCAGCGAATGCACCGGCGGCGGGGTGGCGACCGGGGCGGTGGCGCTGGGCGTCGACCACTGTTTCGGGCCGGTGATGTTGCATCGGGTAGAGGCGACCGTCCGTCCGGAAAACGGGGCGAGCCGCGCCGTGTTGGCCAAGGCCGGGTTCCGGGAAGAGGGGCTGCTGCGCCGTTATCTCGAGGTCGACCGCGCGTGGCGGGACCACATGTTGGTGGCGTTGACCGTCGAAGAGGTGTACGGATCGGTCGCATCGACGCTGGTCCGGGCCGGTCGCGCCAGCTGGGTCTAACGCCGAGCAGACGCAAAAGCACCTATTTCGTGCCGAAATCAGGGGCCTTTGCGTCTGTTCGCGAGCAATAGGTGCGCGCGATGGTGAGGCAACCGAAATAATTCTGTGGCTAACGTGACATATGTGGCGTGTGATGCTTGAAAGAGGCAAATTACAGGTGTGTAATTGCCCTGGTCACGACAGACCCGGCCGCGCAGGTCAACGAGTTGCCTCGCGGGGATCGGAACCGAAGAGAGCAGGTCAAGATGCCAAGCATCCCGCAGTCGTTGTTGTGGATCTCGCTTGTGGTGCTCTGGTTGTTCGTGCTGGTGCCGATGCTGATCAGCAAACGAGATGCGGTCCGCCGCACCAGCGACGTGGCCCTGGCGACCAGGGTGCTCAACGGCGGTGCCGGCGCGCGACTGCTCAGGCGTTCCGGGCCGGCCGCCGGTCACCGCAGCGACCCGGACTGGAAGCCCGAGGAAGAGTGGGAGACCGAGCCGATCGATGGCCCGTTCGCCGACGCCGACAAGGACCACGACCTGCCGGTACTCGAGGACGAAGACACCGACGTGGTGATGCGCCGTCGGTCCGTCGTCACGGCAATGGCCAGGGCGGACAAGGAGACCGGGGTTTCCGAGCCCGACTACCTGGACGTCGACGTGGTCGACGAGGATGCCGCCGCTCTGCCGGTGGGCGCCAGCGCAGCGGCGGCCGAGGGACCGGCGTTGCTCGCGGTCGACGGCACCGCGGACGATGAGGTCGAATCCGAGGACCACACCGAGGACACCGACGACGAACTCGCCGACGACGAGTACGAATATGTCGAGGACTCTTCGGGTTTGGAGCCCGAGGACGACGACATGGATGACGCACCGCCCGCCTACGCCGTGGGTGCGTCGCGCCGGCGTCGGTACGAGAACAAGACGGCCGCGGCCGTCAGCGCCCGCAAGTACGCCTTCCGCAAGAAGATGCTGGTGGCGATGGCGCTCGTGCTGATCGGCTCGGCCATCACCGCGTTCGAGGTGACCCCGGTGGCCTGGTGGCTGTGCGGTGCCGCCACCACGATCACGCTGAGTTACCTGTTCTATCTGCGCCGCCAGACCCGCATCGAGGAGCAGGTGCGCCGCCGCCGGATGCGCCGGATGGCGCGCGCACGCATGGGCGTGGAGAACACCGAAGACCGCGACTACGACCTGGTGCCGTCGCGGTTGCGGCGCCCGGGTGCGGTGGTCCTGGAGATCGACGACGAGGACCCCATCTTCGAACACCTGGAGTACGCCGTGTCCGCGCGCAACTACGGCTGGCCGCGGGATCTTCCGCGTGCCGTCGGCCAGTAGCCCGCGGTTCGGCTTGATGCTCTGGCGGCTGGTAGCCTGCTAGCGATCAGGGGCTATGGCGCAGTTGGTAGCGCGACTCGTTCGCATCGAGTAGGTCGGGAGTTCGAATCTCCCTAGCTCCACAGAGTTTGAGCAGCGGTTTCGTTTTTCGCGTCAGTTTGGGATTTGCGCCGGGGCCGCAGCGGGGCCGCAGGACTTCGCCGTCGCCTGTTGAATCGCAGCATCGAGGTTGACCGCACGGCGTCGAGGCCAAAGACCGGCGGTGAGCACAGCGGGCCAGCGCTGCGGGACGGGTTGCGGGCGGTTAGTCGATTCAGCGCCGAGCCGGCCGATCAGGTCATAAGGCTTCGCTGTAGTGCTGGGCGGCATGTCGCCGAACCGTTAGCCGTCCGGATTCAGGGATTCAGGTCGTCGCGCAGCTGCCCGAGCGGAATGGTTTCGCCCGCGCGCAGCAATACGCTCAGGTGGTCCTCGAGTCGCTCGATCGACACGTTGATCACGCGAGCCGGCACGCCGCGAGCCAACGCGTCCGCGACCGCAACGCGCAGCTGGCCGGCTGCCGCACTGATGGCCTGGACGTCGTACGCCCGAACCGTCGGGTCGTCAGGGTCCAATTGATCGAGCCAGCGTTCGGCCGCGTCGGTCTCGTCTGCGTCACTCACGCTGGCCAGTATCGCGGTCGCCTGCCGACCTGATCAAAGGCGCCAATAGAACGCCGACACATTCACAGTTGAGTGGCGGACGCGCCACGTGGGTTGTCAGTGCGCGTCGCTAAAGTTGCGCCATGCCTGGCCCGCGGCGTCGACCCAAGCCAAGGCGCCGCGTCGTTCGTCCGATTAATTTTGGGTACCCCGCCACCCCGACGCAGCCATACAGCCCGAGGGACTACCCAGAAAGTGAACTTCACCGCGACACCGTGGTGAGCGTGCTGGGACAACCTATCGACGGATGGTTATTCGAGTTGGTATACCGATTCGCGATCTGGAAGGGCTACAACATCGATTGGGCAATCGTGATCAACGCCCGTCGAGTCGAGGAGGGTCCAGAGGCGCAACGGCACCGGGTGCTACGCATCGACATATGCCACTCCGAGGTTCATCGTCATATCTTCAAGCAGAGCAGCGACCCTGCCGATGACCTGGGGATACGCGAGACGATCGTGTCGCTCTCTAGCGGCGACGGAGTTACAGTTAGTCAAGAGTGGGACCGCCAGTTGGCCCTGATAAGCCGTACTTGGCAACAGCGTGCGAGGGAGTGGATCGATGGTTGACCCGCACACCATCGCGACGTTTGCGTTCGCGCAAATGCGGCGTGACCCAGCCTTCGGGTCTAGATTTTCGTGGGTGCGCAACACGATTGTGTGCGTTGCATCCGACCTCATGAATGACGTGCTTAATGGCCAGATGGCGCACTATTTCGCTGAGACGGGCGGGACGATCGCGTGCTATTTTCCCGGCGACCAACGGTTCATGTTCGTCCAAGTCGGTCAGCCGGTATCACCCCCAGAGGGCGAAACGTCGCTACCGACTCCCGGTGTCAGACAGATGAGGGATAGTTACGAGAACCCGATGACAGTCGGGGAAGTCGTGAATGCGATCTATGAGCGCCAAAAGGGCGATTTCAGCCACTTGCCGGTCTGGAGCAAAGGCGCCGGATTTAAAGAACCGAGGGAGGGGCCTCTGTTCGGTGAAGCGTCAACGGTCGAGATTGAGAAGCAGCTCGCTCTCACCTAGTTGGTTGATAGGCAGCCCTCGCGGCAGCGCGTATTCGTCGTCGTCGACCGCGGTGTAGCGCTAGCGCTCGGTTGTGGCTGTCGAACTGTGGCCGAGCAGCACTTGGACGGAGCGTAGGTTGCGGCTGCCGCGGTAGGCGCGGTAGCGAAGCGATGGCACAGCTTGTGCATCGACCAGTCCCCTGAAAGTGCCGCGGAGACCAGGTCGCCGACGTGCAGCGGGGTCAGGTGCCCGCTCGGCGCTCCAGGCAGGAACAGCCAGCCGGACGCCGGCAGATACCGGGTGTGCCCGACAGCGCCTGCCCGCCTGCAGCGTTGCGGAAAGCGAGTTGCTGATCGGCACCACCCTGGTCTTGCCGCCCTTGCCGCGCACGACCAGCTGTGGCCCACCGACCCCTTCGACGACGTCGTCGGTCCGCACTTGAGCGACTCAGGCGCGTC
>NZ_JCALCF010000012.1:0-184014 GCF_059812185.1 Mycobacterium sp. NGS67
TAACACCGGCAGCTACAACACGGGAAGTTTCAACACCGGCAGCTTCAACACCGGTGATGCCAACGCCGGCGATCGGAATACCGGAAGCTTCAACGGCGGCAGCATCAACACCGGCTTCGCCAACGCGGGCGACCTCAACACCGGTTCCTTCAACACCGGTTCCAGGAACCTCGGTTCATTCATGCTCGGCGACGGCCAAGGGGTGGACGGGATTACCATCCCGATCGATTTCCCGGCGATCCCGATCGACCTTGTGGCGGGTGCCAACGTGGCGATCCCGGTCACCGGTTTCTTCTACCCGATCACCGTCCAACCGATCCCTCAGTTCGGCATCCCGGTCAACGCGTCGATTCAAGTGCTTTTCGTTTTCACTTTCGCTGGAACCCTCCTGTCCCCAACGATTGACCCCATCGTCATCAACCCGATCGTCCTACAGGACCTCACGGTCGGGGCGAACCTACAGATCCCCTTGGACATGACGCTGCTCGGCCGACTCAACATGACGGTGCCGGGGCTGCTCGGTATCGGGAACTCCTCCGGCTCGCTGTCGTCGGGCTACTTCAACGGAAGTTCCACCGGTACTTCCGGGTTCTTCAACTCGAGCAGTCTGAGTTCGGGCTTCGCCAACGCCAACGGGGCGTTGACGTCGGGCTGGTACAACTCCGGATCGTTGCTCTCGGGCTTCCAGAATCTGGGGACCGCCATCTCCGGTGTGGCCAACACCAGCACCCTGGCCGCCAACACCGCGGCCCTGATCTCCGGCGTCGGCAACATCGGCAGCCAGGTCTCCGGCCTCTTACACGGCCAGATGAATGCGCTGCAGGCCGCGCTGGCGGCCATCTCGCCGATCCAGGCGAGCCTCGTCACCACCACCACGTAGCAGCCTTTGGCCGACCAGACGTAAAAGCCCCCTTTTCGTCACGAAAATGGGGGCTTTTACGTCTGGTCGCCCGAGGGGGTGATCGGAGAACAGCACCCGATCCGCGGTGCAGAGTCGCGTGACAGACTGGATCCGTGGCTGCGCTGTCGGCGGTGGTGTTCACGCTGAGCGGGTGGCTCGGGCTGTATCTGCTGGCCCGTGACCCGCGCAAGCCGGTGCTCGTGCTGGCCTCAATCGGGTTGTGCGGCTTTGCCTTGGTGGTTGCCCTGGATGCGGTGCGGATCACGAGCGCAGCGCACGCTCACTTGCTCAGCCAGGTCGAGATTTATCTCGTGGCGGTGCCCGGCGTGGCCTGGTTCGCGGTGCTGTTGGAGTTGGCCCGTCCGACTGACCGGGCCCGGGGCCGCATCCTCGAGCTGTTGCTGGTCGGCGCCGTCGCCGTGCTGACCCTGCTGGCGGCGACGCTGGCCGGCAGCGTCGACGGCCCGCTGCGGCTCGGCCACTGGCTGATGTCCGCGGTGATCTCGCTGTCCACCCTGGGTGCGATGGCCGGCAACGTGCTTCGGCCCATCCGGCCCGCGCCCGTCACGGGGGTGGTGGTGCTCGCGACGCTGTTCTTCGCGCTGGCCAACGCGATCCTGGTCATTCCGCTGGATCTCGTGCCCAGCTGGCTGGCGCTGGCGTCGACGGGTGTCGACGTCTTGCTGCTGGGCGTCGCGGTCGCCGTATGGGACGCGTTCGACGAAGGGCAGGCCCTGCGCGCCGACATGCTGCGTTCGTTCGCCGGGTGCTCCACGGTCGCGGTGCTGTTCGGCGGCCAGGCGCTGATCGGACTGACCGTCACCCGCCACGATCCCGTCGCGCGTACCGCGTTGACCGTACTGCTGTTCTCCACCCTGGCCATCGCGATCACCGTGCAGGTGCTCGCCGACCCGCTGGCCGGGGTGTTGGACCGGCTGGCGTTCTCCCGCTCGCCGGAACTGCGGGCCGACCGCGCCGCACTGCGCAACGCCGAAGCGGCCTTGCCACTGCGCTCGAAAGACCCGCTGGACGACGTCGACGACGACACGTTCGTCCGGCTCACCCGTCGGGCGCTGGGTCACTACGGTGACCTGACGAAGCTGGTCGCCAGTCCGCTGACCGCGCTGCCCGTCATCGACGAACGACTGGCCGCCCGCGGCGCACCCGACCACCCCGTCGAGCGGGCCAACGAGCTCAAGGCGGTGCTCGCCGACGGCATTGGCCGGCTCAAACCCCGCGACGGGGGAGACTTCGGCACCACCGAGCAGTGGCGTTACTACAACTCGCTGTACTTCCCGTACGTCGTCGGTGTGCGGGCCTACGCGCAGAATGCCACCGCCGCCGGTTTGGACCCGACCGCGCGGCAAGCCTGGCAGTGGCTGGTCACCGAGGTTCCGCAACGCTCACTGCACAACTGGCAGAACGCGGCGGCTCGCCTGATCGCGGCAGACCTGCGCGGACGGGTTACTGTTTCCGCCGACTAGCCGATTGGCTCCTGCCACAACCACACTGCGGAGACACCCATGCCAGCCAAACTTCCCCCGGTCAAGGTCGTCAAGGCGATCGACACCACGCGGCATTACCTCGCTCAGTTGCACCGGCGCCTGGTGCCGCCGCCGGTCGCGATGATGGAAATGGTCACCAACATGTGGGCGGCCCAGGCCATCGTCGCAGCCGCCGAACTCGGCATCGCCGACGCGCTGGTGAGTGGCCCGTTGTCCGCCCAGGACTTGGCGTCCGCTGTAGATGCCGACGCCGACGCCCTCAGTCGACTGCTGCGTGCGCTGATCAGCCGGGGCATATTCCGGCAGCTGCGCGACGGCCGTTATGACCTCACTCCGCTGGCTGAGACGCTGCGGCGGGATGCGGACGTGCCGGTCGCGGGGTGGGCTCGATGGTTGGGATCGCGGCAGCACCGCGAACATTGGAGCCACCTCGCCGATGCGATTCGTACCGGGCGGTCGGTGATCCCCGTGCTGCGCGGCAAAACCGCGTTCGAGTACCTGGCGTCGGAGCCGGAACTCGGCGAGATCTTCAACGCGGCCATGACCAGCGGGTCCGCAATGTCCATCGGACCGGTGATCGCCGCCTACGACTTCAGCAGCTACGGCACCATCATCGACGTCGGGGGCGGTCATGGTCGACTGCTGGCCGAGATTCTGCTTGCCACGCCGTCGGCGCGCGGGGTGTTGTTCGACCAGCCCCAGGTGGTGGCCGGCGCCGGGGCGGTGGTGGCCGAGCTCGGGGTAGGCGACCGTATCGAGATCGTCGAGGGGTCGTTTTTCGAGTCCGTCCCGGCCGGTGGTGATGCCTACGTAATGAAGAGCGTGATCCACGACTGGCCCGACGACGACGCGGTGCGAATCCTTCGCAACGTGCGCGATGCAGCGGAGACCGGCAGTCACCTGCTGCTGGTCGAATTCGTCGTCCCCGAACACCACCGGGAATTCCCCGGTAACTGGTTAGACCTGGAAATGCTGCTCGCACTCGATGCGCGGGAGCGCAGCGCCGAAGAGTTCGAGCGCGTATTCGACCGTGCCGGCTTCCGATTGAAGCGGGTGGTCCCGACCGCCTCGCCGTTCAGTGTGCTCGAGGCGCAAGCGGTGTAACTCCGGAACGCGTCGAAATCCCTGGTCGGCGCGGTGCGTGGCAGTAATTGGCAGCGCCACGCATGGATCTGGCAGTGCATAACCGGGACCGTCAGAGGTGTCCCGCTGCACAACGTCCCAGGAGACCAAACATGACCGCCACATCCGGAGTGACCAACCGCCCACTGTCCGACTCGAGTGACTCGCTGCTGCGTTTCGCGATGCGCGCCGACGCCACGCTGACCGGTCTGATGGGACTGGGCGTCGCCGCTGCCTCCGACGAGGTATCGAGCCTGACCGGCCTGACGTCGACCCAGGAATTCAGCATGGCTGCGTTCTTCGTGCTCTACGGCCTGACGGTGTTCGGCCTGGCCGCCTTGCCGGACCTGCGTCGGGTGGGGATCGCCGTCATCGCGGCGAACCTGGTGTACACCGTGGCCGCGGTGATCTTCGCGGAGTTGGTGCCGATGACCTCGATCGGGGTCGCCGCGACCCTGGCCAGCGGCGTCTACACCTTGGCGTTCGCCGGCGTGCAATACCTGGGACTGCGCCGTCTGGCGTAGCTCCCCTCCCCGCCGAGCGGGGTCGCCACCGCCCGAGCGTTGCGGTGTGTGGCCCCGCTCCGGCCTTTTGGCGAGCAGACGCAAAAGCACCCGATTTCGTGCCGAAACGGGTGCTTTTGCGTCTGCTCGCGGTCACAGCTTGCGCAGCCGCAGCCGGTTGATCGAGTGGTCGGCGTCCTTGCGCAGCACCAGGGTGGCACGGGGGCGGGTCGGCAGGATGTTCTCCACCAGGTTGGGCCGGTTGATCGAGCGCCAGATCTCCTTGGCGGCGACCACGGCCTGCGGATCGGACAGCGCCGAGTAGTGGTGGAAGTGTGACTCCGGGTTGGCGAAAGCGGTGCTACGCATGGCCAGGAACCGCGACACATACCACTGCTCAATGTCTTCGATCCGGGCGTCGACGTACAGCGAGAAGTCGAACAGATCCGACACCATCAGCGTGGGACCGGTCTGTAATACGTTGAGTCCCTCGAGAATCAAGATGTCGGGGTAACGCACCACCTGTTTGGCGCCGGGAATGATGTCGTAGTGCAGGTGCGAATACACCGGCGCGCAAGCGTAATCCGAACCGGACTTGATCAAGGTGACGAACCGCATCAGCGCCCGACGGTTGTAGCTTTCCGGAAATCCTTTGCGGTGCATCAGGTTTCGCCGATTGAGCTCGGCGTTGGGGTAGAGGAATCCGTCGGTGGTGACCAGGTCCACGCGAGGGTGGTGATCCCAGCGGGCCAGCAGCGCCTGCAGCACACGCGCGGTGGTCGACTTGCCGACGGCCACACTGCCGGCCACCCCGATGATGAACGGAACCGGGCGGTTCGGGCTCTGTTGCTGCTCTCCGAGGAACTCCGCGGTGGCGGCGAACAGCCGCTGCCGGGCGGCGACCTGTAGGTGGATGAGCCGGGCCAGCGGCAGGTAGACCTCTTCGACCTCCAACAGGTCGATCTGCTCGCCGAGGCCACGCAGACCGACCAGTTCCTCTTCGGTCAAAGCCAGCGGTGTCGCCATCCGAAGCGCACGCCATTGCCGTCGGTCGAACTCGACATACGGGCTCGGCTCGCTCGGCCGCGGCATTGGGCCATTTTTGCAGGAACGTCAACGAGCCGTACGGGTGGGCCGGTCAAAGCGGACTGAATGATGAAACCGCACGCTGGATAGACTGACGGCCGTGACTGCCGCACCTGACGCCCGCGTTTCCTCTTCAGTTATGTCCGCTCCGCTCGCCGAGGTCGACCCCGACATCGCCGAGCTGCTGGGCAAGGAACTCGGGCGTCAACGCGACACCCTCGAGATGATCGCCTCGGAGAACTTCGTGCCGCGTTCGGTGCTCCAGGCCCAGGGCAGCGTGCTGACCAATAAGTACGCCGAGGGTCTGCCCGGGCGCCGTTACTACGGTGGTTGCGAGCACGTCGACGTGGTCGAGAACATCGCCCGCGACCGCGCCAAGGCACTGTTCGGCGCCGACTTCGCCAACGTGCAGCCGCATTCCGGCGCTCAGGCCAATGCCGCTGTCCTGCATGCGCTGATGTCCCCGGGGGAACGGCTGCTGGGCCTGGATCTGGCCAACGGCGGTCACCTGACTCACGGCATGCGGCTGAACTTCTCCGGCAAGTTGTACGAGAACGCCTTCTACGGAGTAGACCCGACCACGCACCGGGTCGACATGGACGTGGTGCGCGCTCAGGCGCTCGAGTTCCGGCCGAAGGTGATCATCGCCGGCTGGTCGGCCTACCCGCGGATCCTGGACTTCGCGGCGTTCCGTTCCATCGCCGACGAGGTCGACGCCAAGTTGTGGGTCGACATGGCGCACTTCGCCGGCCTGGTCGCCGCGGGACTGCACCCCTCGCCGGTGCCACACGCCGACGTGGTGTCCACCACCATTCACAAGACCTTGGGCGGCGGTCGTTCCGGCATGATCGTCGGCAAGCAGGAGTACGCCAAGGCCATCAACTCTGCGGTGTTCCCCGGCCAGCAGGGCGGGCCGCTGATGCACATCATCGCGGGCAAGGCGGTCGCGCTGAAGATCGCCGGAACCCCGGAATTCGCCGAGCGCCAGCAACGCACACTGTCCGGCGCGCGGATCCTGGCCGAGCGGCTGCTCGCCGACGACGTCGCGAAAGCCGGCGTATCGGTGGTCAGCGGTGGCACCGACGTTCATCTGGTGCTGGTCGACCTGCGCAACTCCCCGCTGGACGGGCAGACTGCCGAGGACCTGCTGCACGAGGTCGGCATCACCGTCAACCGCAACGCCGTCCCCAACGACCCGCGACCGCCGATGGTCACCTCGGGCCTGCGGATCGGGACGCCCGCGCTGGCGACCCGAGGCTTCGGTGACGCCGAGTTCACCGAGGTTGCCGACGTCATCGCCACCGCGCTGGCCGCCGGCACGTCGGCCGATACCTCCGCCCTGCGGGAGCGAGTGACCCGCCTGGCCAGGGAATTCCCGTTGTACGACGGCCTCGAAGGCTGGAACCTCGCCTAGGTTCGCCGAGCAGACGCAAAAGCCCCTGTTTCGTGCCGAAACAAGGGGCTTTTGCGTCTGCTCGCCAGGGCACGCGACACGCGCGCGCGGGGATTTGAAAGCATCTGTGTATGCGAGTTACAGTAACCGCATGGCACAGAAACCTGTCGCTAACGCGCTGACTCTGGAACTCGAGCCCGTCGTGGAAGCGCTGCACGCTCACCACCTCAGCACCGAGGAGCTCTGGTACGCCCACGACTACGTACCCTTCGACCGCGGCGAGAACTACGCGTTCCTCGGCGGGCGGGACTGGGACCCTTCCCAGGCGACGCTGCCCCGCCCGATCACCGACGCCTGCGAGATCCTGCTGCTGCTCAAGGACAACCTGGCCGGCCACCACCGCGAGCTCATCGAGCACTTCATCCTCGAGGACTACTGGGGCCGGTGGCTGGGCCGCTGGACGGCCGAAGAGCATCTGCACGCCATCGCGCTGCGTCAGTACCTGGTGGTCACCCGCGAAGTCGACCCGACCGCCAACGAGGAGGCGCGCGTCCAGTACGTGATGAAGGGCTACCGCGCCGACACGTACTCCCAGGTCGAGACCCTGGTCTACATGGCGTTCAGCGAACGCTCCCACGCCACCTTCTGCCGTAATCTCGCCGCGCGCATCGAGGAGCCCATCCTGGCCGGGTTGATCGACCGCATCGCCCGCGACGAGGCGCGGCACGAAGAGTTCTTCGCCAACCTGGTCACCCACCTGCTGGACTACACCCACGACGAGACGATCGCGGCGATCGCGGCGCGCGCGGCCGAGTTGCAGGTGCCCGGCGCCGACATCGACACCTATCAGGACAAGCTGAAGAACGTGGCGGACGCCGGCATCTACGACGAGGCGCAGCTACAGCAGGTGATCTCCGAGCGCATCACCGCCTGGGGGCTGGCCGACGAGCCGGCGCTCAAGCAATTCGTCACGGACTGAATCGAATTCCGGCGCGCCTGCGCTGCGGGGGTACAGCCACCGGAGTAGCGTCGCCTTCGATGGCCAGCGATCTGCTCTGCTGCCAGGGCGGCACTCCCGGTTTCTGCACCGGTCATTGCACCGGTCGTTGGAAAGGCAGGACCGGCCCCGGTCCTGGTGCCGCGGCCCCCGCCGACACGCTCGAGTGGGTCCGCCCGGGCGTCTTCCGCTCGAGGAGCGCCCCGTGACCGAAACCCGGACGTACGTGCTCGACACCTCCGTACTGCTGTCCGACCCGTGGGCATGCAGCCGGTTCGCCGAGCATGAAGTGGTGGTGCCGCTGGTAGTGATCAGCGAACTGGAAGCCAAGCGCCACCACCACGAGCTGGGTTGGTTCGCGCGCCAGGCGTTGCGGTTGTTCGACGATCTGCGGTTGGAACACGGACGGCTCGATCAGCCCATTCCTGTTGGTACAGAAGGCGGTTCGTTACACGTCGAGCTAAACCACACCGACCCCTCGGTACTGCCCGCGGGTTTCCGGACCGACAGCAACGACTCCCGGATCCTGAGCTGCGCCGCCAACCTCGCCGCCGAGGGCAGACGAGTCACGTTGGTGAGCAAGGACATTCCGCTGCGGGTGAAGGCGGCCGCGGTGGGCTTGCCGGCCGACGAATACCACGCACAGGACGTCGTCGTGTCCGGCTGGTCGGGAATGCGTGAGATCGAGACGGCCGCCGAGGACATCGACGCGTTGTTCGCCGACGGTGAGATCGACCTGGCTGAGGCCCGGGATCTGCCGTGCCACACCGGGATTCGGCTGCTCGGCGGGAGCTCGCACGCGCTGGGCCGGGTCACTCCCGCCAAACGCGTGCAGCTGGTCCGCGGCGACCGCGAGGTGTTCGGGCTGCGCGGCCGCTCCGCCGAGCAGCGGGTCGCACTCGACCTGCTGCTCGACGAGTCGGTCGGCATCGTGTCCCTGGGCGGCAAGGCCGGAACCGGGAAGTCGGCGCTGGCGCTGTGCGCCGGACTGGAAGCCGTGCTGGAACGACGCACCCAACGCAAGGTCGTCGTCTTCCGTCCGCTGTACGCGGTGGGCGGCCAGGAGCTGGGCTATCTGCCCGGCAGCGAAAGCGACAAGATGGGCCCGTGGGCCCAAGCGGTGTTCGACACCCTCGAGGGCCTGGCCAGCCCGGCCGTGCTGGAGGAGGTGTTGTCCCGGGGGATGCTGGAGGTACTCCCGCTGACCCACATCCGGGGCCGCTCACTGCACGACTCGTTCGTCATCGTCGACGAAGCGCAGTCGCTGGAACGCAACGTGCTGCTCACCGTGCTGTCCCGGTTGGGCACCGGTTCCCGGGTGGTGCTGACTCACGACATCGCCCAGCGGGACAACCTGCGGGTCGGCCGCCACGACGGCGTCGCGGCGGTGATCGAAAAGCTCAAAGGGCACCCGCTGTTCGCCCACATCACGCTGCTGCGCAGCGAACGCTCCCCGATCGCGGCGCTGGTCACCGAGATGCTCGAGGAGATCACCGGGCCGCACTGAGTCTGCTCGCGGGTAAACTTCCTGCGTGCCGAAACCACCCGACAACCAGGCCTGGCGCTACGGGCGCATGGTCTTCGGCGTCATCGTGGCGGTGGCGGTCCTGGTCGTCGGCGGTCTCACCGGCCACGTCACCCGGGCCGACAACCTGAACTGTTCGGTGGTCAAGTGCATCGCGCTGACCTTCGACGACGGGCCCAGCCCGTACACCGACCGGCTGCTGCAGATCCTGAAAAACGACGACGCACGGGCCACGTTCTTCCTGATCGGCAACAAGGTCGCGGCCAACCCGGGCGGCGCCAAGCGGATCGCCGAGGCGGGCATGGAAATCGGCAGCCACACCTGGGAACACCCCAACATGACGACGATCCCGCCCGAGGACATCGCCAGTCAGTTCTCCCGGGCCAACGACGCGATCTCCGCGGCGACCGGCCGGCGACCCAACCTGTACCGGCCGGCCGGCGGACTGTCCAATCAGACCGTGCGCCAGACCGCCGCCAAGTTCGGCATGGCCGAGATCCTGTGGGACGTCATCCCGTTCGACTGGGCCAACGACTCCAACACCGCAGCCACCCGTCAGGTGCTGATGACCCAGATCAAGCCGGGCTCGGTGGTGTTGTTCCACGACACCTACTCGAGCACCGTTGATCTGGTGTACCAGTTCATCCCGCTGCTCAAAGCCAATGGCTACCACCTGGTGACGGTCAGCGAACTGCTGGGGCCGCGGGCCCCGGGTAGCAGCTACGGCAGCCGGGAGAACGGCCCGCCCGCAAACGACCTGCGCGAGATCCCGGCTGTCCAGATACCTGCGTTGCCCAACACTCCGTCGCCCAGGCCGATGCCGAACCTGCCGATCACCGACATCCCCGGGCAGAACTCGGGCGGACCGAACAACGGTGCTTGAGCGCAAGCGGGAACCCAAACCCGCGCTGCGGCTCTCGCTCCAGTACGCAACCGATCTGGCGCTGGCCTACCTGCTGGCCGTCGCCGACGCGGCCGCGATCATGATCCCGTTGCGCGGCCACACGCCGGGTATCGCCAGCACCGACTTCGCCGAACGCAACACCGCTTTGGTGCTGGGCCTGGTCGCGTCGGCCACCATCGGGGTCGCGGTTGTCGGTACCGTGATCATCGCCCCGACCTTGCGGTGGTATGCCGCCGGCCACGAACCGACTCCCGAGCAGCGGGATGCCGCCATGAAAATCGCCGGGCGGCAATCGATCCTGATGGCATCGGCCTACGCGGCGTGCGGCGCGATCCTCATCCTGGTGAACGCGCACCGCGGAGCTGCGCTGGTCGCGCCTATCGCGTTCGGAGTGGTCATCGGCGCCGCCGCCGCCGCGGGAACCGGCCTGCTGCTGGCCCAGCGCACCCTACGGCCGATCATGGCCGTGGCCACCCGGGGAAGTGAGCCACGGCTGGCCGTTCCAGGGGTGTTCGCCCGGCTGGTGCTGCTGTGGTTTCTGGTCAGCGCGTTGCCGATCGGCGTCATCGCGGCGTTTGTCGCCTTGCGCTCCGCCGGTTGGCTCAGCGACGAATCCCAGGCGCTCGACGTACCCGTACTGGTGGTGTCGATGGCCGCGCTGATCCTGGGATTGCCGACGATGATCCTGACGTCCCGCTCGATCTCCGATCCGCTCGGGGAGATCGCCGACGCGATGGGTGAGATCGAGCACGGCCACATGGGCACCTACGTCGGGGTGTACGAACGTTCCCAGATCGGGCGCCTGCAAAGCGGATTCAACCGGATGGTCACCGGACTCGAGGAACGCGAGCGGATCCGTGACCTGTTCGGACGCCATGTCGGAACCGACGTGGCCCGTCGTGCTCTGGAAGAAGGTACGTCGCTGTCGGGCGACGTGGTGGAGGCCGCAGTGCTCTACATCGACCTGGTCGGGTCCACGCGACTCGCCGAAAGCCGTCCGCCGCAAGAGGTTGCCGAGGTTCTCAACGACTTCTTTCGCATCGTCGTCGACACCGTGGACGAACATCGGGGCCTGATCAACAAATTCGAGGGCGACGCCGCGCTGGTCATCTTCGGTGCTCCGCTGCGCACCGACGAGCCGGCGTCGGACGCGCTGGCGACGGCGCGGGCGCTGGGCAGCAGGCTACGACGACTTCCGTTGGTGGACTTCGGCATCGGGGTTTCGGCGGGCCGGGTGTTCGCCGGCAACATCGGTGCGGAAAACCGGTATGAGTACACCGTGATCGGTGACGCCGTCAACGAGGCCGCACGGCTGGCCGACCTGGCCAAGACCTCCGAGCGGCGCATCCTGTGCTCGGGGGCCGCGACCGAACGCGCCGGCACCGCCGAACGCAAGCGTTGGGCCGAGTGTTATTCCACCGTGCTGCGCGGTCGCTCCGAACCCACGCACGTCTCGGCGCCCGTCTAGCTCGCGCGCTCCCGGCCGAGGAGGAGCTACTTCTTCGAAACCTTCAGCGCGCCGATGACACTGTTGACGGTCGCCTGCGAAGCCGTATCACCGATCGGCACCGCACCCAGGAAGATGGTCACCGGTTTGGTGTCCACGGCGATGATGGTGACCGTGTCACCCTTCACCCCGCGGGTGGTATCCGCAATGGTGATGTCGGCCTGTACCCGTGCTGCCTTGACCCCGCCGACCGTCGTCGACGACGTCTTCTTGCTCCCGAGCGTCGGCGAAACCTGGTTGTAGCCGGGGCCGTTGGCGATGCAGTCCAGCAACTTCGACGCCTGCGCGCCGACGTCCATGCTGGACACGAAGTTAGTCACCGCGACCTCGACCTGCATCATCCATTGGCTGCCGCCGGCCACTTCCTGACCGAGGCCCACCGCCTCGATCAGGTTCGGATTCTGGTCGTCGATGTACGGCGCCCAACCCGGTGCCGCGCTGGCCGGGAACGACAGCTTCCCGGCGCTCACCGTCTCACCGGTGGGCTTGGCGCCGCCGGACACGTTCGGGGTGCAGTCGGTTGCGGTCTGTTGGCCACTGCCCGGACCGGAGGCCTCTTCGGTGCTGGTCGACGAGTTGGCCGACGACGAATCGTTTCCGCTGTTGAGCGTCATCACCAGGATGACCACCAGGATGATCACGCCGACGACGGCGATGCCGGCCACGATCAGCCAGGGCAGCTTCGAGTTCCCCGGCGGGGGTCCCGGCGGATAGGGCCCGCCTTGCCAGCCGGGCTGGGCGTACTGCTGCGGTGGGTAGCCCTGGGCGCCGTACGGATCCGCGCCGTACTGGCCCGGCGGCTGGTAGGCGTAGGGATCGCCCTGCTGCGGTGGCGGCTGACCCGGTGGCGGGCCGCCCCAAGGGGGTTGCTGCCCATAGGGATTGGCCGCGTACGGGTCCTGGCCGTAGGGACCGCCGGGAGGCACAGTCATCGCTCAACCACTCTCATTCTCGTCGTCCGGGTCCTGCGGGCCGCCGCGCACTGGCGTCACCGTGATCATCTCAGTGACACCGGGATAACGCTCGTTCAGTCGGTGGGCTCGACCTTGGCCATCGCCAGCACGTCCAGCCGACGGTCAAGTTCCTCTTCGGACAGTTTGTCGCCGATCAGGCCGCGATCGATGACGGTCTGGCGGATGGTCTTGCGCTCCTTGAGTGCCTGCTTGGCCACCGCGGCGGCCTCCTCGTAGCCGATCGCGGAGTTCAGCGGCGTCACGATCGACGGCGAGGACTCGGCCAACTCGCGCAACCTGTCTTCGTTGGCGACTAGTCCGACGATGCAGCGCTCGGCGAACAACCTGGACACGTTGGTCAACAGCTTGAACGACTCGAGGATGTTGCGGGCCATCATCGGGATGTAGACGTTGAGTTCGAACGCGCCCGACAAGCCGCCGACCGCCACCGCCGCGTCGTTGCCGATCACCTGCGCGGCGACCTGCGTAACCGCTTCGGGCAGAACAGGATTCACCTTGCCCGGCATGATCGAGCTGCCCGGCTGCAGATCGGGCAGTTGAATCTCGGCCAGACCGGTCAGCGGACCCGACCCCATCCACCGGATGTCGTTGGCGATCTTGGTCAACGACACCGCGATGGTGCGCAGCGCACCGGACGCCTCGACCAACCCGTCCCGCGCCGCCTGCGCCTCGAAAGAGTTTGTCGCCGTCCGCAACTCGGACAAACCGGTCTTGTCCACCAGCACCGCGACCACCTTGACGCCGAAGCCGTCGGGCGCGTTGAGCCCGGTGCCGACCGCGGTGCCGCCGATGGCCAGCTCACCCAGCCGCGGCAGACACGCGCGCACCCGCTCGATGCCGGCCTCGATCTGGCGGGCGTAGCCGCTGAACTCCTGGCCCAGCGTCACCGGGACGGCGTCCATCAGGTGCGTGCGACCCGACTTCACCACCGTCTGCCACTGCAAAGCCTTGTCCGACAGCGCATCCTGCAGCACCTGCAGCGCCGGGATGAGATGGCTGACGGCGGCCTCGGTCGCTGCGATGTGGGTGGCGGTCGGGAAAGTGTCGTTGGACGACTGCGACATGTTGACGTCATCGTTGGGGTGCACCTTCACCCCGTTCGCCGCCGCGATGCTGGCGATCACCTCGTTGGTGTTCATGTTGGAGCTGGTTCCCGACCCGGTCTGGAAGACGTCGATGGGGAATTGGTCGTCGTGCTTGCCGTCGGCGATCTCGTTGGCGGCGGCGACGATCGCCTCGGCCTTCTCCGGCGCCAGCAACCCGAGGTCCTTGTTGACCTGCGCGCAGGCGCCCTTGAGCAGGCCCAGCGCCCGGATCTGGGTGCGCTCGAGGCCGCGTCCGGAGATCGGGAAGTTCTCCACTGCGCGCTGAGTCTGCGCGCGCCACAACGCCTTTGCCGGCACCCGGACTTCACCCATGGTGTCGCGCTCGATGCGGTATTCGCCGTCTTCGGCCATGAAATTCAGATCCTCACTGAAGGGTGGTCAGGGCAGGGGATAAGCGGCGCTGGTGTCGCCGGTGAAGTCGATCGCCGAGTATTCGTTGAGCTTGGACAGCCGGTGGTAGGCCTCGATCATCCGCACCGTGCCCGACTTGGAACGCATCACGATCGACTGGGTGGTGCAGCCTCCGGGGTAGTAGCGCACACCCTTGAGCAGATCACCGTCGGTGACCCCGGTCGCACAGAAGAAGACGTTCTCACCGGACACCAGGTCGGTGGTGGTCAGCACCCGGTCGACATCGTGGCCGGCGTCCAGCGCCTTGCGACGCTCGGCATCGTCCTTGGGCGCCAATTGCGCCTGGATGGCTCCGCCCATGCAGCGGATCGCGGCCGCGGTGATGATGCCTTCCGGGGTGCCGCCGATGCCGGCCAGCATGTCGGTGCCCGAGCCGGGCCGACACGCGGAGATCGCACCCGCGACGTCGCCGTCGGTGATCAGCCGGATGCGCGCGCCGGTGTCGCGGACGTCGGCGATCAACTGCGCGTGCCGCGGCCGGTCCAGGATGCACACGGTCATGTCGGCCACCGACAGCGCCTTGACCTTGGCGACCGCCCGGACGTTCTCGCCGATCGGTGCGGTGATGTCCAGCACGTGCGCCGCCTCGGGTCCGACGGCGATCTTGTTCATGTAGAACACCGCCGACGGATCGAACATCGCATGACGGTCGGCCACCGCCAGCACCGAGATGGCGTTCGGCATGCCCTTGCTCATCAGTGTGGTGCCGTCGATCGGGTCGACGGCGAAGTCGCACTCCGGCCCGTCGCCGTTGCCGACGTGCTCGCCGTTGTAGAGCATCGGCGCTTCGTCCTTCTCGCCTTCGCCGATCACCACCACGCCGCGCATCGACACCGAGTTGACCAGCTGGCGGATCGCGTCCACCGCCGCGCCGTCGCCGCCCTCTTTGTCGCCGCGCCCGACCCACCGGCCCGCGGCCATCGCGCCGGCTTCGGTGACCCGGACCAGTTCCATGGCCAGGTTGCGGTCCGGGGCTTCGCCGCGGGAAGGTCGCGACGGGCTCGCAACGGAGGTCGGCGACGCGCCGGATCCCTGTGCAGTCATAGCTGCGATTGTCCCAGAAGCGGAACACCCGACTGGAGCTGGGATACTCGGGGAGTGACCGCCGAGCCGCAGCCGACCCCCAAACCGGCCAAGCCGCGAGTGCTGCAGGACGGCCGCGACATGTTCTGGTCGCTGGCGCCGCTGGTGGTGGGTTGCATTCTGCTGGCGGGAATGGTCGGGATGTGTTCGATCGCGCCGGGCGGTACGAACCGGGGCACGGTCCCGTCCTACGACGCGGCGACGGCATTGCGTGCCGACGCTGCGACGCTGGGATTCCCGATTCGCATGCCGCAACTGCCGCCGGGCTGGAAACCCAATTCCGGAAGCCGCGGCGGAATCGAGGGCGGCCGCACCGACCAAGGTCAGCGGCTACACGCGGCGACCTCGACCGTGGGTTACCTCAGCCCGACGGGGATGTATCTGAGCCTGACCCAGAGCAACGCCGACGAAGACAAGCTGGTGGGTTCCATACATCCCGGCATGTACCCGACCGGAACCGTCGACGTCACCGGGACCAGCTGGGTCGTCTACCGGGGCGCCGATCAGAAAGGTGCGGTCGAGCCGGTGTGGACCACCCGCCTGGGCAGCCCGGCCGGCCCCACCCAGGTCGCGATCACCGGCGCCGGTTCCCCCGACGAATTCCGGACCCTGGCGGCCGCGGTGCAATCCGTGCAACCCCTGCCGGCACGATAGAAAGGCGCCGACGTGAGCTCCCCTGAAGCAGACCTCTCCGGGTGGTCGGTGCAGCCGTTCACCGGTGCCGGCTATACCCACGACGTGTACCGCAAAGGTTCGGGTCCCGGCGTGCTGTTGATCCCGGAGATACCCGGCATCCACCCGGGCGTACTGGGGCTGGGTAATCACCTGGTGGACAACGGTTTCACGGTGGCCATTCCGTCGCTGTTCGGCGAGCCGGGACGGGCCCAGTCACCTGGCTACATCGCCGCCACGATCGGCAGGGCTTGTGTGGCAAAGGAATTCGCCGGCTTCGCCACCGACAAGCAGCGGCCGGTGTCGCTGTTCCTGCGCGCGCTGGCCCGCGATCTCAACGGCTCGACACCGGGCAGCGGGGTAGGCGTGATCGGCCAGTGCTTCACCGGCGGCTTCGCCTTGGCCGTCGCCGTCGACGACAGTGTGCTGGCCCCGGTACTCAGCCAACCTTCCGTGCCGTTTCCGTTGACCCCCAAGCAGCGCCGCGACCCCGGTCTGAGTGAAGCCGAGCTGAGCATCGTCGCCGGTCGCTGCGCCGACGAGGGCCTGTGCGCGATGGGGTTGAGGTTCAGCGAGGACATCGCGGTGCCGCGGGAACGGTTCCAGACCCTCAAGCAACGTCTGGGCGACGCGTTCGAGGTGATCGAGATCGACTCGAGTCCGGGCAACGCGCACGGTTTCAGCCGGATGGCGCACTCGGTGCTCACCGACGAGGTCCGCGAGGTCGACGGTCAGCCGGCCTACGAAGCGCGCAAGCGGGTGGTCGAGTTCCTCACCCGGCGGCTCACCTAGCGAAATATCGACATCGGATGAATCAACGCACCCTCCAGAACTTCCCGCGCGAGGTCGGCGACTTCCACCGACCGCAGCGGCAGCTGGGCCATCTCGTCGAGCGTGAACCACGCGGCGCCCAGTGACTCCTCATCCGGCACCGACTTCGGCGGACGGTCGTCGGCCGGGTGGGCCACGAAGATGACGCGCATCCGCGCGTTGCCGGGCAGCGGTGTGTGCTGAATACGCAACACCCCGTCCAGGACGATGTCGATCCCGGCCTCCTCCCGCGTCTCCCGGTGCGCCGCAATGGCGAACGTCTCTCCCGGTTCAACGCGGCCGGCCGGGAGGTACCACAGCTGACCGTGTTTGCGTTCGCGCACCAGCAGAAACCGCCGGCCCAGTCGGACCAGCACCAGGGAGAAGTTCCAGGTCGGAATCGGTTCGCGGGCCATCAATCCGGGACCGCGGTCTGCGCTTCGTCCTTGCCTCGGCCAAACCACTTGCGCCGCACCGGCTTATCGTCAGCGGCCTGCAGTGCCGGCAGGTCCACGCCCTTGTAGACCGCCAGGTAGACGTCGATCGTGGTGACGATGATGATCATCAGCACCGGACCGATGATGATGCCCCACGGGCCGAACATCGAGATGCCGGCGAACACCGACAGCAGCATCAGCGCCGAGTTGAGCCGGGCGTCGCGCGGCACCAGGACCGGCCGCAGGAAATTGTCGATGTTGGTGACCACGATCAGGTGGAACAGGATCACGAACAGTCCGCCGCCGATGTTGCCGAAGAAGCACATACCGACGCCGAACGGAATGGTCACGATCCCGCCGCCCAGCGGGATGATCGACAACGCGGTCAGCACGATCGCGAAGATGAAGAAGCCGTGGTGAAATCCCGCGAGGTAGATGGATGCGGCGCCGGCGACGCCCTGGCAGAACGCGATAACGAACTGTCCGTTGACGGTGCCGCGCACCATCGAGCCCATCTTCTGCAGGTACAGGTCGGTGACTTCGTCGCCGAGCGGGTTGAGCTGGCCGATCAGGGTCCGCATCTTTTCGCGGTGTACCAGCAGCGCGACGAACACGTACAGGAAGATGATCGCCGAAGTGATGATGCCGGCCAGGCTGCCGGCCGCGTTCTGCAGGATCCCCAGTAGCCAGTGGCCCGCGTTCTGCGCGGCCGAGACCACCGTCTCGCGCAGGTTCTCCGCGGTGACCGTGACGTGTACGAACGGCACCCGGCTCAGCAGCTCGTTGACCAGATGCAGGGTCTTGTCGCCCAACGTGTTCAGGTCGGTGGTCTTCATCCACCCGGCGACCGAGTCGACCATCCGGGCGATCTGGACGATGGCCAGTGTCACCAGCAGCGCGACCGGCACGATCACGATGCCCAGCGCGGACAGCAAGGTGCAGGTGGCCGACAGTCCGGTATTCAGCCGCTTGTTGAACCATTTGTACAGCGGGGTGAACAGATACGCGCCGACGGCGGCCACCACGATCAGGACGAAATAGTTGCGCAGAAAGTAGGCGCCGAACAGCACTGCGACGAGGGTGATGATCGCCAGCGCACGTTTCTGGGTAACCGTGAACTCGGTATTCATGCCTTGGCCGGGCCACCTCCGGTCGGTGTTGAGCGCCTCGTTACCTTATCGTCGTTTCGCGGGATGCGAGGCGACTCTGCCTCTGGCCAGGAGGAACAGCATGAGTGTGATCGAGACCAGTTACGGTCCGGTGCGCGGTGCCGACCTCGACGGCCCGCCCGGCCGGGTGACCGTCTGGAAAGGCATCCGGTTCGCTCGCGAACCCGTCGGCGATCTGCGGTTTCGGGCACCGGAGCCGCCTGAGCCGTGGACCGAGGTCGCCGATGCCACGGAGTTCGGGCCGGCCTGCCCGCAGTCGACGCTGCCGAACATGAAGCTGGACTTGGGCGCCCCGCAGGGCGAGGACTGTTTGCGCCTGAACATCTGGGCGCCGGCCGGCACCGGACCCGGGGAAGGCAAACCGGTGCTGGTGTGGCTGCACGGCGGCGCCTACGTCTTGGGCTCGGCCAGCCAGCCGCTCTACGACGGCCACACCTTGGCCGCGACCGGTGACGTGGTGGTGGTCACGGTCAACTACCGGGTCGGGGCGCTGGGGTTCTTGGACCTGTCGTCGTTCAGCACCTCGCAGCAGCGGTTCGACTCCAACATCGGCCTGCGGGACGTGCTGTCCGCACTGGGCTGGGTGCGCGACAACGTCGCGGCGTTCGGCGGCGACCCCGCCAACGTCACGTTGTTCGGTGAATCCGCCGGCGCCGGCATCGTCACCACGCTGCTCGCCAGCTCCGCGGCCGAAGGTCTGTTCGTCCGCGCTATCGCGCAAAGTTCGCCCGCCACTTCGGTTTACGACCGGGACCGGGGGCGGCGGGTGGCCGTTGCCGTCCTGGACAAACTCGGGATCGCCGAATCCGACGGCCACCAGGTGGCGACCGCGTCGACCGAGGCGCTCATCGCGGCGACCAGTGAAGTGTTCAACGAGGTGCCGGTCAGCAATCCGGGCACGCTGGCGTTCGTGCCGATCGTCGACGGCGACCTGCTGCACGATCAGCCGGTCAAGCTGGCGCAGCAGGGCCGCCTGCTTCCGGTTCCGTTGATCATCGGCACCAACAAGCACGAAGCGGCCCTGTTCCGGTTGCTGCGGTCCCCACTGATGCCGATCACGCCGCATGCGATCACCACGATGTTCAGCCAGATCGCCGCCGAGCAACCCGACCTGCAACTGCCCACCATGGAGGATTTCGGGCAGGCGTACTCGGGCCGGCAGAAGTCGCGCAGCGTCGGCATGGCCACCGACATCGGGTTCCGGATGCCGTCGGTGTGGCTGGCCGACGGCCACAGCAGGGTGGCGCCGGTGTATCTGTACCGGTTCGACTACGCGACACCGTTGTTCAAGCTGCTGATGGTCCGGGCCGCCCATGCCACCGAATTGCCTTATGTGTGGGGCACTCTGGGCGGCCCGCAGGACATGTCGCTCAAGCTCGGTGGTGCCAGGACGGCGACGACGGTCTCTCACCGGATGCGGACCCGATGGATCAACTTCGCCGCGCACGGTGAGCCCGGCGGACCGCCCGGCGAGCCGCGCTGGCCGCGTTACTGCGAGCCCGACCGCGCCTGTCTGGTGATCGACAAACGCGATACCGTCGTCAACGACGTCGACGCGCGGATCCGGGAGGCGTGGGGCGCTGAGATGGTCAGCTTCCGGTAGGCGCCTTCGCGCCCTTCTTCTTGGCCGCCTGCGCGTCGGCGTTCATCTTGTGGAACATCTCCACGTAGTACGGCAGGCATTCCTTGAGTGCCTGCTCGGTGGTGAACAGCGGTTCGTAGCCCAGGTCGCGGCGCGCCTTGGCGATCGAGAAGTAGTTGTCCAGATACAACCGTTCGACCGCATTGGGCTCGAGAAGCGGTGCGGGGAAACCGAATCGGAAGTGCAGCCGCTGCCACCCCGTCATCACCCAGTGCACCGCCGGGCCGGAAACCCTGAGCTTGGGCCACTTCACGCCGCACGCCTCGACGACCGGGCGGGCGAACTCGAACATGTTGATCGGCTCGGCATCGTTGATGAAGTACGCCTGGCCGGGCGCGGTGCCGCCGGGCACCAGGTGCTCTGCGGCGAGGATGAAGCCGTGAATCAGGTTGTGCACGTAGGAGTTGTCCAACTTCGCCGACTTGCGGCCCACCAGCACCTTGACGTGGCCTTTGATCACGCTCTCGAAGAGTTTGCGGAACATGGTCTGGTCACCGTTGCCCCAGATACCGCTGGGCCGAATCGAACACGTCAGGATTCCACCGACGTCGTTCTGGGACAGCACATATCGCTCGGCGACCACTTTGGTTTCGGTGTAGAGATCGTGGAACCGGTCGGTGTAGGGCAGCGTCTCGTCGCCGTTGGCGATGTTCTTGCCGCCCATCACCACGCTGTTGGACGCGGTGTAGACGAACCGCTTGACGCCCGCGTCGCGCCCGGCCTCCAACAGGTTCTCGGTGCCGCCGACGTTGACCGAGAAGTTGCGCTGCCGGTATTCCTCGGTCACCGAGGCGCCGCCCATCAGTTCGATGATCGCCGCGGTGTGGAAGACGGTGTCGATGCCGTCGACGGCGGCTTCGCAGACGGCCTTGTCGGTGATGTCGCCCTGCAGCACTTCCAATTTCGGGTGCTGGGGCAGCGGGGAGGGCGCCCGGTCGAAAGAGCGGACTTGGTATCCGCGCTCCAGCAATGTCCTGACCAGATTGGCGCCGACGAAGCCTGAGCCGCCGGTGACCAGGACGCTGCCGAGTTCGGTTGTCAGTGATGCATCACCCATCGGGGGAGCATAACTAAAACGTGTTCCAGTTCGGAACAGAAACAGGTCGGCGAATCAGTTTTGTTCGGCTTCCCCGGCGGCCAGCGCGTCCGCCACCCGCTGGCGGGCGCCAGCTAAGTGTTCTTCGCACCTTTTGGCGAGTTGCTCGCCTCTTTCCCAAAGCTTCAGCGACGCGTCGAGATCCAGACCGCCCTGCTCCAGCTGCCGCACGACTTCGACCAGTTCGTCGCGGCAATTTTCATAGCCGAGCTGACTAACAGGTGTAGTCGTGTCGCTCTCGGAATCAGGAACCATCTCGGGATCAGAAATCATCAAAGCGTCCTTCGCTCACCGCTGCGACGGCACCGTCGGCGACCCGTACCCGCAACCTGGTACCCGTGGGTGCGTCGTCGGTGCAGCGCAGCACCTCGGCGGCTGTCGGTGTCACCACTTGGACCACGGCGTAGCCGCGAGCCAGGGTCGCCGCCGGACCCAGCGTGGACAGTCGTGCGGCCAGGTGGCCGATGCGTTCGGTCTCGCCGTGGAGCAACCGCTTGACGTCGCGGCGCAGCGCGGTGCGGGCGCGCTGCACCTCTTCGCTGCGCGTCGTCACCATGCGCAGCGGATCGGCCAACACCGGTCGGCTGCGCAACTGCGCCAGCGCGCGTTGCTCGCGGGAAACCCAGTTCCGCAGCGCCTGAGCGTTACGCCGGCGCAGGTCGTCGATCAGGCGCTGTTCGACCGCGGTGTCGGGAACCACTTTCTTGGCCGCGTCGGTGGGGGTGGCCGCGCGCAGGTCGGCGACCAGATCGCAGAGCGGATTGTCGGGCTCGTGGCCGACGGCACTGATCACCGGTGTGCGGCAGGCCGAGATCGCCCGGCACAGCGTCTCGTCGGAGAACGGCAACAGATCCTCGACGCTGCCGCCGCCGCGGGCCAGCACAATCACGTCGACATCGGGGTGCCGGTCGAGTTCGCCGAGGGCCGCCACAATCTGCGCGACGGCGTTGACACCCTGGGTCGCCGCGTGCCGGATGACGAACCGCACCGCGGGCCAACGCGCAGCCGCCACCGTAGTCACATCCCGTTCGGCGTGGCTTGCCCTACTGGTGATCAGGCCGATCATGTTGGGCAGGAACGGAATCGGACGCTTCAGGCGAGGGTCGAACAGTCCCTCGGCGTCCAGCAGCCGGCGCAACCGGTCGATGCGGGCCAACAGTTCGCCGACGCCTACGGCACGAATCTCGTTGAGCCGCAACGAAAACGTGCCACGCCCGGTGTAGAAGGAGGGCTTGCCGCACACCACCACTTGAGTGCCCTCGGTCAGCTTCACCGGTGCCCGCAGCACCAGGTCGCGCGAACAGGTCACGGTCAGCGACATGTCGGCTGCCGGGTCACGCAGCACCATGAACACCGTATTGGTGTTCGGTCGCATATTGATCTGAGCCAGTTGGCCTTCCACCCACACGGTGCCCAGCTTGTCGATCCAGCCGGCGACCCGAATGGCGACGGCGCGAACCGGGAAGGGGTTCTCGGCTGAGTTCGCGTTGGGCGCGCCGGTCACTTCGCCGACGCGCGGGTGATCCTGTTGGCGAGCAGCGTCTGGAACGGCGCGCGGGCCTTGGTGGCCTGCTCGTAGGCCAGCAGCGCCTCGAGTTCGGCGACGTCCAGCGACTGCAGCCGGGCCCGCAGTTGGGCCAGCGTCAGCTGCGGATAGTCGAGTTCGGTTGCCACCGGCGGTACCGGGGCGCCAGGGCCGGCCTGCTGGTCGTCCGGCTGCGTCCGGGACTCGACGGTCTCGGCCGGGTCGGACACCGAGTACAGCGCGAAGCGCCCCTCGGCGCGGCGGTCGCCGTCGACCCCGTCGACCGGGATGGGGGAGAACCCGCCCTGGCCGCCGCCGTCGATCACCTCCAGGTCCTCGTCGAACGTCGCCCACTCGGGTTGCTCGTCCTTGGGCGGGAACAGCGACTCCAACGTGGTGTCGCCCTTGATGACCAACTCAGCCAGGTTCTGCTGGAAGCGCATCACCAGATGAGCCGCCTGGGACGCCAGCGTCATCGGGTACATGAGGATCGTGCGCGGGAGCTTGATCGTCTCCTCGACGGCGACTGTCGCCGCGCCGACCAGCAGCCGAAACCCGTACGGTGCAGTAGTCATGGCTCCAAGACTGCCTCAAGCAGCGGCGAACTCCAAGCTGGGGCCGCTGAGATGGCAGGCCGGTATCGGCAGAAAGTACCCTGGACGCATGGTGCCGACTATTGACATGGGAATTCCCGGTGCCTCGAGATCGGTAGTCGACGACCCCACCGGTAAACGAGTGTTGCTGGCCGAGCCGCGTGGCTACTGCGCGGGGGTGGACCGGGCGGTCGAAACGGTGGAACGTGCGCTGGAAAAGCACGGCGCACCGGTGTACGTGCGGCACGAGATCGTGCACAACCGGCATGTGGTCGACACGCTGGCGCAAGCCGGCGCGGTGTTCGTCGAGGAGACCGACCAGGTTCCCGAAGGTGCCATCGTGGTCTTCTCCGCGCACGGCGTCGCACCGACGGTGCACGCGGCCGCCGCCGCGCGCAACTTGCAGACCATCGACGCGACCTGCCCGCTGGTCACCAAGGTGCACAACGAGGCGCGCCGGTTCGCTCGCGCCGACTACGACATCCTGCTGATCGGCCACGAGGGGCACGAGGAGGTCATCGGCACCGCCGGCGAGGCCCCCGATCACGTGCAGCTGGTCGACGGGGTCGAATCCGTCGAGCATGTCCGGGTTCGTGACGAGGACAAGGTGATCTGGTTGTCGCAGACCACATTGTCCGTCGACGAGACGATGGAGATAGTGGAACGGCTGCGCCAGCGCTTCCCGAAGATGCAGGATCCGCCCAGCGACGACATCTGCTATGCGACGCAGAACCGCCAGGTCGCCGTCAAGGCGATGGCGCCCGAATGCGAGCTGGTGATTGTCGTCGGCTCCCGCAATTCGTCGAACTCGGTGCGGCTGGTCGAGGTGGCGCTCGGCGCCGGGTCCCGGGCGGCGTACCTGGTCGACTGGGCCGACGACATCGATCCGGCATGGCTGGACGGGGTCACCACGGTCGGCGTCACATCCGGGGCGTCGGTTCCCGAGGTGCTGGTCCGCGGTGTGCTCGAGCGGCTGGCCGAGTACGGCTACGGCACGGTGCAACCGGTGACGACGGCCAACGAGACGCTGGTCTTCGCGTTGCCGAGGGAGATCCGCCCGGCGCGGGCGAAGAGCTAGGGACGCCGGGAGTCTCCTTATTTCAATCTCGGTGACTCAGCGCCGCCGAGCAGGTCAGGCGTCGTACTCCCACGCATCGGGCGACGGCCGCCGCGGTGCCCGCGACCGGTTGCGGCGCGGTTCGTCCCGTCGCTCGTCGCGAGGTTCGCCGCGCGAGGCCTGCCCGCGGTACCGCACCTGCGAAATCGGGTGGTGAGTGGGACTGGACCCACCGGATCCCGCCGAAGCGGCGCGCCGGCTGCGCGGCTCGTAGGGCGGCTCGTACGGCGGGTACGGCTCGTAGCCACCGCGACGCTCGTGCCGGCTGCGGCGTTCGCCCCGGATGGGCGGCTCGGCCCGATCGTAGGTGTCGTACGGATCGAAGCGGCTACTGCGCGGTTCCGGACGGTCGTAGGCCCGCTCGTAGGAATTGCGGCGCGGACGCGGCTCCCGGCGCATCTCCCGCGGCGGTGGGGTGCGCGGGTCAGGGTCGTCGTCGGGGCGGCGCCGACGCGGTCGCCGGGGCGGGTCAGCGGGGTCGAAGTCGGACGCATCGGGTGCCGACGGCCGGCGTGGGGCGCGACGCGGACGCTCGTCGTCTGGCTCGGATGCCTCGTCCGCTCGGCTGTCCGGCCGGACCTGCCGGGAGCGGGTTCGGGTCGGGCGCTGCGCGGATCGGCCGCCGTTACGTGCGGTCCGGCTGGTTCTGGCGGTCCGGCTCTTGGCGTGCGTGGGTGCCGCGTCGGCCGCGTCGACGTCGTCGCCGGAGATACCCGCAAGCAGCGAACTCACCTTGGACCGGATGCCACTGAACACCGAGGGACGCTGGGTGGCGACCTCGTCGTTGTCGCTGTCCCCGGCCTCGCCGTTCTTGCCCAGATACCAGCGAATCAGCCCGATGAAAAGCACGCCACCGGCGGTACCCAACATCAGCGGAAACCGCTCGATCAGCGGGTAACCGCAGTTGATCAGGAGGTCTTTGAACTTGTCGACCTTGCCGCCATGGAACAGCCAGTAGGCCCCCGGCACCGCGCAGAACAGGATCAGCGGCGGCTGGATGACCGCGGTGAACACCGCGGCCTGCCGCACCGCCAGGACCGCGGCTACACAACCTGCGATGTAGAACCCGGCGAAGACGTGGGTCAGTTCTTTGTGGCCGGAGTCGATCAGGTACCCCGCGGCGGTTGCCCCGACAGCGATGAATACCGCCCCCCACCAGGGCACGCCCGGGATGCCCGGGACGATCGAGCGATGGCTCGGTTCGACCCCTGACGTATCCCGCTGCGCTGACACATGTTGACCGTACCGGCAATCCGCCCGAAGGCCCGTATATAGCCGGGCACTCGCCGTTGGCGTCCCCCGTAGACTTGGCTTCCCGTGAGCCTGAGCCTGGGAATCGTGGGTTTGCCCAACGTCGGCAAGTCGACTCTTTTCAACGCGTTGACACGCAACAACGTGGTGGCGGCCAACTACCCGTTCGCAACCATCGAACCCAACGAGGGCGTCGTGTCGCTGCCCGATCCGCGCCTGGACAAGCTGGCTGAACTGTTCAAGTCCGAGCGCGTCGTCCCGGCACCGGTGACCTTCGTCGACATCGCCGGTCTGGTTGCCGGGGCGTCCGAGGGTGCCGGTCTGGGCAACAAGTTCCTGGCTCACATCCGGGAATGCGACGCCATCTGCCAGGTGGTGCGGGTGTTCTCCGACGACGATGTGACGCACGTCTCAGGAAAGGTCGATCCCCGGTCCGACATCGAGATCGTTGAAACCGAGCTGATCCTGGCCGACATGCAGACGCTGGAACGCGCGCTGCCCCGGTTGGAGAAGGAAGCCCGCACCAACAAGGACCGCAAACCGTTGCACGACGCGGCGTTGAATGCCCAGCAGGTCCTCGACAGCGGCAAGACGTTGTTCAGCGCCGGAGTGGACACCTCGCTGCTGCGGGAATTGAACCTGTTGACCACCAAACCGTTCCTCTATGTCTTCAACGCCGACGAAGGGGTGCTGAGCGACGCTGCCCGGGTCGCCGAGTTGCGTGCGTTGGTCGCACCGGCAGACGCCGTATTCCTTGACGCCGCAATCGAATCCGAATTACTCGAACTCGACGACGAGTCCGCTGCGGAGCTGCTGGAGTCGATCGGACAGACCGAGCGGGGCCTGGATGCGTTGGCGCGGGCGGGTTTTCACACGTTGAAGCTGCAGACCTACCTGACCGCGGGGCCGAAAGAGGCGCGCGCGTGGGTGATCCATCAGGGTGACACCGCGCCGAAAGCGGCCGGGGTGATCCACACCGACTTCGAGAAGGGCTTCATCAAGGCCGAGATCGTCTCCTACGACGACCTGGTCGCGGCGGGTTCGATGGCCGCGGCCAAGGCGGCCGGCAAGGTCCGGATGGAGGGCAAGGACTACGTGATGGCCGATGGGGACGTGGTCGAGTTCCGGTTCAACGTCTAAGTCGAGCGGACGGATGCGATTCGAGACATCGTCTACTTGGACTTCACCCCCTGAAAATGGGATTTCACTGGTAGCATGTTCCCATGGAAGCAGTGATCGATTCTGGGGGGCGTGTCGTGCTTCCGAAGCACCTTCGTGACGCGCTCGGCTTGACGCCGGGTACGACGGTGGACATCTCGCCGTACGGGACCGGATTGCAGCTAACACCTGGTGGCAGGACAGCGCGGCTCGAGCGGGATGCGAACGGGCGCTTGGTGGCTCGGGCCGACACCGAGGTTACCGACGAGATGATGTTTGCTCTGATCGACTCCGGGCGACGTTGACGACCGTCCCCGTCACGGCGGTCGACACCAGTGTCGCGGTACCGCTGCTGATGACATCGCACCTTCACCACGCGGTGGTCGCTGCGTGGGCGGAGAGTCGAACCCTGGGTCTTTGTGGGCACGCACTGGCTGAGACGTACTCGGTCCTGACCCGGTTGCCCGGCGATGCTCGCGTCGATGCTGCCGACGCAGTGGCATTGATCGATGGGAACTTCGCTGCGTCGCTGCAACTCGGTGCGCGCGCCGCGCGATCCGCACATCGCGAGTTCGCGCGACGAGGTATTGCCGGTGGCGCAACATACGACGGGTTAGTGGCTTTGGCCGCTCGCGAGCACGGTGCCGTCTTGGCCACTCGAGATGCACGGGCGCGGTCTACCTACGAGGCGCTTGGTGTTGCCGTCCAAGTGCTTGTCGGCGACGTCGGGGGCGTTCAGTGACCGCCGGCGATCCGGTCGAGAGACAACGGCGCCTCATCGAACGTCGAAAGTCGTCTCGAAGCAACTGAGAGACGGGACGACGCCGAGATCCGGCACGCAGTGGCAGAACCGGCCGGTCGATCGATGAACCCCCGTCCGGGCAATACTGACGACCGCGACGGGGTTCCGTTGCGACACTGCTCAGTTGATGATCTCGCCGCGCTCATCCGCGCGTAGCGCGGCCAATCGGTCGTGCCACGCCTGAAGAGCCTCGGGCGACAGCCGCGTCCAGTCCTCGACTTCTGCGATGACCCGGAGCGGTTCACGGCTGCGGTAAGAGCGGGTCGGATTGCCGGGGAACTTCTTGTCGGTGACGTTCGGATCGTTCTCGAATTCACCGGTCGGTTCGACGAGATACACCCGCGGCGTGCCGCCGCCGGCGGCGAGCTCGGCAGCCAGCCCGGCGCCGTCGCGCAGGGCGGTGAAGTAGATGTGATTCATCACGATTTCGGGCCGGTAGTTGGAGCGAAAGCCTGCGGTGACCAGTTCCCCCGTCTTCAGTTCAGCCTTCGTTCCGTGAAAAAACGGGCCTTCGTCCAGCACTGTCTCAGGTTACGGCTACTGCGGCGCGCTTGGGCGGGCGTCAGTCATGCGGTCGGTCTGCCTTCCGCGATTCGACGCGTGACGTCAGTAAGCAAGGCGGTCAGCAGCAACTCGAACGCGCGATCATCCTGCGCGGGTGCGGTAGTGGAAAAGCCGGACGCGTCGGCAACCAAAAACCCTGCCGCGTAGTGCTTTTGGGCCAATCGACCGCGAAGTACCGACCCCTGAACCAGCTCTGAGACCGCTGAGTACGTCTCGTAGGCCGTCTGCTCATCGAGGCCCGCCGCGATCATGCTGGCGATCGCTTTCTGGGTCTCCTGTGCACCGAGCCGTTGCGCCATTGGGCTCAGTGCACCGCGAATGAGGATCAGATCCGTCAACACCGGATCGCGCAGGAAAGTCTGTCGCACACCGCGCACATGCGTCGTCAAGGAATCGCGCCAATCGTCGGAATCGACGAAGGCCGGCATCCCACTGCGGCGTAAAGCCCGGTCCGTCATGGCATCCAGGAGCTCTGATTTGTTGCGAACGTGCCAGTAGACGCTGGTCACTCCCACACCCAACATCTTGGCGACCAGCGGGATACTCAGCTCGTCGACCGACGACTCCGCTGCTATTGCGAAGGCGGTATCCACGATGGCATCTGCGCTCAGGGTGCCGCGTGCTCGTCGCGAGGACTGTTGCGGTGACATTCAGCGCCGGATCTGACGGGTGACGACTGGGGGACCCGCCAGGGGCGCCCCAATCAGTCCAGGTGCAGCGTCGATGACAGCAGGTATGGCGTTGACGGCCGCCATTGCCGTTGCGGCGACGCCGGGATTGGTGGAGTCCCCGGGCGCGGGGTCCAAACGTAGCTCGAGAGTCATGTTGGGTGAGCCCGCGATGCGGAACACCATTCCACCCTGGCCGGGTTGCGCTGGGCGCGGCCAGCTGTCGGGCCAGGGAGTGGAGGTGACGGTGGCGAAGTACTGCACCGACACGACTGGGCGGTCATTGCTGATCGCGGCGAGTTGCCAGCGATGACCGCAAATGGTGTTCTTTGCGATCACCCCCAGTGCGGTGTCGAGATCGTCGGGCGCCAGGATGGTCTCCCAGTCCAACGCCACTGTCTCGACGTCAACCGACAACGTGTCGGCGATGTAGCGCACGACCGGTTCCCAGTCGTTGTTCACCTTGCCCACCGCGATGCGGAGAGGCACGTGACCGTCGGGTTTTCCGAAGCCCATCGACTCGTGCAGGACCTCCCAGATCGGGTAGGCCAGGTCGAGGTCGAGCGCGTACTCGTCCATGCGGTAGGAGTCGACGAGACCGGCGCCGGTCAGCAACGCGGTCGGCAGGTTGAGGCTCACAAACCCGGGTTCGCAGCCGGTCGCGTAGAACGTGGCGTTGCCTTGTCCTGCAGCGCATTCGATCGGTTCACGCCATCGCATTGGAGCTGCCTTCGGATACACCATCGGGATGGCCGAGATGGTCACGACGTTGATGCCGGCCTCGAGGTAGCCGACGATGTCGGCGATGACCTCATCTTCGCGGCGGACGGCGGTCGCACAGTAGGCGACGCAGTCGGGTTTGGCGTCCACGACCGCGGTGAAGTCGTCAGTGGCGCGTATGCCGACCTCAGGACGTCCGCACAACCGGCCCGCATCTTGACCGACCTTCGCCGGTGTCGAGACCTTGACTCCGACTAGATCCAGCGCGGGGTCATCGATGATCGCGCGGAGAGCCGCGCTTCCCGTCATGCCCGTACCGACGTGCACCACGCGGCGCTTGGCGGTCGCAGAACCGAGAGATGCGCTCATCGTCGTTGCCTCTCGAGTTTCGCGGGCGGCTTAACCCGGCGTCCCAAGGCAGTTTGAAGCAAACTGCCGCGCGGCCTCCTTACTGTAGGCAATACTAGTAAGGATTACCAGTGAATTGTTCGACAAGCTGCCGGGGCGACAGACGACGGTCGCTCTCTGCTCGTTGGCTTGTTCAGGCTCGCCCGCCAGCCGTCACGCCGATTGGACACTCGGCGTCGTCGGCCCGGACGGAGGCGTGCTGGGCGCGGTGGGGACTTTGCTGGGTACCGACGGTGCAGTGAGTTCGCCCGCGTACTGGGGGCAGTAGGCCTGGATGGCGGCGCCGGTGAAGTACGCGGCGTTGAGTGACGGCCAGTTGGTGGCGCCCACGACTTTGGCGGTCAGGTCCGCATTGCTGGTGCCGGGGTTCTCCCGCAGCGACCCGCAGACGACGGTCTTAGCGATGTCGATCGCCTTGTCGGGCGCGCCGAAGTTCATCCCGGAGGTGTTGAGGTTGGCGAGGAATGCGTCGTCTTTGGTGTCGGCGAGTGCCGAGGGGGCCAACGCGACAGCAAGGACCAGCAACGCTATGGCTACCCGCACCATGACACGCCTCCCCGGGATTGATTCCACCGCAGTTTAGCGAGCGCCGACGATCAGCGCCCGCCGCGTGAAATCGACACTTGCCAGGAGTGTGAGTGGAGGGAAAGTCTTGACAGATGCGAACCGTAGGTCGGTTGACGACGGCACTGGTAGCTGTCGGGTTGGGGATGTCAGTGCTGGCGGGCGGCGTCGCCCGGGCGGCTCCAGCCCCGTTGCCCAGCAATCACTGGTGTCCAGGGGAGTACTGGGACCCTGCCTGGCAGGACATCTACAACTGGGACTGGCACCAGTGCCACGACTGGCAGAACTCCGGTTTCGTCGGTTGGGGGCCGTGGGGTCCCCCGCCGGGGTGGGCCTCGCCGCGGCCGCCGCAACCGGACTGGGCGCCGGGCGCTCAGTTGCTGTGGAACCCCACTGTCGGCGCGTGGGGATTCTGGAACAACAGCATCTGGACTCCGGTCTAGCCCAAAAGCTCAGTCGGACAACATCATTCGCGGTGAAGGCGCGGTGATCAGCCCGACGATCTCGGCTTGCCGCAGCAGAAATCTACCCTCGTCGAGCTTCTTGCGTCGCATCCAGGTGGTGACTTCGGCATTGCACTTGCTCGCGTTGCAGGACGGGCAGCTGGGCACCACATTGGCCAGGGTGTACCGACCGCCGTTAGCGATGGGCAACATGCAGTCCTTCTGCAGGGCAGAGCCCGTCGCGCCGCAGTAGGCGCAGCCTCCCCATCCGGACTTGAGCGCGTCCCATTGCGCATCGGTCAGGTCATGGACGTGACCGGCCATCCGCCGTTTGCGGCGGCGTGCGTACCGCTGTGCGCGGGTGGGGCGCCGGGCTGACACCATCGGACAACGCTAACGGCACCGGAGTGCGGTGCGGCGCAGCGAAATGCGTCCAACCGTGTTCAATTTCGCACCTCTGCGGGTGGCGAGCCGTGACCGCGCCCGGTGAGTTCAGGCGCGGCGCACACTGCCACACAGCGTCAGACGCTCGTAGATTCGGTGGAGAACCACTCGTCGACTTGGCGAGCGCGTCCTGCCGCGACGGGAGAGAACTCGATGCTCAAATTTCTTGCAGCGGTCACGCTGGTGGCGGTGCCCATGATCCTGGCGCCCAGCGCTCATGCCGACAGAACGGTCACGGCCGGTCAGGCATGTGCGGAGGCCATACCCGGATCGATACCGGTGCAACTCACGTTCGAGTTGTCGTGCCAGGACCCCGAGGTGTGGAAGAGGCAGGGAACGCCCTGGGGGACCGAAGCGATGCCCGTCGTCATGGCGCGCACGTTCCCCGGCTCCTACCGGGTCAACCCCGCCAACCGGTGGTCGGACTGGGTGATCCCGGACTGAACCACGCCGAGCCTCGGAGCCGCCGTTAGCAGGGCTTACCCTCGTTGAGCTGGAACGTCGGTCCCCACACCACCACTGTCGAGGAGCAGGGTGTGCACAGCGTGTCACATCGCGGACCACGCGCGCGTCCCATTGTCAGCTGACCAGCCAAGCCGGTGCGTATTCGCCGATCGGAGGACCGCGTTGGCTAGGTCACACAGATAAGGATTGTCGTTTTGCGCCCCCGGTGCCGGGTAGCCATGGCTGGTAGCAGTCGCACTGGGCAACCGGCATCTTGAGGCGGCAGCAAAGATCCTGTTGGACGGATTGAAGGAGTGATCTATCGATGAAAGAACCCCCCGAGGTCGACAGCGCGCTTGCCGTGCGGCGTGAGACCACCGCTTCGCGCCGTCAAGTCTGGGACGTGATGGCCAACGGATGGACGTATTCGCAGTGGGTCGTGGGCAACAGCCGGATGCGTGCCGTGGATCCGAACTGGCCGGCGCCCGGCAGCCTGATCCACCACACCATCGGGGTGTGGCCCGTCGCATTGAACGACGAGACCGAAGTCGAAGTGTGCGTACCGGTCACCGAACTCGTGCTCCTCGCGAAGGGGCGACCGCTTGGCGGCGCGCGAATCACGGTGCGCCTGAGCGACACTGACGCGGGAGGCTGTCTGATCGAGATGGCCGAGGTACCGTTGGGCGGGCCGCTGAGCTTGATTCCGCGGCGGCTGGCTCTCATGGCCGCGTACCCCCGCAATCGGGAGTGCCTTGCTCGATTATCCGCTCTCGCGGAACGCCGTTCAGAACCTGAGCAAGGTCACTGACGCTGCCGTAGCTGGTTCGGCAACGTCAACAATGCTCCCCGCCGCAGGCCACCCCCGATACACCCTCGCTCGTCGTCTTCGATCACGTGCAACGCCCCCAGTCCGGCCGGTGGATCGTGCGCTCAGCGGCGGTCCAGACCAGCAGATCAGCGGCCACGTCCCCGAATGTGCGCCAATCGGCGCCGGTGACCACATGTGACCCATCCCACGCCCGCAATGCGAAGTGATGAGCCGCCTGCCGTACCCGCGACCATTGATTATGGCCGGTCATGCCTCCGCCATACGTCATGGCGCGAGTTGCTCGTGTTGAATACAACTAGACAATAGTCCTGTTCAGTGGGCTCAACGAAGCGGTGGCGTAATTTGCTGACTATTGTCATTTGTCACACTAACCACATCTGTTTCAGTTTATTGATTTATGCGTGACCTCACTGCGGTATGTGCAGGTCAATGGCGTATTCGGAATGGCGTGACCGGCACCACAAATTTTGTTTCGCTATACATTCTCTGGGTAGCGTGCCGAGCATGATTGCACTTGCAACGCTTTTAGCACTCGTTAATCAGGTGTCCGGGACGCCCTACGTTCCGGGTGGAGATTCTCCGGCGGGCACCGACTGTTCAGGGCTTGCTTCGTGGGTCGCAAATGCGGCAAGCGATAGGCCGATTTTCGGAAATAGGTTCAATACCGGAAACGAAGAAGCCGCATTGGCGGCACGCGGCTTCCAGCACGGCACCGCTCCCAACGCCCTGGTGATCGGGTGGAACGGCGGGCACACCGCGGTGACGCTCCCCGACGGCACCCCGGTTTCCAGTGGCGAAGGCGGCGGAGTGCGCATCGGCGGTGCCGGGGCCTACCAGGCCGGCTTCACCCACCATATGTTTCTTCCCGCCGATGAGCTGCCCGAAGGTGAATTGCCCGCGCCAGACGCACCGCCTGTGCTGGTCGACGCTGTCGCACCCGACTTCGCCCCGCCAGCTCCCGACGTCATGGAACCGGCTCCCGATCCCGTCGGCGAACCGGAAGCACCGGTCGAGTAGTTCACTTCCCGAAGTGATTTGAGCAACAAACGGTCGTTGCGACGTGGCTCACAAACTGGATCGATAACCGCAGCTACGCCCGCCGGCGCATTTGTGGGTTGTGTCACAATGCGCCGCGGGTGTGGTTCGGATACCAAAATCACATTTCACATCAAAGACAATAGTAATTTGTAACAATTCTATTGATGTGATAACCCGATCGGCCACGAATTCGGATTTCATTCGATTCACGCCGAGCGGGAAGCTCGATTCTCGCTATGCGCTTTCGTAAGATTGCGCGATGACATCCTCGACCAGTCAACTTGGTGGCGTCATCAGCGCCACGGCGGACGCCGTCGCCAACGACCCGGCCAACGCCCAGGTGGTCTTTCAGGCCACCGCCGCCGCGCACGACGCAGTGGCCAGCACCATCACCCTCGGCCAGTACCAGGTCGAGGTCGACGAGCCACCCGCTCTCGGCGGGGAAGCCAAGGCGCCGAACCCCGTCGAGTACTACCTGGCCTCACTGCTGTCCTGCCAGATCGTGACCTGGCGCTTCTGGGCCGAAAAGCTGGGCATCACGGTCGACGAGATCACCGCCCGCGCCGAAGGCGACCTCGACGTTCGGGGCTTTTTCGGTTTGGACGCCGGCGTCCGCTCCGGTTTCCAGGAAGTCCGCGTGGTCGTCAAGGTGACCGGACCGGAGACCGCCGAGCGCTACCGTGAACTTCAGCAGGCGGTCGACGCGCACTGTCCGGTGCTCGACCTGACCCGGAACGCGACCCCGGTGACCACCCGGATAGAGCTCAGCTGACGCCGTTATCCTGCGGGAATGATCTTCATCGTCGTCAAGTTCGAATCCAAACCCGACTGGACGGACCGTTGGCCGGAACTCGTCGCGTCCTTCACCGAGGCCACCCGCGCCGAAGAGGGCAACCTGTGGTTCGAATGGTCGCGCAGCCTGGAGAACCCGGCGGAGTACGTGTTGGTCGAGGCATTTCGAGACGGTGACGCGGGCGGAGTCCACGTCAACAGCGATCACTTCAAGAAGGCAATGCAAGAACTGCCCCAGGCGCTGGCGACCACGCCCAAGATCATCAGCCAGACCTTGGACGCGACGGGCTGGTCGGAGATGGGGGAGATGAAGGTCAGCTGACCGCGATCTCCTTGCCGAGCTCGTAGCCCGGAGCCAGCGGCAACGAGTCACCGCTCCAGAACTTGCCCGGGTCGAACCAGTTGGTGTCCTTGTCGGTGACGAGCAGACCCATCTCCTCGTAGGTCACCGCGACCGTCTCCGCGCAGTACGCCGTGGCCATCCCCATCTTGCGCTCTTCTGATTTGCGGCGCTCGGTGTGCTCGCGAACCTTCCTGTCCAGCAACGGGATTCCACGGAACCAGTCGTTGACGGTGGGCAGCCGGCCGCGCAGCCAACGGCCCGTCAGCCGCGCACTGGTGGGAAACGCCGTGCCGTTCATCCGGGCGATCACCCGCAGCAGGGCATCCTCCTGCTCGCGGTTGGCGTACGGCGTGAGCTGGCGCAGCCAGCAACGCTGGTGATAGTTCTGGGTCCACCGCTCGAAGACCTGCCGAGCGTCGTTGAGCTGCACGCCGCGCTGATTGGTGCCGGTCCACACGTCGAGGAGCTTGTCGCCCAATTCGGCATGCCAGATCAGCGGCGGCAGGTCGTCGATGGCCACCGTCATGCCGACGTGGTTCACCGGAGCGTTGGTCAGCGTCTGAATCGCACGGTCGGGTCGCGAGACGCCGCGAAACAGCCACAGGTCGCCGGTTCGGGTTTCGGCCAGCGCTTGATCCAGGGTGAGCGTGCTCGAGTCCACCAGAGCACTCTAGGCAGAGACAGGCAGCGATAGCCTGTCCGGATGCGCAACATCTGGAAGTGGATCGGGCTGGCCGGCGCCGCGGGCGTCGTCGCCGGCGGTGCGCTGGTGGTGCGTGATCAACGCAAACGCCGCGCGTACACGCCGGACGAAATCCGGGCCCGGCTGCATCAGCGATTGGCCGAATCGGGTTCGGACTCCACCGCGAACAACCGGTAACTGCCGGAGAAACCTTTGAGCTCGACCTCGCGGCCGTCGTCGAAACCGATGTCGTCGCAGTCCACCACGGCATCCCGCACCGGTTCGCTGACCAGGATCTCGCCGCCTTCGGCCTGCGCGGCGACCCGGGCCGCCATCGCGACGTTGCGGCCGAACAGGTCGTCACCGCGGCGCACCGAGCGCCCCATGTGGATGCCGATGCGCACCCGAATCTCCTGGTGGCGCTTGCGTTTTCCGTCTCGCAGGATGGCGTTCTGCACGTCGCGACCACACCGCACCGCCTGGTCGGCGCGGGCGAAGGCGACCATGTAGCCGTCGCCCTGGCTCTTGACCACGTGACCTTCGCGCTTTCGCACCCGCTCCTGAACCAGCTTGTCGTGCGCGCCGATCAGCTTGACCCAGGCCCGGTCGCCGATCCGTTCATTCAGCGCGGTGGACTCCTCGATGTCGGAGAACAAGATCACCACGCGGCCATCCTTGGTGACTTTCGCCAGATCCGGCCGCTCCACCTCGGCCCAGTCCGCCAGGTCCTCGATCGAGCTGCGCACCGCCGCCCCGAAACCCTCTTTGCGTACCAGGTTGGCGGTATTCCATACCTGTTTGACGGCCTCGCGGCCACCTGACCAGAGCCGGGTGCGGACGTCGGCCCGATGCTGAAGTTCGGCCAGTTCTTTCCGGCTGCGGTCCAGCAGACGCCACAGCACCACCAGTCCGACGGCCTCGCCGACCGCGATTCCACCCAGGATGTAGACCACGATCTGCAGCGCATCACCCATGCCGAACATCCTGACAGCCTGTCGCAGCGCTATCTCGGCGGCCCGATCATGTCTAGGGTTTGTCTACGACGGGAACCCGCAGATGTGTTGGTGATTCTTGGAACTGCCGGTGACGGCAGGAAGGAGACAAGATGCAGCTGGGCATGATCGGTCTGGGCAGGATGGGTGCCAACATCGTGCGCCGCGTGGTCAAAGCCGGCCACGAGTGTGTGGTGTACGACAACAGTCCTGACGCCGTCAAGGCGATGGCCAAGGATCAAAACACCACCGGGGTCGCCTCTTTGGAGGAGTTACGCGACAAGCTCGCCACTCCACGCCTGGTCTGGGTCATGGTCCCCGCGGGCACCATCACCACCGGGGTCATCGACGAACTGGCCGGCATCCTGGAACCCGGCGACATCGTCATCGACGGCGGCAACTCCTACTACCGTGACGACATGCGACACGCTAAGACGTTGTCCGAGAACGGGATCCGGTTGCTGGACTGCGGCACCAGCGGCGGTGTGTGGGGGCGGGAACGGGGTTACTGTCTGATGATCGGGGGTGACACCGACGCCTTCGAGCACGCCGAACCGATCTTCGCCAGCATCGCACCAGGAGTGAACGCCGCCGAGCGGACCCCGGGGCGCGAGGGCAAGGTCGCGCAGGCCGAGCAGGGTTATCTGCATTGCGGTCCGGCCGGCGCCGGGCACTTCGTGAAGATGGTGCATAACGGCATCGAGTACGGGATGATGGCCTCGCTCGCCGAGGGCCTGAACATTCTGCGCAACGCCGACATCGGCACCCGAATCCAGGAAAGCGACGCCGAGACCGCGCCGCTGTCGAATCCGGAGTTCTACCAATACGACTTCGACATCCCGGACGTGGCTGAGGTGTGGCGACGCGGCAGCGTCATCGGCTCCTGGCTGCTTGATCTCACCGCGATCGCGCTGCACGAATCGCCGGACCTGAAGGAGTTCTCCGGGCGGGTCTCGGATTCGGGGGAGGGGCGCTGGACTTCTATCGCGGCGATCGACGAAGGCGTTCCCGCCCCGGTGCTGACGACGGCGCTGCAGTCGCGGTTCGCTTCGCGCGACCTCGACGACTTCGCCAACAAAGCGCTGTCGGCGATGCGCAAGCAGTTCGGCGGGCACGCGGAGAAGCCGGCCAACTGACTACTCACCCGCCGCCGAGTGTGAATTCTGCGACGCATCTAGCGCGTGTCGCGTCGTGCAATTCCCACTCGCGCGTCAGGACGCTCGTTCGACGAATGCCACCACGACTTCGCTGAACGCATCGTTGTCGTCGCCGGCCGCGGTGTGCCCCGCGTTGGACAATTCGGCGAACTCCGCACCCGGCACTTGGCTCAGAAAGTGTTCGACGCCTTCGGGACTCACCACGTCGGACAATTTGCCCCGGATCAGCAACACCGGGATCGTCAGGTTCGCGGCCGCCTGCTCGAAGCCCTCGGTGCGCAGTTCCGGGTCATCGCCTGGCTTGGTCATGAACGCCGGATCCCAATGCCAGTACCAGCGGCCATCGCGCAGGCGCAGGTTCTTCTTCAGACCTTCAGGGCTGCGCGGTTTGGTCCGGTGCGGCAGGTACGCCGCGACGGCGTCGGCGGCCTGCTCGAGCGTCTCGAATCCGTCGATGTTGGTCATCATGAAATCCCGGATCCGGGCGCTGCCGTTCTTCTCGAACCGCGGCACCACGTCGACGAGCACCAACTTGGACACCCGTTGCGGGCCGGCGCGGTCGGCGACCAGGATGCCGGTCAACCCGCCCATGCTGGCCCCGATGATCACCACCGGGCGCCCGATCGCGTCGAGAACGTGCAAGACGTCGGCGGTCAGCGTCTCCACGTCGTAGTCGGCGTCGGGTGCGCGGTCACTGTCGCCGTGCCCGCGGGTGTCGATCGCGATCACGTGGTAGCCGTCGTCGCCCAGGATCTGCCCGGTGTTCTTCCAGGAGAACCGATTCTGGCCGCCGCCGTGCAGCATCAGGATCGTGGGCCGGTCGGAATCGGTTGTGCCGCCGTTCCATTCGTCGGCGATCAGGGTGATCCCGTCGACCCCGGAGAACTCGACGGTCTGGGGGGTGCTGGTCATCTCAGGAGTCTCCTTTGATTCGGTGGACGGTCAGGTATGCGCTGATGACTTCGACGAGCATCTGTCGGTCTCGGGTGCTGTCCAGCGGCTTTGGCCACGTCAATTGCAGGGCAACCAGACCACGGATGGTGCTCCAGATGAGGTTGCCCAGCCGGCTCGCCTGCGCGGGAGCGATGCCGGTGCCGAGGTGCTCGCCGATCTCGGTCATGCGGGCGGTCATCGCGGTCAAGTGGGCGTTGGCGGTGGCGGTGCGGGCGCCGCGGGTGGCGATCAGGATCTCCAGGGCGGCCATCGACGTCGGGCTGGAAAATGCGCGCCATACCGCTTCGACGACGAACGACGGGCGCTGTTCGGGCCGAATCCGCTCCACTTGGGCGGGTAACTCGTCCAAGGTGCGCAACAGATCCTCAAACCCGTTGTCCACCACGGCCATCAAGATCCCGTCCAGGTCACCGAAGTGGTATTGCACTGCGCCCCAGGTCAATCCGGCGCGCTCGGTGATCTGCCGGATGCTCGGCGGGGCGAACCCCTCCTGCAGGATGTAGCGAACGGTTTCGTCGATCACGGTCTGCCGGCTGCGCTCGGCGCGGGCCTGCGCGCCGGACGTCGGTCTACGCGCTGTCACCACATCACGTCGCGCAGGTGATCGAGCGGCCTGAGGTGGTGGGCGGCCAGGATGCCGCTCGGCGCGCGGCACACCGCGTCGATCGAGTTGACCACCCGCGCCGCCGTGGCGATCACACCACCTTCGTTGTGGTCGATCGCCCCGCCCAGGTGGGTGTTGATCTCCACACCGGGGCTGCCCTCGACAACCACGCGGTGCACGCCGAGCCGGCCGTCCGGAGGATAGGGCCAGTCAGGGGCGGTGGCCGCGCCGAGTCGGTTGACGTGTTCCATGGTGATCACGGTGCGGCCGTTGTGCACGCCTTCGACCCCGAACCGCACGGCGGCCACCTGTCCCGGGTCGACGTGCATCATCACGCAGTCGATGGGCTCCGGTGTCACCCACTTCTCGCAGCGCTCCCGTATCTCGTCGAGTTCGACGCCCAGGTCCTGAGCGAGGCTGCGCACCTGCACGCCCCACATCGACGTCAGCACGCCGGGCGCGAACATGATCGGGGTGTGATCCGGCGAAGTGCCGAAACCGAAACTCACACCGGTGAATTCAGCGTCGTCATAGCTGGCGTAGTCGCAGATCTCCTGCACGGTGATGCCGGTGGCGCGCTCGGTCAGGCTCAGCGCGGTGTAGGCAAGGGTGTCGCCGGAGAAGCCGGGGTCGACGCCGTTGACGTACAGCGTGGCGTCGCCCTCGGCGCAGGCCTGTTGCAGCGGTTCGCGCAACCACCGTCCGGCCTGTTCCGGCGCGACCAGCCACACGAACGACGAGCCGACCACGTTGGTGCCGGACCGCAGGAAGCGGGTGATCTCCGCGAGAGCCTCTTGCGGCCGGGTCTCGGCCTGCGAGGTGTAGACGACGCAGTCGGCGCGCAGGCCAACCAGAGCGTCGACGTCGTCGGTGGCCGTGATGCCCGTCGGCGTCGGCAATCCGCACAGTTCGGCGGCGTCGCGCCCCACCTTGTCGGCACTGCGCGCGTGCACACCGACCAACTCGAGTCCGGGCCGCTCGATCAGCATGCGCAGGGCATGCCGGCCGACATTGCCCGTCGAAAATTGGATGACCCGCCTCATGTCAGGGTCGTCGGGATCGGCCATAGCGGCGCCGGCATTTCGGCCCACGACCCGTAGTGTCCGGGTTGTTTGCCGCCGCGGATGGCGACCATGCGCGCGTCGAGTTCCGGGGAGTTCCTGCCGTCGCGCAGGATGTCCAGCATTGCCGCCGTCGCCATTCCGACGTCGAAGATGTCGCGCTGCCAGGACCAGCTGCGCTGTCCGCTGTACTGAAACCAGCTGCCGCCCAGTCCCTGGATCTCGTACGGCTCGCCATCAGGTGAGGTGAAGGTGGACAGCTGGCGCCACAGACCGAACGCCTGTCCGGATCGGTCGTCGAAAAGCACTGTCTGGTATGGATATATCCAGCCCTGGAAGCCCAGCATCTCGGTGCCCAAGGCGAGGTCGCGAATCTCGTCGCGCCCGTTGGCCATGAACTGGTCGGTCGGCGAATAGGACCAGCCATAGGTGGCGTCGGGCTCGTAGAAGTCGGCCATCACACCCCAGTCGCCGGAGTCCTGCGCCTGACGGTTGACATCCAGCCAGGCCGTCCAGAAATCGTCGAAGTCGTCTCTGTCGTACGACATTTCAGCTCCTCACAGCAGATCGGTGATGGTCTTCAGGCCCGCCTCGTACAGCACGCCCGGCAACATACCGCCGTCGATCTCGATGGTGGTGCCGTTGATGAAATCGGCTGCGCCCGAGGCCAAGAAGACCACCGTGCGACCCACCTCGGCGGGTTCGCCGCCCCGCTTCATCGGGACCTTGGCGAAGTATTCGGTGCCGGTCGGGTCATCTTTGTCCAGCACCAACGCGCGGAAGTTCTCGGTGATCGTCGGACCTAGCGCCACACAATTGACCCGCACCTTGGGTCCCCACTCCTGGGCTAGCGACCGCGTCATGTGGTTCAGGCCCGACTTGGCCGCGCCGTAGGACACCAGCGTGGGTGAGCCCGCCGGATGACTGGCGCCGCTGGAGACGTTGACGATGCACCCGGTGCCGTCCTGGGTCTCCATCTGCCGGTAGGCGCGGATGGCGAACCACATCGGGCTGATCAGATTCATCTGCACCGCGAACGCGTGGAACAGCGCGGTGCGTTCGAAGTCGTCGTCGCTGCGTGGTGCGCCCTGCAGGCGCTGCACCAGCTTCGGAACGTCGTCGACGTGCGGCGTCGGCACGGTGCCGCCGGCGTTGTTGACCAGGATGTCGATGCGGCCGTAGTCGTCGGCCACCTGCTGCACGAACGCGTCGATGGCGTGGTAATAGCCTTGGTCGCAGACCATTTGGGCGCTGCGACGAGCCCACTCGGGTTCGGCCTCGACACCGGGCAGGGCCGGTAGCGCGCTTCGCGAGCACCCGACGACGGTGGCTCCGGCGCGCAACAACTCGTGCGCGATGCCCACGCCGACGCCGCGGCTGGTGCCGGTGACGACGGCGACTTTGCCGTCCAGTGAGCCCACCCGTCAGATGATTACAGCTGTAATATTTTTCGGCAAGTGTCGGCCTGTGGAGATTGCAATCTGGGCGTGCGCGATGAGTTTCCGTCCTCCTGCGGGTCTATCCCGGTGGCAGAAGCCAAACGACAAGGAGGCGACATGCCGGCTATCACGCCCGCATTGTGGTTCGACGACAACCTCGAGGAAGCGGCCGAGTTCTACACCTCGGTGTTCCCGAACTCGCACGTCGAGGGGTACACCAAGTACACCGAGGTGGGGCCCGGCGAGCCCGGCTCGACGGCCTACGGGACGTTCGTGCTCGACGGCACCCGGTTCATGGGCATCAACGGCGGACCGCACTTCAAGTTCGACGAGGCGGTGTCGTTCATGGTGCATTGCAAAGACCAGGACGAAGTCGACTACTACTGGGAGAAGCTGACCGACGGCGGCGAGGAATCCGAGTGCGGTTGGCTCAAGGACCGCTTCGGCCTGAGTTGGCAGATCGTCCCGGACCGGCTCCTGGAACTGGTCAACGATCCCGACCCGGCGCGCGCAGCCGCGGCCACCAAAGCCATGCACGGGATGAGCAAGGTCATCGTGGCCGATCTCGAAAAAGCCGTCGCGCAAATATAAGCGGGACTTCTGCTCTCCTCGGCTGCCCATTACGTTGGACTGAGCGGTCGATGAACAGGAGTCGTGTTGTCCGAACCACGCTGGGTCGACGTCAAAGGCCCCAACGGTGACCTCAAGGCCCTGACCTGGGGTCCCACCGATGCTCCGATTGCGTTGTGTCTGCACGGCTTTCCCGACACCGCCTACGGTTGGCGCAAGATCGCGCCGCGACTGGCCGAGGCGGGTTGGCGGGTGGTGGCACCGTTCATGCGCGGGTACGCGCCGTCGTCGATTCCTGCCGACGGCAGCTATCACATCGGGGCGCTGATGGACGATGCGTTGCGGGTGCGAGCGGCCGCGGGCGGCTCCGAGCGTGACGTGATCATCGGCCACGACTGGGGTGCGATGGCTGCCGGCGGCCTGGCGGCGCTGCCCGACAGTCCGTTCGCCAAGGCGGTGATCATGTCGGTGCCACCGGCCGGCGCCTTCCGGCCGTTGAGTCAGGTGCCCGACCGTGGCCGGTTGTTCCGCGAGATACCACCACAGCTGGTGCGCAGTTGGTACATCAGCTACTTTCAGCTGCCGTTCCTGCCGGAACGGTCGGCGTCGTGGGTGCTGCCGCTGCTGTGGCGACGGTGGTCGCCGGGTTACCGCGCCGACGAGGACCTGCGCCACGTCGACGCCGCGATCGGTACGCCGGAGAGTTGGCGCGCGGCGCTGGGACCGTACCGCGCCACGATTCGCAACACGCGCCCGCCGGCGCAGTATGCCGAACTGCACCGGCACTGGACCGAACCACCGAAGTTGCCGACTCTCTACCTACATGGTCACGACGACGGTTGCATGACACCGGCTTTCGCGCGCTGGGTGGAACCGGTACTGCCCGCCGGCAGCGAACTGGAAATCGTCGCGCACGCTGGTCATTTCCTACAGCTCGAACAGCCGGAAAAGGTTGCCGAGTTGGTGCTGGGATTCATCGGTTCCCCTTGACGACGCGGATGGCGGCCGTCGACGCCCAGTTCTACTGGATGTCGGCGAAGGTCCCCAACGACGAGTTCTTGCTGTACGCGTTCGACGGCGTACCTGTTGATCTGGAGGGCGCCATCGAGGACGTCCACCGGCGGGCCCGTGCGTGTCCGGACTTGGCGGTGCGCGCCGAGGACGACTGTGCCGTCCGCTATCCGCGTTGGGTCCCATCCGGCGTCGGACCCGAGTGCACGGTTCGCCACAGCGCGCCGGACGGCTCCTGGGAAGGCTGCCTGGCGGCGGTGGCCGGCTTGGGCGACAGTCAGCTCAGCCGCAACGGGATGCCTTGGCGGCTACATGTTTTCGCCCCGGTACGTGACATTCCCGGTGTGTCGGGACCCGGCACCGTCGTCGTCATGCAGGCTACGCACGCGTTCGGTGACGGCCGGCGGGTCGCGGCGCTGGCGGCCCGGTTGTTGGGGCGGCCCGGTCCGGTGCCTGCAGTGCCGAGGCATCGGCCGGGTCTGGTGCCGTGGCGCGCGGTCGACGCCGTTCGGACCCATCGGCAACTCGTCGCCGACACCGCGGCTGGGCTGTTGTCGCCGGGGTTGGGGACCCGCCCGCCACAGGCTACGAATGCGCGGCCCCAGGGTGTGCGGACAATCCGCACGTTGGTGCGTCGTCGTTCCCAATTGGCCGGTGCCACCGTGACCGTCGTGGTGCTGGCCGCGGTGGCCAGTGCGATGTCGGAGTTGCTCGGCGATCCCGTCGACTCGCTGGCCGCGGAGGTGCCGATGGCCAAAGCCGGCACCCGCCTCGGCAATAACCATTTCGCCAATGTGGTGGTGGGGCTCTACCCGCGACTCGGCCACGCCGACCGACTGCGGCGCATCACCGCAGACCTGGCGAATGCGCGTCGCCGCCTCGAGCACCCTGCGGTTCGGACCGGGGACCGAGCGTTCGCCACCGTGCCGGCGGCGTTGTTGCGTTGGGGCGTATCCCAATTCGATCCCGATGCGCGACCGGCGCAGGTGGCGGGCAACACGGTGGTGTCCAGTGTCGATCGCGGAGCCGCCGACCTGCGCTTCGGGGACGCTCCGGTGGTGCTCACCGCCGGCTACCCTTCGCTGTCGCCGGTGATGGGTCTGACGCACGGGGTGCACGGCATCGGCGACATGGTCGCGGTCAGCGTCAACGCGGCCGAGTCGGCGGTGCCGGATGTGGGCGCCTATGTGCGCCTGCTGGACGCGGCGCTGTAGTTACTAGCCCGCGTCGCCGGATCTGGCGGCTTGTTCGCGGGTCAGCCCGGCAGCCAGGATCAGTTCCTCGTGCAGTTCGAACCACACGGTGTGATAGGAGTCGATGAGAGGCCTTGTCAGCCATAGGGTTTCACCGGCCTTGACCTTCGCCAGCGCAGCGTCCAACTTCGTCGGATACGCCGACAGGCGCGGCAGTTGCGCGGTGAGGGTCGCCATGATCGGCGCCAGTCTTTGGTGCACGTCGTCGAGACGCGCCAGCACCGCGACGTCGTAGGCGGCGTCCTCATGGTTGTTGGGCTTTCCGTCCCTGAGCTGCCAGTCGGTGATCAGCGCCTTGAAATCGCTGTTCACCACATGGAATTCGTGGTAGGTCCGGCTCAGGACAGCTGTGTCGGCGCTGCTGCGCTCGGCGGCGAGCAGGTCGGCGAGGTGTGTGCGGCCCGTCGGCGTGATCCGCACCGTGGGCCCGGCTGTGAGCAGGCCGTCGGCCGTCAACCGGTCGATCGTCTCCGCGACATCGGCCTCGTCGGCGCGCAGGGTCGCGGCCAGGTCAGTGGCGGTTACCCGGCCCTTGAGCCGAACAGCTTGCAGCACAGCCAGATCGGTCATCGGCCGGCCTGGGCTCGTCGGGCGATCTCGGCCAGCTCGCGCAGCTCGGGGGAATCATGCTCGGACCATGCGGTCAGCGGCAGAATGCCTTGCCGCACTTCGCCTTCGTAGCCGTCGACGGTGATCGGTCGGCCGGCCAGTGCCGAGGCGACGCCGTGGCCGCAGCCCACCACGGCAACCCGGTCGAGTTCGCGGCTGACCACGGCCGCATGACTTGCGGCTCCGCCGACCTCGGTGACGATGCCTTGGGCGGCCAGCATGCCCAGGACGTCCTCGGGGCGGGTGTGATCGCGCACCAGGATGACCTGTTCGCCGCGGCCTGCGGCATCGAGTGCCTCGTCGACGTCGGTGTATGCCACGCCCGTCGCCACACCCGGGCAGGCGGGTAGTCCTTTGGCCAAAAGCGGTGCAGCCAAGCGCGTTTCGGGCTGCAGCGACGGTCGAAGCACGGCTTCGACGTGGGCGGGCGTCACCCGGCGCAAGGTTTCGGCGTCGTCGATGAGATGTTCGCGCCGCAGCTGCAGCGCCAGTCGCACCGCGGCCTGCGCCGACCGCTCGGCGGCCCGGGTCTGCAGCAGCCATAGTTTGCCGTCTTCGACGGTGAACTCGATCTCCTGGACGTCGCCATGGAGGCGTTCCAGGCTGCGGGCGGCGGCGATCAGTTCGTCGAAGACGCCCGGTTGCTCGTCCCTTAGTGCGGTGATCGGCTCGACGTCAACCAGTCCGGACACCACGTCGTCACCCTGGCCGCCGGGCAGCCATTCACCGAACGGCTCGTCGGCCCCGGTGATCGGATTGCGCGACGACAGCACTCCGGCGCCGGAATTGGGCGGGCGGTTGCCGAACACCATCGCCTGCACCACCACTGCCGTGCCCCCGCCGTCGCCGCGGCCGTAGTGCTCGCGGTAGGCGACGGCGCGCGGGGAGTTCCATGACTCGAACACGGCCTCGATGCCGGCGCGCAGCTGTGCATAGGGGTCGTCCGGGGGACCCGATCGGTCACCCACCACCCGCTGGTACATGGTGACGAACCGTCGGCGGGTGTCGCGGGCAAACGACTCGGCGCCGGGCGTGGTCAAGGCTTGCTCGACGGCGTCGTTCATACCCAGGTCGAGGATCGTGTCCATCATGCCGGGCATCGACTGGGTGGCCCCCGAGCGGACGCTGACCAGTAGCGGCCGCGGTCCTCGACCGAAGGTGCGCGAGGTCTGCTCTTCCAGCCAGCTCATCCGGTCGAGGACGTCGTCCCAGATCGCGTCCATCGTCGGCTGGGGGTCGGCCAGATAGCGGACGCCGACCTCGGTGCTGATGCAGAAGGCCGGTGGTACCGGCAAATTGTGCCGCCGCATGGTGTCAATGCCGTGGCCCTTGTTACCGAGGATCTCCCGGGGTTGGTTCGCCTGGCCGTCCAGCAGGACAACGGTGTCGGGCAGGGTGTCGATGCGTGAACCACGGCCCCGCGTGGCACGAGCCATGATGCACCCCCTTGTTGGTTGACCTGCCCGATTGGTTGCGCGGGCAAACACCGGAACGTCCGCAATGGTCCCACACCGGCGGGTCCGCGCTACCGTCACGAGCGATGATCTAGTTTGAACGGTATGAACGCCATCGATGTCGGGTTACTGATTCTGCGGCTGGTACTGGGTCTGACATTGGCCGCGCACGGCCTGAACAAATTCTTCGGCGGCGGGCGAATTCCAGGCACCGCGCGGTGGTTCGAGAGCATCGGCATGAAGCCCGGGAGGTTCCACGCCACCGTGGCCGCTTCCACCGAGACGGCCGCCGGTCTGGGCTTGGCGGCCGGGCTGTTCACGCCGATCCCCGCGGCGGGCTTCGTGTCGCTGATGATCGTCGCGGCCTGGACGGTGCACCGCGCCAACGGCTTCTTCATCGTCAAGGAGGGTTGGGAGTACAACCTGGTGTTGGCGCTCAGCGCCGTCGCGGTCGCCACGGTGGGCGCGGGCAAGCTCAGTCTCGATTACGTGATCTTCGGTGACAAGCTGTGGTTCCCCGGCTGGCCCGGGCTGGCGATCTCGCTGGGTCTCGGGTTGGCCGGTGCCATCGGACAGCTGCTGATCTTCTACCGTCCGCCGGCGGCGCAGGCGGGGTAGCGCGACCGCTCCGCTAGGGCCCGTCGTCGTCCTCGTCGTCGGGTATCAGCAGTTTCTCGGGGTGGTGGAATGTGTTGATTCTGGGTTGGCCGTGGTCGAGGTGTGGTGGTGGGATCCATTCGGTGTGGCCTTGGGTGTTGGTGCGGGTGGTCCAGCCTTTTTCGGCCAGTCTGTTATCGGGGCCACAGGCCAGGGTGAGGTCGTTGATGTCGGTGCGGCCGGTTTTGCGCCAGGCGGTGACGTGGTGGACTTCGGAGTGGTAGGCCGGGGCGTCGCAGCCGGGTCTGGTGCAGCCGAGATCTTTGGCGCACAGCATGATCCGCTGGGCCGGGGAGGCCAACCGTTTGGCGTGATAGAGGGCTTGGGGTTTGGCGCCGTCGAAGATCGCCAAATAGTGGTTGGCGCCGCCGCCGGCCATGCGGATCAGATCACTCATGGGTAGGCGGGAGCCGCCGCCGGTGCGCGCCCACCCGCTAGCGGCTTCCAGTTCTGCCACGGTGGTGGTGGCGATGATGGTGACCGGCAGGCCGCGATGGCGGCCCAGTTCGCCGGAGGCCAGCAGTGCGCGTAGCCCGGCCAGCAGCGCGTCGTGCTGGCGTTGGGGTCCCGAGCGGGTATCGCGCTGCGCCTCCTCGGCGTCGGGTTCGCCGTCCACCCGTGGTGCCTCATCGTTCGGGTTACACATCCCGGGTGCGGCCAACTTCGTCCACGCCGCTTCGATCGCGGCCCGCAGCTCGGGGGTGACCAGCCCGCTCAGGCGCGACATCCCGTCGAACTTCTGCTCACCCAGCACCAGGCCGCGTCGGCGGGCGCGTTCCTCCTCGCTGTAGTTGCCGTCGGGGTGCAGATAGGCCATTACCTCCTGGGCATAGGTCTGCACTTGTTCGGGCCGAAAGTGGGTGGCTTTGTCGACCAGGTCGGCTTCGGCGTCCGCGCGGGTGCCCGCATCGACCGTGTCGGGCAGGTGCGCCAGGAATTTGCGGATCAACCTGATGTGTTCATCACCGATGAGCCCGGCACCTTGAGCGGTCGCGGTCGCGGTGAGCAGCGGCCCTAGCGCCTCCCCGGACAGCGCCCGGCGCGCCCCAAGGTCTTTAGCTTCGGCGATACGGCGGCCGGCTTCGGCTTTAGAGATCCGCAACCGGTCCGCCACCGCACTACGCAGCTTGCCCCCCAACTCCTCCTCGCCGGCTTGGGCGGCGAGTTGGTTGATCACCGCGTGCTGGGGCGTGCGCAGTTGGCGCGCCGCCCGCTCCAGGCGCTCCAGAGCCCGCATCCGCTCCGGGGTGGTGAACACCTCAAAAGACAACGCGCACAAACGATCCACATCCGCATCGAGTGCGTCGAAGACCTCCACTATCTCTTCACGCGTGCTCGCTGCCATACCTCAAATTCTAGGAACCGGCACCGACAACTCCCCGGCACCGAAGGCGCCCCTGTGGATAAAGCTCCAACTGTGGATAACCCAGCGCCACAGAGGATTTCGCCGCAGAGCCTAATCCGCCGCCTGCACCTCGGCCGCCGCCCGCTCTCCGGACCGAATGGCACCGTCGATCCACCCGCACATCACGGCCGCGCTCTCGGTGCCGGCCCAGTGCACACGGTCGCACGGTGCCCGCAGGGCCGAACCGAACTCGGTCAGTACGCCGGTGCCGGTGTGACTGATCATCCCGCCGCCGGAATACCGCTCCTGAGTCCAGTTCTGTTCGTGGTACTCCGCTGGCGTACTTGCCTTTTCGCCGAACCGGTCGACGAGCTCACCGATGACGATCGCCCTGCGTTCGGCTTCGTCGAGCTGGGTGAGCCGCCGAGCTGCGGGTCCTTCAATGATCGCGCACATGATGCCTGGATCCCCGGTGTCGGTGCAGGCGTCGATGCTCAGCGTCACCGGAGTGCCCGGCGCGGCCGACTGCCCCGAGAAACCGTCGGCCCGCCAGAACGGCTCGGCGTAGACGACGGAAATCTTGATAACCGCACCGCTTGGCATGCGCTGGTTCAGCATTGCGCGGTCCACCGGCAGCGTCGGTTCGTAGACGATCGAACTGGCGATCGCCATCGGAATCGCCACGATCACCCGTCGCGCGCGCACTGTCAGACCGTCGGCGCTGACCGTGACCCCGTCGGCGTCCTGCGAGATCTCGCGCACGGGACGCGACAAGTGCAGCGCATCGCCGATCTCGGCCACCATCGGTCGATAGATGGCACCCATCCCGCCGACCGGGCGGGCATCCTGAGAGCCACCCTTGCCGCCGATGACGAAACCAGGACCACCGCCGGAGGACATCTGCAGCAACATCCACAGCATCGACACCTCGGACGCCGTGCAGGTGTAGGTACCGCCCAATGCCATGTCCAGCATCTCGCGGGCCGCTGCGGACGGCACGTTGCGTTCCAGCCAGCCGCCGACGCTCATTCGGTCCCACTCGGCGGCATCCTTTGCCGTCCAAGGGGTTTCGCGGGGCACCGCCTTGCACATCTGTTCCACCCGCAACAGCGCCACGCCGAGATTGGCCACCGCCCAAGGGCTCATCGTCCACGGCAGCTTGCCGCCGTAGCGGTGTTTCTTGCCGTCCACGACCATCATCGCGTCACCGTCGTTGTGCTGCTTGTATTCCGGTACGCCGAACTCTTTCATCATCGCGTAGATCCGGTCCTGGCCCGGGCCGATCCAGGCGCCCCCGCGGTCGATCCACACCCCGTCGTCGCGGGTCACGGTGAAGGTGCGGCCACCGACCCGATCGCGGGCCTCTAGCAGAGCCACCGAGCGTCCCGCTTGTTTCAACCGCAGCGCGGCCGTCATCCCCGCGAATCCGGCACCTACCACGCAATAGTCGACATCCGTCATGCCTGACTCCCTTGATGACCGCGGCACGTCCCAGCAGGAAGCTACACCGATAGAAGTGTGAGTTGGCCCGCTTCTCCGAAGATTGCGGTTGCGGGCCGGCCGATCGACATCTGCATACTGTGCGACTGTGCGTATCCACGACGTTCGAACACGGCGCAGCGCGGACGATTTTCCCCGCAATGAGCAGTTGGCTTGGAAGATCGCGGAGGTCGCTGCGGACCCGGTGGCCGTCCCTGCCGATGCCGAGTCCATGGTGATCAACCGGATCATCGACAACGCCGCGGTGTCGGCGGCCTCCTTCCTGCGCCGTCCGGTCACCGTCGCACGGTCCCAGGCGCTGGCACATCCGGATACGGCACGAGGAGCCAAGATATTCGGCGTCGACGGCGACTACGCGCCTGAGTGGGCCGCTTGGGCCAACGGGGTCGCGGTCCGCGAATTGGACTACCACGACACGTTTCTGGCCGCCGAGTACTCCCATCCGGGTGACAACATTCCCGCTCTGGTGGCCGTGGCCCAACATCTGGGTATCGGCGGTGCCGACTTAATCCGTGGCATCGCAACGGGTTACGAGATCCAGGTCGGGCTGACCAAAGGAATCTGTCTGCACGAGCACAAGATCGATCACGTCGCACACCTCGGACCGTCGGTGGCGGCCGGGTTGGGCACCATGCTGAAGCTGGACAAGGAGACCATCTACCAGGCGGTAGGCCAGGCGTTACACCTGTCCACGTCCACCAGGCAGTCGCGGAAGGGATTGATCTCGAGCTGGAAGGCCTACGCTCCCGCCTGGGCCGGCAAGGTCGCCATCGAAGCCGTCGATCGCGCCATGCGCGGGGAAGGTGCGCCGGCACCCATCTGGGAGGGTGAGGACGGCGTGATCGCCTGGCTGCTGTCGGGACCTGGGCATACCTACCAGGTTCCGTTGCCTGAGCCGGGCGAGCCCAAGCGCGCCATCCTGGACACCTACACCAAAGAACACTCGGCGGAATATCAGAGTCAGGCTCTGATCGACCTGGCCCGCCGGATGCGTAATCGGATCGGCAACGCCGAGCAGATCGCCACCATCGTGCTCTACACCAGCCACCACACCCACTACGTAATCGGCACCGGCGCAGGCGATCCGCAGAAGATGGATCCGGACGCCTCGCGTGAAACGCTGGACCACTCGGTGATGTACATCTTCGCGGTGGCTCTGCAGGACGGTAGTTGGCACCACGAACGGTCGTACGCATCGGAGCGGGCGCACCGACCGGACACCGTCGAACTGTGGCACAAGATATCCACCGTCGAAGACCCGGAGTGGACCAGGCGATATCACTCCAGCGACCCGCTGGAGAAAGCCTTCGGTGCCCGTGCGGAAGTGACCATGCAAAACGGGGAAGTGATCGTCGACGAGATCGCCGTTGCTGACGCGCACCCATTGGGCGCCAAGCCATTTGAGCGTCAGGACTACATCGGGAAGTTCTCCGGCCTGGCCGAGGGCGTCATCGCCCGTACCGAGCAGCAACGGTTCCTGACGGTGGTGGACGGTCTCGCTCAGCAGCAGCCGGGCACGTTGGGCGCGCTGAACCTACTGGTCGATCCGGAGGTGCGAGCCATGGCGCCGACGATCCCGGCCGGGATCTTCTGACGAGGCACCCGGATTCACGAGACTGTCGGACAGCAACCGATGGCTAGCCGCCCCACTTGGCGGCTTCGGCACCGTCGCGGGCCAGCATCGCCATGGTGTTGGCCTCGTGGGTGCTGGCCATCGACTGATAGGCCCGCACCAGGTCCTCCATGGCCTGGTTCCACTGCACCTGCCAGGCCTGATACGTCAGCCCGGTGTCACCCTGCCAGGCGTTTTGCAACGCGGCCTGCTCGGCGGAGATGTCGGCCCCCAAACCCGTCATGGTGCCGGCATAACCCGCCATGTCCCCGGCATGAGCGAGCATCGCCGGGTAGTTGTACATGATCTGCGACATCAGAAACCCTTTCTCGTCTGAGCCGGCTCAGAAACCGGTGTAGGTCGACGCGGCCGCGGCATCGGCGGCCACATAGGTACCGGCCGCCTCGCCCAGGTTGGCCTGGGCGATATCGAGCAACGTGTTCACCCGTGCCGCGACCTCCACGAACCGGGCGTGCGCGGCCTGAAACGCCGCCGCGGACTCCCCCTGGTGAAACGCCTGCGCCGACATCGCGGCCTGCTCGGCCTGACCGATCGTGTGCCGCATCAACCCCGCCTTGGCGCCGAACGCCGACTGCGAGGACACCAACTGCGGTATGTGCGCGTCCAACAGACTCATGACTCTCCCTCTCGATTCGAATTCCGGTTCCGGCTAGCCGCCGGCAATCCCATAGGTCGCAGCGGCCGCCGCGTCACCGGCGAGGTAACTGGCGCCGGCCGTGCCGACACCGACGCCGGCACGACCCAGCTCTTCGACACCCTGGGCCGCCACCGCGGCGTGCTCCTGACCCTGCGCACTGAACCCGGCGGCGGTCTGCAACGACACCGGGTCCGCCGCCGGCGGCACCACCGCGGTGATCAACGGCGCCGCGGCGGCGTGCGCGGCGGCCAGACGCGCCGTCAGCGCCTCCACCGCGGCGCTGGCGCCGGCCAATCCTTCAGGAACCACTCGCAACGTCATGACGCCCACCCCTCCGCTCAATTTCTCCAATTATCGGGGGATACATCCCCTTTGCGTGCGCTTACGGCAGTTTGCTTCCGATTCCTTTGTCGGCCTCCCAGATGCTGGGCATCAGCTGGACAGCCGTTCCCTCACCCCCGTGCGTCACCAACCCTACGGCTTCGGCGCCGCGTTTGGGGCCGACGCCGGCAAATCCCAGCGTCCCCGCGCCCTTCTCGGAAACACCCACGGTGCTGAACGCGTCGTCATCCAAGTCGGCGTACTCGTAACCGCGCCCGAGCATTTCGGCTTTCGAGCGCCGCCGCTTGGGTGCAGGCGTGAGCTCCTCCGGCGCCGGGGCGGGCGCCGGGATCTCGGCACTGTCGGGTTCGGCCGCCGGCTTCCGGGCGCGACCGCTGGCCACCCGCTTGGCCGTCGAACCCAGGTCGCCTACCAGGTAGTCGAACGCATTCAGGTGCGCACCCACCCCAGTGCCGGTCGTCGTCGGCGGCGCGGCGGTCGGTGGCGGCGTTCCCGGCGTCGGGGCCGACGCGGTCACCTCGACGGGCGACGGTGCCGGGCTCGGCGTGGAAGGCGAAGGGCTCGCCGCGAGCGCGGCCAGCGCGGGTGCGCCAGGTACACCGGTCACCGGCGGCGCAGGCACCGCCGCCAGCGCCAGCAGCCCTTTGACGCCGATCGGCGCCAGCACCGCACCGGCGGCCAGCGGCACCAACGGGGTGGTCAGCAACGGCACCAATGTCAACGTCAGCGCGAGAGTGCTTTCCAGCGTCGTCTTGAGCAATGCGATGGTGTCGGTGATCACCGTGCCGAAGATCTCGACGGTGACGAACATGATGGTGAAGCCGATGGTCAACGGGTTGCCCGAAGCGAACGCGGCAGCGAGATCGAGTGCGACAAAAGAGAACATCTGCGACAGCAGGACCACATAGGTGCCGATGTCCATCGGGTAGCCGATGGCGAACGCGATGTTGAGCGGACTGAAATAGGTCAGCGGATTACCCAGGATGATGAGGTAGGGATTGAAACCCCCGAACATCTCCTGGAAGAACGGGATGGTGGTCGTCGAATCGATGAACGGCTGAATGACGTTGTCGTAGAACGACGTATACATCTGCCACGCCCACTGCTGGAACTGCTGCAGCGGATCCGCCGCCGCTTCCGCGGTGGCCGGAGTCTCGGATTTCAGGACCTGCGGGGCCGGTCCGGAAGGCGGTATGCCTGCCAGCGCCGCGGCGGAGACGGCCTCGTAGGTGCCCATCACGGTCGCGGCTTGGATCCACATCCGCGCGTAGTCGGCTTCGTTGAGCGCGATCGGGATGGTGTTGATGCCGAAGAAATTGGTCGCCGTCAGCACGCCGTGCGCGACGTGGTTGGCAGCCAGTTCGACCAGAGTCGGCATCGTCGCCAGGGCCGACGCATAGGCCGCGACCGCGGCTTCCTGGCGGGCCGCGAACGTAGCGGAATCTGCCGAGGCTTGCCGCAGCCACGCGAGATACGGCACGTGAGCGGCTGCGTACGCTGCCGCGGTCGGACCTGCCCAGGCGCCGGCCTGGACACCGCCGAGCAGGGCGGAAAACTCGTCGGCGACCTCGGCGTAGGTGACGCTCAGCGAAGTCCATTCGGCCGCGGACGCCTCCAGTGGGCCTGGCCCGGGGCCACTGCTCAGCAGCGCCGAATGCAGTTCCGGCGGCGAAGCCAGCCAGATCGGGGCGGTCATCGACGTTCCTTCGGTGCGGCGGGATGCCCGCCGCCATCCTCGGAACGTCCAGTCCCGGAACAATTGCGTTCCAGCAAAGACCGTCCGCCCACTCCACGAGGCGCCGGGCGCCGGACACGACGCGTCCGGCGCAGCTGGCAGGTCTTCGGACTCACAGGCACACACCGACTGATCGATGTACCTACTGGCCGTCGCTTCCCAGCCCGGACTGTGGGCCAGTGCGCTTGACGGCGGTCGTTCCTGCATACCGCTGCGGGACAGTCCCGGATTCCCACCGGGTTCCCTCTCGGAGCGAACCTGAAATAGCGTTCGGCCCCTCGACGCCGGCGACGGTCACGATGTCACCAGCAAACCAGCTGCGGGCTCAAGGTTACTCGACACCGCCGCCTTCGGACCAGTGGTCAAGCAGTGGTCAGGAGCACATTCGGTGACAGTGGCATGCTCGTGCTGATGTCAGGTCTGCTGGTGGCGGGTACGACGAGTGACGCCGGAAAAAGCACCGTCACCGCGGGATTGTGCCGCGCGTTGGCCCGACGCGGGGTGCGGGTGGCGCCGTTCAAGGCGCAGAACATGTCCAACAACTCGATGGTCTGCACCGGCCCGGACGGTGCGGGTGCGGAGATCGGCCGGGCGCAATGGGTGCAGGCCCTGGCGGCGCGGGTCCCGCCCGAGCCGGCGATGAACCCCGTCCTGCTCAAACCGGGTAGCGATCACCGCAGCCACGCGGTGTTGCTGGGGCAGCCCTGGGGTGCGCTGGAGTCGTCGGACTGGTTGCAAGGACGGCGCGCGCTGGCCGAGGCGGCGCACCGGGCCTTCGACGACCTCGCCGGCCGCTACGACGTAGTCATCGCCGAAGGCGCCGGCAGTCCGGCCGAAATCAACTTGCGCGCAGGCGATTACGTCAACATGGGGCTGGCCCGGCACGCGGGGCTGCCGACCCTCGTGGTCGGCGACATCGACCGAGGCGGCGTGTTCGCGGCGTTCCTGGGCACCGTCGCGCTGCTGTCCGTCCAGGACCAGGCGCTGGTCGCGGGGTTCGTGGTGAACAAGTTCCGCGGCGACCTCGACCTGCTCGCGCCGGGGCTGCGGGATCTGGAACGGGTCACCGGGCGCAGGGTGTACGGCACCGTGCCGTGGCATCCCGACCTGTGGCTGGACTCCGAGGACGCACTCGACCTGGCGGGACGACGCGCGTCGGGTCCGGCGGCGTGCCGCGTGGCCGTCGTGCGACTACCCCGGATCAGCAACTTCACCGACGTGGACGCGCTGGGCCTGGAGCCCGGATTGGACATCGTGTTCGTCTCCGACGGCCGTGCCCTGGGCGATGCGGACCTGATCGTGCTGCCGGGCACCCGCTCGACGGTTGCCGATCTGGCGTGGCTGCGGGACAGGGGCCTGGACCGGGCGGTGTCAGCGCACGCGGCGGCGGGTAAGCCCGTGCTCGGCATCTGCGGTGGTTTCCAGATGCTGGGCCGGGTGATCCGCGACCCGGACGGCGTCGAAGGTCCACCGGCAACCGAGGTCGCGGGGCTGGGTCTGCTCGACGTGGAGACCACGTTCGACGCCCGCAAAGTGCTGCGACGGCCGCAAGGCGAGGCGCTGGGCGTGGCCGCGTCCGGATACGAGATTCACCACGGCAGGATCACCCGCGGCGCGGATGTGGCGGAGTTCCTCGGCGGTGCGCGTGACGCACAGGTGTTCGGCACGATGTGGCACGGCGCCCTGGAAGACGACCACCTGCGCGCGGCGTTCCTGCGCGAAACGCTGGGCCTCGACCCGTCGGGCACCTGCTTCTCGGCCGCCCGCGAGCGCCGTCTCGACCTGCTCGGCGATCTCGTCGAACGCCACCTCGACGTCGACGCCGTCCTCGGACTCGCCCGGCACGGCTGCCCGCCGGAACTGCCCTTCCTCCCGCCGGGAGCGCCGTGAGGTCCCGCAGCGCTAGAACACGTTCTAATGTGTCAAACCATGGGATTTCTCAAGCCCCAACTTCCGGAAGTCGACTTCGCCGAATGGAGCAAGGGCACCCGTAGCGAGCGGATCCGCCCGATGGCCCGGCACTGGGCCGAGGTCGGCTTCGGCACGCCGGTGGTGCTGCACCTGTTCTACGTGGTCAAGATCCTGCTCTATATCTTGGTCGGCTGGCTGATCGTGTTGAGCACCAAAGGAATTGACGGGTTCACCAATGTCCGCGCCTGGTACGCCGAACCCATCGTCTTCGAGAAGATCGTGCTGTACACGATGCTGTTCGAGGTGGTCGGGTTGGGCTGCGGCTTCGGGCCGCTGAACAACCGGTTCTTCCCGCCGCTGGGCTCGATCCTGTACTGGCTGCGGTTCGGCACCATCCGCCTGCCACCGTGGCCGGATCGCGTTCCGCTGACTTTCGGCACCAAACGCAAGCCGCTGGACGTCGCGCTGTACGCGCTGCTGCTGCTGTTGTTGGTCACCGCGTTGTTCACCGACGGCAGTGGGCCGATGCCGGAGGTGGGCAGCAAGGTCGGGCTGCTGCCGACATGGCAGATCGTGGCGATCCTGCTGGTGCTGGGCGCGTGCGGGTTGCGCGACAAGGTGATCTTCCTGGCCGCCCGCGGCGAGGTCTACGGGTCGCTGACGGTGACCTTCCTGTTCGGCGGTATCGACATGATCGTCGCCGGCAAACTGGTGTTCCTGGTGATCTGGATGGGCGCGGCCACGTCCAAGCTCAACAAGCACTTCCCGTTCGTCATCTCCACGATGATGTCCAACAACCCGCTGATCCGGACCCGTTGGCTCAAGCGGCGGTTCTTCGAGAAGTTTCCCGACGACCTGCGGCCCGGACGTTTGTCGCGCATGTTGGCCCACGCCAGCACGTTCATCGAGATGTTCGTGCCGGTGGCGCTGTTCTTCGCCGAGGGAGGCTGGCAACTCAAAGTCGCCGCCATCGCCATGGTGATCTTCCACTTGGGGATCCTGTCCGCGATCCCGATGGGTGTCCCGCTGGAGTGGAACGTCTTCATGATCTTCGGGGTGCTGACGCTGTTCGTCGGCCATCCCACGCTCGGTCTCGATGATGTCAGACACCCTGTCCCGGTGGCGCTTCTGTTCACCGCGTTGGTGGGCACCGTGATCGCGGGCAACCTGTTCCCGCGCAAGATCTCCTTCCTGCCCGGGATGCGGTACTACGCGGGGAACTGGGACACCACGCTGTGGTGCATCAAACCCTCGGCGAGCGAAAAGATTTCGCGCGGCATCGTCGCGATCGCCAGCATGCCGCAGGCTCAGCTGGAGCGGTTCTACGGCAGTCCGGAGGCCGCGCAGATCCCCATCTACATGGGATATGCGTTCCGCGGCTTCAACACGCACGGCCGCGCGCTGTTCACCTTGGCGCACCGCGCGATGGCCGGGCAGAACGAGGAGGACTACGTCATCACCGACGGGGAACGGATCTGCAGCACCGCGATCGGCTGGAACTTCGGCGACGGCCACATGCACAACGAGCAGCTGATCCAGGCGATGCAGCGACGCTGCCAGTTCGAGCCCGGCGAGGTGCGGGTGGTGCTGCTCGACGCGCAGCCGATCCACCGGCAGACCCAGCGTTATCGGTTATACGACGCTGCCACAGGCGAATTCGAGCGCGGCTACGTCCGGGTCGCCGACATGGTGACCCGCCAGCCCTGGGCCGACGACGTGCCGGTCCAGGTGCTATCCGAGTCGCCCGAGTAGCGCGAGTCGCCCGAGTCGCCCGAGTAGCGCGAGCAGACGCAGAATCGCATGTTTCGCCCCGGCGGAACGCGATTCTGCGTCTGCTCGCGCAAGGAACTAGAGCCCCGCGCGGACCTGTTTGGCGGCGGCCACCATGTGCTCCAGCGACGCGGTCACCTCGTCCACATTGCGGGTCTTGAGCCCGCAGTCAGGATTGACCCAAAGGCGCCGCGAGGGAACGGCTTTCAGCGCCTCCCGCAACGACTCGGCCAGCTCCGAAGTGCTCGGCACCCGCGGTGAATGGATGTCGTAGACCCCCGGCCCTACGCTGTTGGAGAAGCCGATCGCGTTGAGATCGTCGAGCACCTCCATGTGTGAGCGGGCCGCTTCGATCGAGGTGACGTCGGCGTCCAGGTCGGCGATCGCGCCGATCACTTCGCCGAACTCCGAATAGCACAGGTGGGTGTGAATCTGGGTCGAGTCGGCGACACCGGAGGTGGCCAACCGGAAAGCTCCCACCGCCCACGTCAGATACTCGTCCTGCTCGGCGCGGCGCAACGGCAGCAGCTCCCGCAGCGCCGGCTCGTCGACCTGGATCACCGCGATCCCGGCCGACTGCAGGTCCACCGTCTCGTCCCGAATCGCCAGTGCCACTTGGTTTGCGGTGTCGGCCAGCGGCTGGTCGTCACGGACGAACGACCACGCCAGGATGGTCACCGGACCGGTCAGCATCCCCTTCACCGGCTTGTCGGTCAGCGACTGCGCATAGCTGATCCAGTCGACCGTCATCGGCTGCGGCCGGGACACGTCGCCGTAGAGGATAGGCGGACGGACACACCGGCTGCCGTAGGACTGCACCCAGCCGTTCTGGGTGGCGAAAAAGCCGTCCAGTTGCTCGGCGAAGTACTGCACCATGTCGTTGCGCTCGGGCTCCCCGTGTACCAGCACATCGAGCCCGAGTTGCTCCTGCAGCTTGACGACGTCGGCGATCTCGGCCTTCATCCGGCGCTCGTATTCGTCCTGGTCGATCTCGCCGGCGCGCAACGCCGCCCGGGCGACCCTGATCGCCGAAGTCTGCGGGTAGGAGCCGATCGTCGTGGTGGGCAGGGCCGGCAGATGCAGCCGCGCCTCCTGGCTGGCGCGACGCTCGGCCGGGTCACCGCGATGCGCGCCGGAGGCCACGATCGAATCGATCCGGGCCCGGACCTCGGCGTTGTGCAGCCGCGGATCGCGCTTGCGGTCGGCCACCGCGGCGTTGGATGCCGCGATTTCGTCGGCGACCGTCTCGCGCCCGTCGCGCAGCGCGCGGGCCAACACGACCACTTCATCCACTTTCTCGCGGCCGAAAGCCAGCCAGCTGCGCAGGTTCTCGTCCAGCCCGGTCTCCGGTTTGAGCGAGTACGGCACGTGCATGGTCGAGCACGACGTCGAAACCGCCACTGCCGCAGCCGAATTGCGCAAAGTCGTCAACTTGCCCAGCGCCGCTTCCAGGTCGGTGCGCCAGATGTTGCGTCCGTCCACGACACCGGCCACCACCGTCTTGCCGGCCAGATCCGGAACGGCCGCGACCGCTGTGCCCGCACCGGCGACCAGGTCGATACCGATCGCCTCAACCTGGGTGCGGGCCAGGCCCGCCAGGGCGGCACCCGGGTCGCCGAAATAGGTGGCGACATGAATGGCGGGTCGATTGCTTGCCGCGCACAACGCGGTGTAGACGGCCTCGGCCAGCGCGGGTGCGTCGGGGGAGATATCGGTGACCAGGGCGGGCTCGTCGAGTTGGACCCACCGAGCACCGCCGTCGGCGATCAGCGACAGCAGCTCGGTGTAGACCGGCAGCAATTCCTCGAGGCGCTCGATCGGTGCGCCGCCGCCGTCCACGGACTTGGCCAGCAGCAGGAACGTCACCGGCCCGATGACCACGGGACGGGCGGGAATCCCCAGGGCCTGAGCCTCTTTGAGCTCCGAGAGCACCTTGTCGGGGTTCAGCGCGAACCGGGTGGACGGCCCGATCTCGGGAACCAGGTAGTGGTAGTTGGTGTCGAACCACTTCGTCATCTCCAACGGCGAGATCTCGTCATTGCCGCGCGCCGCGGCGAAGTAGCGGTCAAGTTCGTCGGGAACGTCACCTACCCGTGGCGGCAGGGCCCCGAGCAGTACCGCGGTGTCGAGCATCTGGTCGTAGTAGGAGAAGGTATTCACGGGCACCGAGTCCAGGCCGGCTGCGGCCAGGTCCGACCAGGTGTCGCGGCGCAGCGAGGCGGCGACGGACTCCAGGTCGGCTCGGCTGGTACGTCCGGCCCAGTAGCCTTCGGTCGCGCGTTTGAGTTCGCGGCGCGGACCGATGCGGGGGCAGCCGGTGATGGTGGCGGTGAATGGTGTGGCGTTCACGAGCGGGTTCGTCCTTCGATCGACGGAGTGGACACCGCCCGCGGACGCGCAGCCGTCCGTTGGGCGTGTCGGACTGTCGTCAGTCGCATACACCTCAACGGGTGCGGCCAAACGCCCATTCCACGAGGCGATGAACCGCCGGACGCGGCGCGCCCGGCACAGCTGGCAGGTCTTCGGACTCGCAGGCGCGCACCGAGGTGGTGCTCCTAGTGACCGTCGCTTCCCAGCCCCCACGTTCGGGACCAGTGCTTGTCGAAAACGGCGTTCGTTCCTGCATACCGCTGCGGGACAGTCCCGGATTCCCACCGGGTTCCCTCTCGCGGGGCAAAAGTCGCCCCGCTCGATGCCGGCGTCACATGGTGCGACGACAACAGACCAGCTGCACGGTAGATGTTACTAGGCATGTCTGCGCCTCGTGTCGCTGCGCGGTCTCGAGTCGATACAACAGCCCGTAGAGCGTTAGCTCGACTCCCCGGCCGCGGTCAGTGCGTCCGCGATGGGCACATCGCCGTTGTTGAATTCGATGGTGCGGCCGACGGTCGAGTCGTCCGGCAACACGGCCGCCGCCACCAGCGCGACATCTTCGCGGGAAACCGCGCCCTTCGCTTCGCCCACCGCAATCCGGCCGGTCGCCGGGTCCAGCGTGAGCCGGCCCGGCCCCAGCACGGTCCAGTCGAGAGCACTGGCACGTAGGTGTTCATCGGCGGCCGCCTTGGCTTCTGCGTAGGCGAAGAACGAATCATCGGCGGGCACACCGTGATCGGGGCCGGCGCCGAAATACGACACCATCACGAACCGCGGCACGCCGGCCTGGCTGGCCGCATCGATCACCCGGATGGCGGCGTCGCGGTCCACCGCGTAGGTTCGCGCCGGGTCGCCGCCACCGGCCCCGGCCGAGAAGACGACGGCGTCGTGTCCGGACAGCAGGTCGGCCAGCGCGTCGGTGTCGAGACGCTCGATGTCGGCGACGGCAGGCTTCGCGCCGGTCGCAGCGACGTCGTCGGTGTGGTCGGGATTGCGGAATACCGAGGTCACGGCGTCGCCGCGGTCACTCAAGATGCGGGCCAGGTGTAGGGCGACTTTGCCGTGGCCGCCGATCACGATGATGTTCGCCATGATTCGACGCTACAGCTCGGAACGGATCGTCACTTGCCGCGAACGGCGACACCGCGCAGGACGGTGTCGCGGGCCAGGATGAGCGAGGCCCGGGTGCCGATGTCGCGCAGGATGTTCTCCGGAATCCACTGCATGCCGATGACGCAGCGGGCCAGCATCGTGGTCGACGGCGAGTCGATAGCGATCTCGCCGGACCGAGTCCCTTCGGAGAGCAGCGATTTCATCTGACGCAACCGCGTCGTGTACGACCAGCCCGGGTTCACCGCATCCCGGGGCGGGGACTGGCGCATCCAGGCGAGCTGGATCCGGAACTCGTCGGAAAACTGGTCCAGCGCATTGACGTTGACCCAACTCAGCGCGTCCAGCTTCGCCACGGGACTCGCCTGGGCGCGCAGCACGGCGATCCACCCGGCCTCCACCTTCTGGCCGAACGACCGCATGATCGACGCCAGCAGTTCGTCCTTGGACCCGATGACGCGATAGACGGTTCCGGTGCCCAGTCCGGCCGCGGCGGCGATGTCGCGGACGGTGGTGACTTCGTATCCCTTGCGGCCGAACTCCGTTCGTGCGACCGCACGCAGTTGGGCGGCCTTGTCACGGGGGTCGGCTTCGCTGTCGTCGGCCCACGTGTCGATGACGTCGCTGGCCGCGGTGAAAGCCGTCGAGCGGTCCAGCGGACCATCGTCAGGAGGACGAGATGCCAAGCCCTGCAATATTATCCGGCACAGCAGCGCTGCGACCTGATCGGCGGAGGAATTGTGCCGCATGACGTCGAGGCCGACCTGCAGCATGGTCTGGCAGATCCGGTCGGCCAACGTGGGAAGATCGACGTCGGCATTGATGTCGCCGCTCCACCTGGCGGCCCGCAGGGTCTGCAGCATCGCCTCCTGGATCGCGACCGGCCGCTGCCGCGTCAGCTTCATCAGCTCGGGGTCCGCGCTCGGGCCCTCGTAGAACGACATCTGCAGCGCGGCGCGGTGCCGCACAGCGCAGTTGGCGATCGCCTGGCCCAATTCGACGATCTTCCCGGCGGCGGGTCGCGAGTCGGCCTCGTCCAATTTCGTTTGGGCGCTTTGCCCGATGCGTTCCAGGTCGGCCTGATAGCGGCGGATCAATTCGACCAGGATCGCTTCTTTCGATTCGAAATGGTGGTACAGGCTGCCGGGAAGGATCCCTGCCGCATCGGCGATCTCCTGCAACGAAGTTCGCAGTCCGGAGGAGGCGATCAGGGACGCGGCGGTTTCGAGGATCTCGGCGCGGCGGGTACCGGTTTCGATGGCGCTGTCAGTCATGGCCCGCTGAACGGCGCTTCGAACGACCGGGCGGATCGCAGTGCGGAAACCATCGGAAATCCGTCCTCCTGCCGAACCAAATCTTTGTTAGAGGTTATCAGATTGGCTGCGGCAAACGCGCTGCTGAGCGACCTGCTCCGCATCGACGACCCCATCCTAGATGGGTGGGCCGGTCCAGTGGTCCAGCGCGACCACGTGCTCGACGGACGCCCGCGGAGCCGGCCGAAATGTGTGTCCGGCGCGCAGCCGGCCCACGGGCAGCAGGCAGCCCTGGACGTAGTCCGGGGGGATGCCGAGCAGTTCGGCCACGGCGGCCTCGTGATGCAGGTGCAGGGTGGTGATACAGGTGCCGTAGCCGCGGGTGTGCAAGGCCAGCTGAAAGTTCCACACGGCCGGGAAGATCGAGCCGTACAGCGTGGCCAGATGGAACGACTCGTCGCCCTCGATGCGAGGCAAATACGGCTGATAGCAGGGGATGACCAGCACCGGCACCCGCGACATGTTCTCGACCAACCACTCCGTCGACGACATCAACCGGCTCTCCGGGGTGCCGGCCGGCAGGAACCCGGCGAGCAATTGACCGCCTACCCGGCGCAGATACGCCTCGCGGTAGAGCCGCGCGATCTGCTCGCGCAACTGTGGGTCGGTGATCACCAACCATCGCCAGTTCTGTTGATTGGAACCGTTGGCCGCCTGCAGCCCGATCTGCAGACAGTCGCGGATCTCGGCTGGCTCGACCGGCGCGTCCAGATCGAGCGACTTGCGGGCCGACCGGGTGGCGTTCAGCAGGTAGGGGATGTCCATGATCAGCCGGTGCCGACGCCCAGTTGTGCGGCCACGCCGAACACTTCCTCGAAGATCGAGCCGGGCACGGTGAAGGGCTCGGTCGCCGAGATCTCGGACAGATGAGCCAGCACGTCGTCCGCAGTGGGCTCGCTGCCGGATTCGGCGAACCAGCCCTGGCCCAGACCCACAAAGACCCGGGCGAAACGTCCCGCGCAGGCCGAATAGTTGTGGTGGGTGAACCCGCAGTCGCGGCTAGCCAGGAATGCGACGATCGGCACCACCAGCTCGGGCTTGATCGCACTGAGGAAACCGATCTCTTCCAGCACCTTCGGGTCACCGACGGTTTCGGTCACCATGCGCGAAAACCCGAACGGCAGTACGGTATTGGACTGGATGCCGTGTTCGGAGCCCTCGATCGCGATGACGTTAGAAAGCCCCACCAGCCCGGATTTGGCCGCGGCGTAGTGGGCTTCCAGCGGCTGCCCGAACATGCCGGCCGAGGAGGAGACGAACACGAACCGGCCGTACTTCTGCGCTTTCATCAACCGGTAGGCGGGCTGACTCAGATAGAACCCGCCGTCGAGGTGCACGGTGAGCATGCGACGCCAATCGTCGGTGGACAGTTCGTCGAAGGCAACGCTGCCGAAGATGCCGGCGTTGCTCACCACCGCGTCGAGCCGGCCGAAATTCTCTACGGCAGCCGCCACGATCGCCTCGCCGCCTTCGGCGCTGGCCACCGAGTGATGCGAGGCCACCGCTGTTCCGCCGGCCGCCTTGATCTCGGCGACGACCTCGTCGGCGACGGTGGTATCGGAGCCTTCGCCGTGCATGGTTCCGCCGAGGTCGTTGACGACGACGGCGGCGCCCCGGCGAGCCAACTCCAGCGCGTACAAGCGGCCCAGGCCGCGGCCGGCTCCGGTGACGATCGCCACCTGGCCGGTGAAGTCGATCATCTGGCCTCCTTCTTGGATAGGAGCTTCCCGATTTCGGTGAGATAGCGGTCGGGTGCGCCGTTGAACGCGCTCCAACTCAGCAATCTCTTGAGGTAGAGGTGCGCGTCGTGTTCCCAGGTGAAACCGATGCCGCCGAAAACCTGGATTGCGGTGTCACCGACGGTGGCCAACCGCCCGGCGAATGCCTTGGCCCGCAGTGCCGCCGCGTGCCGCTCGGGCGGGCATGCGTCGGCCGCCCACAGAGCGTGGATCACCCCGCTGCGGGCCAACTCGACCGTCTCGTACATGTCGACACACAAGTGCTGCACAGCCTGGAACGACCCGATCGGTTGACCGAATTGCCTTCGCGTCTTGGCGTATTCGACGGCCATGTCCAGCACCGCCTGCGCGGCCCCGAGAGCGTCGGCGGCCATCGCGATGAGTACGTCATCCTCGACTGCGGCGACGGCATAAGGCTCCAGCGTGCCCAGCCGTCGTGCCTCGGCGTCGCGCAATTCGACCCGAAATTGCTTGCGCGTCTGGTCGATACCGCGTTCGGGCGTCACCACGACACCGGGATCGCCGGTGTCGATGGCGAAAACCCCGATGCCGTCGTCGTTTTCGGCCAGGATCAGCAGCACGTCGGCCGCGCCCGCGTCCGGGATGGCCACGGGTGGTGAGCAGACGCAAAAGCCCCCATTTCGGGACGAAATGAGGGGCTTTTGCGTCTGCTCGCGCAAAAAGGCGACGCTGGCAACGGTGGTGCCGTTGGCGATCCCGGTGAGGATCGGCCCGGCAGCGTCACCGCCGAGGCGGTCCAGGAGGCGGGCGGCCGCGACGGCGGTGGACAGCCAGGGGCCGGGGTGCAGCGCGGCGCCGAGTTCTTCGGCGACGATGCCGGCCTCGACCATCCCCAGGCCGGCGCCGCCGTATCGATCGGGCACCAGCAGGCCGGTCGCCCCGAGGCCGGCCAGTCCGCGCCACACCACGTCCGTCAGGCCGGACGGATCGTCGAGCAACGGACGCACGTGCTCCGAAATCGAGGCCCGCTCAGCGAGAAACCGTCGCACCGTGTCGCGCAGGGCGAGCTGCTCTTCGGTCAGTTCCAGGTTCATTTGCGCGGCAGCCCCAGCACTCGCTGTGCGGTGATGTTCTTGTTGATCTGACTGGTGCCTCCGGCGATGGTCAAGGACCGCGACGACAACCGGTAGTCGGCCCAGTGCCCCTGCGTGCCCAGCACGTCGAACGCCAGCGCGGCCAGGTCCTGGCCGATCTCGCCCCACACGGTCTTGGCCAGGCTGGCCGACCCGAGCGGGTCGCCGCCGTGCAACGTCGCCGAAATGGCGCGCTGACACAACACTTCCAGATACTTGATGCGCACACTGAGCTCGCCCAGTCGGCGCAGCACCACCGGGTCCTCAAGCGCGCCGTCCACGGCCGTCAAGTCGGCCACGAGTTCGTCCAGCCGCACGTGCATTTCGGCGTACAACCGTGCGGCCCCGGCACGCTCGTGACTCAACGTGGTGGTGGCGACCTGCCACCCCGCATTGAGCGGACCGAGCAGCGCATCGGCCGGTATCCGCACCTCGTTGAAGAACACCTCGGCGAAATCCGTGTCGCCGTTCAGGGTCGCCAGGGGGCGGGCCTCGATGCCGGGCAGGCTCATGTCCACGATCAGGCAGGAGATGCCCTGGTGTTTCGGGGCTTCCGGGTCGGTTCGGACATACAGTTGGCACCAGTTCGCCTTGTGGCCCAACGAAGTCCAGATTTTCTGCCCGGTGACCACGAAGTGTTCGCCGTCGCGCACCGCCCGAGTGCGTAGTGCGGCCAGATCGGATCCGGCCTCGGGTTCCGACATGCCCTGGCACCAGATGTCGTCGGCGCGCATCATCCGCGGCAGCAGCGTCGTCTTCTGCTCTTCGGTGCCGTACTGCATGATCGCGGGGGCGATGTTGTTCATCCCGATCACGTTCAGCGGCAACGGGGCTCGCTGGCGCGTGGTTTCTTCGGTGTAGACCAGTTGTTCGAGCACCGTGGCACCGCGACCGCCGTATTCGGTGGGCCAGGAGACCGCGCCCCAGCCCGCATCCGCAGCGGTTGCGTCCCACGCGCGCAGCTTCTCGAACACCGCGTCGTCACGGCCCGACGGCCTTCGCGCGGCCCGGAGTTCATCGGTCAGATTGGTCGACAGCCAGGCGCGCAACTCATCGCGGAAGCGCTCCACTTCCACCGGGTATGAGAAGTCCACGTTTGTTATTCGACCTCGGGCAATTGTCTGCGACCAAGCCGCACTCTACGTTGGAACAGATATTTGGTCAATCAGCGCGACGCCGTCAACGGCCGGTGGTAAGAGGGGCCGTCGGTGCCGTGCCGTGCCGTACGCGTCCCGGCCACCGGGGACCGCATGCAGTCGTGGGTCTCCGCGCGGTCGGTCCGGCGCCGGATCTGTTCTCGCAGTTCGCTGTCCGTGGTCATGCACCGGATCCTCTCGGTTGACTGCAATCGGACCGGACTCTACGGTGGAACAGATATTTGGTCAACGAAGGAGGGGCGTGGTCGGCGACACCCCTGATCACCAGGGCCACCACCAGGGTCTGGGCATGCTTGCTTCCGCGCTGGCCGGGCGGCCGATGGCGGTTGCCGCACTGCAGCCCGGTGAAGCACCGTGGACCGACGGCCAGACGATCTATCTCGATCCGTCCGGCGGCCGGCGCTACCAGCGCGAGGCGGTCGCGGTGCAGGCCTCGCTGATCGCAGCCGGCAGCCTCGAACCCGACGTGGTGCGTCCGCTGGTCCGGCACCGCAAGCTGGCCGGTCGCTACCTGGCGATCGAAGCGCACCGCGCGCTGTGCGCCAACCGGGACCTGTTGCCGAATCCGTTGGTGTCGTTGGGCAACCGCGACATCGCCGCCCTCAGCGACTCACCGATGGCGTCGCTGCGAATCGCCGAGGGGCGGACCGCAATCGACGATCCGGGCCCGGCCTTCGGCGTGATTCGCGCGGCCAAGGTGCTGGCCGCCAACACCCGGCGGGCAGAGCAACAGGATCAAGCGGACCCCAAGCATGTGCCGCGGGACCGCAAGGCTCAGGAGCCGGACCGGCTCGAGGAACTGGACGATGACGAGATCGACGATTCCGACGATCCGGATATGTTCACCAGCCCGGTGGGCGGGGGTGGGTTCATCGGCAAATGGCTCAAGAAGATGCTGTCGTCGGCGCGCAAGACCGGTAGTGGCGGCGGTCCGCCCGGCGCGGACACACCGACGCACCGCACCAACTCCGGAAAGCGTGGTGCGCATGCGGTGTCGTCGCTGGCGTCGACGTCCAGCGAGGAAGACCGGATCCACGATGCGCAAGCCGACGGCGCGCGGTACCCGGAATGGGACGCGGGGAACAAGCGCTACCGCCCCGGATGGTGCACCGTGCGCGAGATCCAACCGAAGATCAAACCGTCGGCCACCCAGGCCATCGACGACGCGATCGGCGTGCGGCGCCCGCTGTCCCGGCTGGGCATGGGGTTGCACCGGCGCCACCGCCAACCCCAAGGCGACGACATCGACATCGACGCCGCGGTGGAAGCCCGGGTAGAGGTGCGGTCGGGTTCGGCGCCCGACGAGGCGGTGTATCTGGACAGCCTGCGACGCAGGCGCGACCTTTCGGTGCTGCTGCTGCTCGACGTTTCCGGGTCGACGGCCGAACCGGGCACGGCCGGGCGCACGGTGCACGAACAACAGCGCGCGGCGGTCGCCAACCTGGCCGTCGCGTTGCACGACCTGGGGGACCGGGTGGCGCTGTACGCGTATTACTCGCAGGGCCGGGGCGCGGTGAGCATGGTGCCCGTCAAACGGTTCGACGACCATTTCGACACCCGGATCATGCGCCGCCTCAACAGCTTGGAGCCCGGGGCGTATTCGCGGCTGGGGGCGGCGGTCCGGCACGGTTCGACCGTCCTGGAGGCGCGCGGCGGCACGGCCCGGCGGTTGTTGGTGGTGCTGTCCGACGGGTTGGCCTACGACCACGGGTACGAACGTGCTTACGGGGCCGCGGACGCGCGCCGTGCGCTGTCCGAAGCCCGCCGCCGCGGTACCGGATGCGTGTGCCTGACCATCGGCGCGGGGACCGACGTGGAGTCGCTGCGTCGCGTCTTCGGCAGGACCGCGCACGCGACCATCGGCCGCCCGGACCAACTCGCCGGCGTGATCGGTCCGCTGTTCCGGTCCGCGTTGCGCTCGGCTGAGGTGCGTCGGCGGGTTTCCTAATCGCATGGAGCAGAACGGAGTTCGTGAGTCTCCCGGGCCGCTGGGGACACCCCGGCTGTCCGCTTGAAACAAACATCTGTTCCGGCTAAGCTCAAGCCACGGTGGCGGAAAGGAAGACATGTCAAACGAGTCCGGACTCGCTTACCGAAACGGCGCGACCCCCGAGGTGGATGACTTGCGGCCCTACTATCAAGCGGTCGGCCGCGAGGAGGCCGTCTTCAAGGCGGCCTACCGGCAAGGCCTGGCGCTGGTCCTCAAGGGGCCGACGGGCTGCGGCAAGACGCGGTTCGTCGAGGCCATGGCGCACGACCTGGGTAGGCCGCTGATCACCGTCGCCTGCCACGACGACCTGACCACCGCGGACCTCGTCGGCCGGTATCTGCTGCGTGGTGACGAGACGGTGTGGGTGGACGGTCCGCTGACCCGCGCGGTGCGCGAAGGCGCGATCTGCTATCTGGACGAGGTGGTGGAAGCCCGGCAGGACACCACCGTGGTGCTGCATCCGCTCGCCGATCACCGGCGACAGTTGCCCATCGAGCGGCTCGGTGAAACCCTGGACGCGGCACCCGGATTCGGCCTGGTGGTGTCCTACAACCCCGGCTATCAGAGTGTGCTCAAAGACCTCAAGGACTCGACGCGCCAACGCATGGTGGCCATCGAATTCGACTTTCCCACACCGGAAGTCGAAGAGAGAATTATCGCGCACGAGGCCGGGGTGGATGCCGGCACGGCGGCCGATCTGGTGCGTTTCGGGCAGGCTATCCGTCGGTTGGAGACCGGCGGCCTGCGCGAGGTCGCCTCGACGCGGGTGCTGATCGCGGCGGGCCGGCTGGTCGCCGAGGGTCTGACCATGTCGGAGGCGGCACTGGCGGCGATCGCCGGACCGCTCACCGACGACGTGGCGGTGGGGCGGGCGCTGGCCGAGATGATCGAGGTCTATCTGGGCGACACGGACCAATCCCGCAATTGACGCTACAAACCGCCCGGACTAGGGTCTGAACAAATATTAGGTTTTAACACGAGTACGTGCCGCCGCATTCGCGGCCGTCCGGGAGGCCAGATGTCCTACGAAAGCACCGCTGAGCCGATCAAGGTCGGCTATCTGATGGACTTCAAGCTGCCGCCCGGGTTTCCGGAAGAGCTGTTCGCCTCGTTCACCCGGACGTTCGAGCTCGTCTTCGAAGAGGCGCTGCAGCAGGGGTTGATGGACCGGCCCGTGCAGATGATCTATCGCGAGGTGGAAGGTCTGCCCAAAGGGTCGGTCAAGGCCGTGATCGACGCGTATGGCGAACTGGTCGACGAGGGCTGCCTGGTGGTCTTCGGCCCCAATATCACCGACAACTGTGTGCCGCTGCGTGAGGCCATCGAGGAACGCTTCAAGGTGCCTGCGATCAGCGTGACCGGCACCGACGACTGGCTGGGCGAGTGGACCTTTGCGTTCCCGCAGGGATCCATGACCGACGAGCCGATCTTTTTGGCCGACCTCATCGCCAAACGAGAACTCACCGAGATCGGGGTCCTGGTCGAGCGGAGCCTGATCGGTGAGAGCTATCTGAAGAACCTGCGAAGTGCCTGTGGGCGCAAGGGAATTCGGATTGTCGCCGAAGTGTCGATCGCCCAGACGGCTCAGGACATCAACGCTGCCGTGCAGACGCTGCACGAGGCGAAGGCCGAGGCGATCGTGCACCTGGGCTTCGGCTTCGGAATCGTCTTCGTCAACCCCGCACTCGAGGGGCTCGGCTGGGACCCGCCGCGCTTCAGCACCACCGCGTGGCAGAACGCCTGGGTCAACCCGATCATGTGGAACGCGTTCATGGGTTGGATCGGGGTCGACCAGTACGACGAGGCGAACCAGGTAGGGCAGGACTTCCTCGACGCCTACGCGCAGAAGTACAACGGCAGCCGTCCCGAGTATTGCGTGACCGTGGTGAACCGCGACGTCGCCGCGACGCTGGTGCGGGCGTTCACCGACGCCCACCCGCTCAGCCCGCGTGGCGTGAAGGAGGCGCTGGAGCGGGTGAAGATGCTGCCCGCGGCGTCGGGGGCACCCGGCACCCGGGTGTCGTTGGGCAAGTGGACCCGCCGTGCCTGGATGGGTGCCGGGTATCTGGTGGCGCGGACCCTGGACGCCGACGGCGTCAACTCCCACCTGGTGGACCGCTTCGGAGAGTGAGGCGCACGCAATGAGCACTGACCAGTCCATACCGCTTGTGGCAGAACAGAAGACACCGCAGCGAGCCGGAAAGCGCAAGTGGGGCGGGTGGATTGCCGCTGCTGCGCTGGCAGCGTTCGCGCTGTTCTTCATCGTGAACTGCCGGAAGGCCCTCGGCCCACGCGTCGCCAATCCCAACGTGCAGGGCCGGCCGCGTCCCGTCGAGTTCATGTTCGGCCTGGACTACATCACGTTCCTGGACAGCGCGACTGCGGTGGCGCTGGTCGTGCTCGTGGCGGTGTTCGTCAGGGGCTGGCGGCGGAATCCGGGCAGCCCGGCGATGCTGATGTTCTTGTGCACCACCTTGATCGTGTGGCAGGACCCGATCATGAACTGGGCGCCGTTCGCGGTCTACAACCCCGACCTCATCCACTGGCCGGAGTCGTGGCCGCTGGTCTCGCTGTCGCCGACGGTGGAACCATTCGTCGTATTCGGTTACGTGATGTTCTATTTCGGCCCGTACTTCCCAGGGGTATGGATCCTGCGCAAGCTGCAGGCCAGAAAGGGTCCCGAGCATTTCGTGTCGCGGCACCCGTTGATCTGCCTGGGCTCGATAGTCCTGGTGATCGGCTTCGTCATGGATGCCATGCTGGAGAACACGTTGGTCCACTGGGGCATGTACATCTACTCGCAGGTGATTCCGTGGGGCTCCATTTTCACCGGCACCACCTTCCAGTTCCCGTTGATCTGGGAGTCGTTTTCGGTGACGTTCGTGATGGTGCCCGCGGCGATCCTGGTCTATCGCGACGACACCGGGAAGTCGGTGGCCGAGAAGCTGGCCGCGAAAGCCAAGATCTTCCCGAGCAGGCCGGTATTGGGCACGTTCCTGGTGATGTTCGTCATCATCAACGTGTCCTACTTCGCCTACGGCGGATGGTTCGCCGCGATCAAGGCCAGCAAGCTGGCGACGTCGGTGGCCTGCCCGTGGCCCTACCCTGAAGCCAAAGTCTATGACCCGCAAGGGTTTTACGAGAAAGCCGGCGCCCAAGGGCCGTTCTCAGTCGGCATCTGGTCGACCTGGATGAGCGGACAGCCCGACGGGCGGCCACATGTCGATCCGCCGCCGCCGGGACAAGGTCCGTGCGCGGCACAGAATCAAGTCGCCGACAAGAATGGCTGAACCGCGCGCCGTCGTCATCACCGGCGCTTCCCGAGGTCTCGGATTCGCCTCGGCCGTACGGCTGTACCGCGAAGGGTGGCGGGTAGTGGCGGCCATGCGGCCACCGGAGGGCGGAATGCCGTTGCTGCGTCAGGCGACCGGTGCCGACGAAGACGACGACCGACTGCGCTGCGTGCAGCTCGACCTGCTGGACCCGGCGTCGATTTCCGCGGCTGCCAAGACGATCGAGGAAACCGTCGGCGCTCCCTACGCGTTGGTGCACAACGCTGGAATATCCGCCGCCGGGATGGTGGAAGAGACCGATATGGCGTTGTGGCAGAAGATGTTTGCCACCAGCGTCCTGGGTCCCGTGGCGCTCACCCAGGCGTTGCTGCCGTCGATGCGGGCGGCGGGGCAGGGGCGGATCGTGTTGGTGTCCAGCGCGGCCGGGGTGCGCGGTCAGCCGGCGACGGCGCCCTATTCGGCGGCCAAGGGCGCGCTGGAACGGTGGGGCGAGTCGATGGCATGTGAGATCGCACCCTTCGGCCTCGGTGTCACGGTCCTGGTGTCGGGCACCTATGACACCGACATCATCACCGACGCAGGCACGACCGACGACCGTGACTTCGCCGGTCCGTATGCCCGGCTGCACAACTCCATGAACACCCGGGGCAGGTTCGCGATGAAACTCGCCCGTCCACCAGAGCGATTCACCGACGGACTGCTCAAAGCGCTCGCGGACCAGGCCCCGTTCCGCCGTCGCGGCGTCGGCCCGGATGCCTCGATGTTGTTGGCGTTCAGCCGACTTCTTCCCGCCGCCGGCATGCACCACATGTCACGGATCGTGCTGGGGATACCGCGACAAGGCGCGATGCGCGACGGGGCCTGGCCACTGACGGTCGACCAGAAAGCGATGGTGGCGGCCGCGCGCGTGCTGCCCCAACCCGTACTGCAGCGCTTGGCGACATTGGCGGCCCGGCGTGGCAAAGCAGCCGAGGATGGTGAAAGGCACTGATGGAACAGCTATTTGACGACCTGAATGATTTCGGCGCCTTCGACGACGCGATATCCGGTGACGTGCGTGACCCATACACCGAACTGGCGAGACTGCGCCGTGAGGAACCGGTGCAGCGGCTCGAGACTTCGGGGGCACTTCCGCACGAGGAATCGCTGCCGATGTTCATCGTGTATCGCCACGAAGACATTCAGCAGATGCTGCGCGACAACGAAACCTTCTCGTCGGCCGCCGTCATCGCGGCGTTCGGCCCGGTGCTGGGCGAACGCGTGATGCTGGGGATGGACGAGCCGATCCACGGCAGGTTGCGGTCGCTGGTGTCAAAGGCGTTCTCGCAGAAGTCGTTAGCGCGGTGGCAGGACGAGTTGGTCGGTCGGGTGGCCAACGGTCTGATCGACGAGTTCGCCCCCAACGGCAAGGCAGATCTGGTGAAGGAGTTCACCTTCGACTACCCGAGCCAGATCATCGCGGGCCTGTTGGGGTTGCCGGAGGAGGACTACCCGCAGTTCCAACGATGGTCGATCTCGCTGCTGAGCTGGCTGATGAACCCCGAACGCGGACTCGCGGCCGCCGCGGCGTTGTGCGAGTATTTCGCGCCGATCCTGGAAGCGCGGCGCGCCGAGCCGAAAGACGACCTGATCAGCGCTCTCGGCGCGGCCGAGATCGACGGCGAGATGCTGGCGGACGAGGAGATCTTCTCGTTCCTGCGGCTACTGCTGCCGGCCGGTGTCGAGACCACGTACCGGTCGCTGGGCAGCCTGCTGCTCGCGCTGCTGAAAGATCCCGAGCAGCTGGAGGCGATCCGGGCGGACCGCTCGCTGTTACCGCAGGCGATCGAAGAGGGCGTGCGGTGGGAGTCGCCCTTGCTCACCATCACCAGGGTGGCCACCCGCGACACCGAACTGGGCGGGGTGGCGATTCCGGCCGGCGCCACGGTGATGCCGATGCTGGGTTCGGCCAACCGTCAGGAAGACCGCTATCCCGACCCGGACACGTTCGACATCCACCGTCAGGCCCGGGCACACCTGGGGTGGGGGCACGGCGTGCACGTCTGCCTGGGCATGCACCTGGCTCGACTGGAGATGCGCACCGCGATCAATCTGCTGCTGGACCGGCTGCCGAATTTGCGTCTGGACCCCGACGCGGACGACCCGCACATCCGCGGGCAGGTGTTCCGGTCGCCGACGGCGGTGCCGGTGCTTTTCGACCCGCAGTAGGGGGCTCTGCGAGTTGCAACTTGCCAATCGGCTAGTTTCCGGTAAGGCTCTCTGTAGCCCGTTTAACGAGTCAGAAGAAAGTGACAGATATGGCTGACACTGTAAAGGTCCGGTTCGAGCCGAAGATGATGATCGACGGCAAGCTCGTCGACGGGCAGGCCGGCACCTTCACCAACATCAACCCGGCCACCGAGGAGTCGCTCGGTGAGGTCGCCGACGCCTCCAAGCAGGACATGCACCGGGCCATCGACGCCGCCCGGCGCGCTTTCGACGAGACCGACTGGTCGACCAACCGCGAACTGCGCAAGCGGTGTCTGCTGCAGCTGCACGACGCGATCGAGGAGGAGAAGGAAGAGCTGCGTGAGGAGCTCATCCTCGAGGTCGGGTCGCCGCGCGCAATCACCTTCGGCCCGCAGCTGGACGCCCCGCTGGCCGACGGGCTGAAGTACCCGGCCCGGCTGATCGACGAGTACGCGTGGGAGACCGACCTGGGCGACCGGGTGATCAGCCTGACCGGAACGAACACGACGATCAAGGTCTGGCGCGAGCCCGTCGGCGTGGTCGGCGCGATCGTGCCGTGGAACTTCCCGTTCGAGGTCACCATCAACAAGCTCGGCCAGGCGCTGGGTACCGGGAACACCGTCGTGCTCAAGCCGGCACCCAACACGCCGTTCAACGCCACCCGGCTGGGCCGGCTGATCGCCGAGAAGACCGACATCCCGGCCGGTGTGGTCAACGTCGTGACCGCGTCGGATCACTTTGTGGGCGAGGAACTCACGCTGTCGCCGAAGGTCGACCTGATCTCGTTCACCGGGTCGACGGTGGTCGGCAAACGGATCATGGAAAAGGGCGCCGCGACGATGAAGCGGCTGTTCCTGGAGCTGGGCGGTAAGTCGGCCACCATCGTGTTGGAGGACGCCGACTTCGGCATGGCCTGCGCGATCGGCATCGCGCCGTGCATGCACGCCGGGCAGGGTTGCGCGAACCCGACCCGGATGCTGCTGCCGCGCTCGCGCTACGAGGAGGGCGTGGCGATCCTGAAGAGCATCTACGAGAACGTCACGTGCGGTGACCCGCAGGACCCCGGAACCCTGTGCGGCCCGGTCATTTCCGAGCGGCAGCGCGATCGGGTGATGGGCTACATCCGCAAGGGTGTCGAAGAAGGTGCCACCGCCTTGGTCGGCGGCCCCGACGCGGAAACCGGCTTCGACAAGGGATTCTTCGTGCGCCCAACGCTTTTCACCGACGTCGACAACTCGATGACGATCGCGCAGGAGGAGATCTTCGGCCCGGTGCTGTCCGTCATCCCGTTCGACGACGAGGAAGACGCCATCCGGATCGCCAACGACAGCAAGTACGGACTGGCCGGCAACGTGATGTCCGGTTCGCTGGAGCGTTCCCTGGCGGTGGCGCGGCGCATCAAAGCCGGCTTCATGGGCGTCAACGGCGGCGCCGCATACGGCGCGGACGCCCCCTTCGGCGGCTACAAGGACAGCGGCGTCGGGCGCCAGAACGGTGTGGCCGGCTTCGACCAGTACACCGAGATCAAGTCCGTGGGGTATCCGGCGCAGTAACGCTTCGCGGCGCGAGCTGCGGCATGACCTCGGAGGCGACAAGCTCAACGTGATCGAGGTCGTCGATATCTCTGATCATGAGATGGATGCGGCTGACCCCGATTTCGGCGTGGCGGCCGAAGTTGTCGACTAGTTCGGCAGGAGATCCGGCGCCTCCGTTTCGGGTCAACTCCTCGACACTGCGTCCCATCGCCGCGGCCCGCGATGCGACCTCTGCGTCGGTGCGGCCGCAACACAACACCAGGGTGTTGGACAGCTTGACCTCGGCGGGATCCCGGTTGATAGCCCGGCACGCTTGGCGGACTCGCTCGAACTGTACGACAGCGGCGTCGGTTCCTGTCGGCGGGGAATTGAACGGATCGTCTGAGTCTGTTCTGGCCGACAGATGATTGAATTCGTCGGCGTAACGGGCGCTGAGCGCTGGGGTCCGCACCGCGCCGGCGCCTCCAATGATGACCGGGGGACCGCCTGGCTGGTAGGGCTTGGGCAGCGCCGGGCAGTCATCGAGGCGGAAATATTTACCGCGGTAACTGAAGCGGTCACCGATCGAGGTGCGCCATAAGCCGAGGATCACTGCCAGTGATTCTTCTAGGCGGTCGAAGCGCTCCTTGCCGGAGGGAAACGGAATGCCGTATGCGCGGTGCTCGGGCTCATACCAGCCGGCTCCCAGGCCGAACTCGACCCGACCACCGCTCATTTGGTCGATCTGGGCGACTTGTATGGCCAACGAACCCGGGTGCCGAAACGTCGCTGCAGTCACCAGCACCCCGAGTCGGATGCTAGTGGTCTCGCGAGCGAGCCCCGCCAAGGTCACCCAGGCATCGGTCGTTCCCGGCGGCTGCTCACCCCAGTAGTGGTCGCCCCGGAAAAACCCTGAATAGCTACACTCCTCGGCGGTTTGCGCCAGCCGTAGGTGTTGTTCGTACAGCGCCGATCTCGATATCGGCGCCGCAAAGACTGTTAACTCCATAGGGGTATGGAGGTGTGTACGTTGCCGCGCCGCACCGGCGCAGCTTCCGAAAGATCGTAAGTCACAATGCCATTCGCAACATTGACGATGCCCATGCGAAGCTCCTCGCAGGAGTCGCCTAATCGTAGGTGGGGCGCGGCGACCTGAACATGTTGCGGCGCCGCCAAATTGCACCGACGATGCCAGCTTCAAGCCTCATGATTGCCCTGCCTTGCCCGCCCCGCCCTGAGCGGGACTTGCCTGCGCCCTCGTTATGACGACGAATTGCCTTCTGGCCCTGCCCGAATGGGCCACGAAAGTTGAGTCGGTCGTACCCGTGTTTCGGTTACAGCAAACGTTGCGACTATGCCTACGGCGCGACCCCGAAGGGGGAGTGCTCGGCCTTTCTCGCCGCTGATGATCGCCACGCAGCGCACAGCAGACGTTCGTGCTGGCGGCGACCGTGCCCGCCGAGGTAATCCCGGGAATGGCGCCACAACATTCCTGACCGCATGTGAGGTTTTCGAGGGAAACTGGCGGTGCTCTGAATTTGGGGTTTGCCGAAATGAAAGCACGGGTAGATATCCGGATAAGTTTGCTGGCGCTTCGGGCGAAGCCGGTGGTAGCTCGTAGACCGAGGGGTGGAACAGTTATGAAAGGCGCCTGCCCGTTGCGTTAGCGCTGCGAGGATCGGCGCCGTTGTGCGGAACTCCAATGGCGATTCAGTCGGATAATTGATGCCAATACACGTGTGTTTGTGCGGGCTGTTTGTACTAAGGGTATTTCACTGACAATCCCGCGCATCGCCTATTTGACGTGTGCCGACATGCGATGTGTCCAACAATGTTGGAACCAATAGAGCAAGTGCTCCCCGAAAAGCGTTTCGGGGGCAGCAATCCAATGGCAAAAGATAGGTAAAAGGCAATGACTAAGCAAATCACACTCGCGGCAGCAGCGGCAGCACTCGCCGCCCTGCTGACTGCTCCCACGGCAACCGCGGAGCCCGCACCGGGCGCACCCCCGGCGCCCAACGGCCTCTACACCATCCACGAGTGGGCAAATACCAATCCGGCCAGCGAGGAATATCCCACGTATCAGCGGCAGATCGAAGCCGGCGCGCCGGGGACGTTTACCGTCATGGGTCCAAAGATCCAGTTGGTGTACGAGTGGAAGAACAACAGCGCAACCAACGAACAGGTTTGGTACGCGCTGAAGCCCGGCGGGTTAGTCGACATGGAGTGCAAGGTCGGGCAAGCGAAGAACGCGCCGGAAGAGGTCGTGCTTCATCCGGAGGGCGACAGGCTGGTCGGCTACGTAAGGATCATGTGGTCGCCTGAGTTTCCGGGCTGCCCTGACCCCGCGACCGGCCAGGTGTCAACCGACTACACGCCGGCGACACATCGTCTCGAGTTCGTCCCGGCCTGATCCGATCCCGGCCAACCTGGTGAGTTGGTCGAGTTGGTCTGACTGACCGGACACGAGAGTCCAACAGTTCTTCACACGTGAAGAGTTCGCCGGTGCCGCCCCTCGAGGGTCCAAGCACACGCATCAGCAGCGCGGATGAGCGGAACAGCTGACGCTGGGTCCTTGTGTCCGTTGATCGGGCGGCAGTCGGCGATCACTTTGCGCGCGATCCTCATGTCGTTGCGTGCGTCGGCGAAAAGCGTTGGGCGCACGCACCATCGGCCTCCGACGCCCCTCGGGACGCCGGGGCGGCATTCTTCGACATGGTCGTCGAACCCGTCCCGTGACGATCTATACGGTAGCCGGGCTCATCGCGGAGTCGACCCGCGCGAGTTCCCCGGAAAGGCCTGCCGCGGTGCGGATTTCGCTGAATGCGTGCACCATCGCGTCGGTCGCCTCGTGTGGGTCGGTCAGGGTTTGGTCGTCGGCGATCACCGAGACGTTGAGCTGGTCGACGTAGCTCCACACGGTGAAGTTGATGCCACAGGCGGCCATCAGCGGGCCCACCGAATAGATCTCGCTGATCGGGGCTCCGGCGAAATGGCCGCGTTCGCGCGGCCCGGGCACATTGGAGATCGGGACGTTGAACAGCTTGTTCTGGGACTGCCGTTTCGCCAGCCACCGGAAGGTGGCGGGCGCGGCCGCCGGCGGTAGATAGTCGATCAGCCGGCCCGTCAGCTCCGGACCCAGCAACTCGTTGTTCTCTTTGGCGATCGCGCTGCCCACCGCGGTCAGTCGCACCCGCTCCAACGGATCCTCGACATGGGTGGGTAGCGACACCACCATGCCACCGAGCTCGTTGCCGCTGATCCGGTCCGGGGACTTGTCGGTGCTCGCCGGGACCGACGCGACGATGGGCTGGTCCGCCTTGCCGTCGTAGCGCAGTAACAGCTCCCGCAGCGCGCCCGCGGCGGTGGCCAGCACCAGGTCGTTGATGGTGATGGTCAGGTGCTTGCTCGTCTCTTTGACCTGGGCGAGCGAGAGCGTGGCGGTGGCGAACGTCCGGACCGGGCTCAGTACGTGGTTGATGAAGGTCGGCGGCGCCTGCAGCCAGTCGGCGACGTCTGGTTGCTCGTCACGCTCGCGGGCGCGGCGTCGCATCCGGCGCACGCCGGTGACTGCGTCACCGATCAACCCGGGCAGCGCGGCGATCTGCTGGGCGTGGTCGCGTCCGGCCGCCTGCAGCAATTCCGAGGTCGTCGGGGGAGCGCAATCTTTCGCACCGGGCCCGTCGCCGATCGAACCGCTCTCGTCCATCAGCCTGGCTACCAGGTTGGCCGAGGCGACCCCGTCGGCCAGGGCGTGATGCATCTTGCCGATCAGCGCGAACCTGTCACCGGCGAGACCCTCGGCGAAGTGGAACTCCCACAACGGGCGGCTGCGGTCCAGGGGTGTGCTGGCGATCTCCCCGACGATCCGGTCGAACTCGCGGCGACCTCCGGGTGCGGGCACGCGCACCTGGCGCAGGTGGTAGTCGAGGTCCACCTCGCAGTTCTCCAGCCACATCGGATGATGCAGCCGCCACGGAATGTTGACGAGTTGGAAGCGCAACGGGTCCAGCAGCGGCAGCCGTTGTCGCAACGTGCGCCGGAACAGGTCGAAGGTGAACTCGCCGGCGAAATCCGAGGCGTCGATGACCGCGATCTTCAACGTGTGCGTGTGCAGGTTCGGCGTTTCGCTGTAGAGCAGCATCGCGTCCATGCCGTTGAGCCGCTTCACGTGACCATTATCACGCCCGGTCAGCGAAACCCACCCCGCCCTTTCACCGGCCAACGCGTTGGTTGACAATCGGAGGAGATAACACGTGTCAAAGGAGACAAACTCATGGCTGAAGCCGTCATCGTCGAAGCAGTGCGTTCCCCGATCGGCAAGCGCAACGGCGGGCTGTCCGGGGTGCACCCGGCCGAACTGTCCGCGCAGGTCCTCAACGGTCTGGTCACCAAGGCCGGCATCGACCCCGAGCTGGTCGACGACGTCATCTGGGGCTGCGTGATGCAGGCCGGCGAGCAGGCCCTCGACATCGGCCGCACCGCCCTGCTCACCGCGGGCTGGCCCGAAACGGTGCCCGGCGTGACCGTCGACCGCCAGTGCGGCTCCAGCCAGCAGTCGGTGCACTTCGCCGCCGCGGGCGTGGTGGCCGGCCACTACGACGTGGTGGTTGCGGGGGGCGTCGAGTCGATGTCGCGCACCCCGATGGGAGCGTCGCTGGCCAACGGCGGGCGGCCCTACCCCGAGAACTTCCTCTCCCGCTACAACGGCCAGATCCCCAACCAGGGCATCGGCGCGGAGATGATCGCCGAGCAGTGGGGCTTCGACCGCCGCACGCTCGACCAGTTCTCCCTGGACTCGCACGAAAAGGCTGCGGCCGCACAAGATTCCGGTGCTTTCGACGACCAGATCGTGGGCATCAAGGACGCTGACGGAAACGTGATCCTCAAGGACGAGGGCATTCGCCGCGGCACCCCGATGGAGAAGATGGCGTCGCTGAAGCCGGCGTTCAAGGAGGACGGCGTGATCCACGCCGGCAACTCCTCGCAGATCTCCGACGGCTCGGCCGCGCTGCTGTTCATGTCCGCCGAGAAGGCCAAAGAAATCGGCGCCAAGCCGATCGCGAAGGTGCACACCGCCACCCTGGCCGGCGCCGACCCGGTGATCATGCTGACCGCTCCCATCCCGGCCACCCAGAAGGTGCTCAAGCGCTCCGGGCTGTCCATCGGCGACATCGGCGCCTACGAGGTCAACGAGGCGTTCGCGCCGGTGCCGTTGGCCTGGCTGAAGGACATCGGCGCCGACGAGTCCAAGCTGAACCCCAACGGCGGCGCGATCGCGCTGGGTCACCCGCTCGGTGGCTCCGGTGCCCGCATCATGACCACGCTGCTGTATCACATGCGGGACAAGGGGATTCGGTACGGGCTGCAGACGATGTGTGAGGGCGGCGGGCAGGCCAACGCCACCATTCTCGAGCTGCTGTGACAGACGGGCCGGGCGCTCTGACCGAGCGCCGCGGCAATGTCCTGATCATCACGATCAACCGGCCCGAGGCGCGCAACGCGATCAATGCCTCGGTCAGCATTGCCGTGGGCGACGCGCTGGAGGAGGCGCAGCACGATCCCGAAGTGCGGGCGGTGGTGATCACCGGCGCGGGCGACAAGTCGTTCTGCGCCGGCGCCGATCTGAAGGCCATCGCCCGCCGGGAGAACCTGTACCACCCCGAGCATCCCGAATACGGGTTCGCCGGCTACGTGCACCACTTCATCGACAAGCCGACCATCGCCGCGGTCAACGGCACCGCGCTGGGTGGGGGCACCGAACTGGCGCTGGCCAGCGACCTGGTGGTGGCCGAGGAGCGCGCCCGGTTCGGGCTGCCGGAGGTCAAACGCGGGTTGATCGCGGCCGCCGGTGGGGTGTTCCGGATCATGGATCATCTGCCGCGCAAGGTGGCGATGGAGCTGTTGATGACCGGCGAGCCGCTGAGCGCGGCCGACGCCCTGCGGTGGGGTCTGATCAACCAGGTTGTCACGGACGGTTCGGTGCTTGATGCCGCGTTGGCGCTGGCCGAGCGGGTGACCGGGAACGCACCGCTGTCGGTGCAGGCCAGCAAGCGCATCGCCTACGGCGTGGATGACGGCGTGATCACCGGTGACGAGCCGGGCTGGGAGCGCACCGTGCGGGAGATGAAGACGCTGCTGCGCTCCGAGGACGCCAAGGAGGGTCCGCTGGCGTTCGCCGAGAAGCGCGAGCCGGTCTGGAAGGCGCGCTGAGTTGCGTTAGTAGGGCGAGCAGACGCAAAAGCCCCCATTTCGTGCCGAAATGAGGGGCTTTTGCGTCTGCTCGCGGGGGCCCCGCGGCCCTGGGGGCCCGGGGGGCCCGGGGGGCCGGGGGGCGCTTTACGACGCCAATTTGTTGACGCCCCAACGGAACAGCGGCGGCAGCAACGCGCAGGCCGGCACCAGCGCGCGTCGTGCGGGCGGCGGTGTACTGGCCAGCACCAGGCCGCGGGTGAGCCATCGGTAGTCGCGGGTGACGCGGTGCCATGCGCGCTCGTAGGACTCCGGCGCGTCGTCGATGATGGCAGCCACCGCGGCCGCGGCCTGCTTGACCGCCAGGCTGATGCCCTCACCGGTCAGCGCATCCTCGTAGCCCGCGGCGTCGCCGACCAGCAGCACCCGACCGGCCACCCGCCGCGACACCACCTGCCGCAACGGCCCGCAACCCCGCGCCGGTCCGCGCTCGGCGTCGCGCAGCTGCGGCGCCAGTGTCGGGAACCAGTCCAGTTCGGGCCGCTGCCGGGACAGGATGGCCACGCCGACCAGGTCCGGTTCCACCGGCGTCACGTACGCCTCGCCCCACCGCGACCAGTGCACCTCGACGAAATCCGACCAGGCCGGCACCCGGTAATGCCAGCGCAGACCGTGCCGGCGCGGCGTACCGGTGGTCGCCTTGATCCCGACGGCCCGCCGCACCGCCGAATGCAGCCCGTCGGCACCCACCAACCATCGGGCACGCACACCCGCGGCGCTGACCCCGTGCGCGTCCTGCGCGACGGCGGACACCTTGGCCCGGATCCATTCGGCGTCCTGCTCTTTGGCGCGCGCGGCCAGCGCGGCATGCAGAGTGGTGCGACGCACCCCCCGCCCCGGCCCGGTACGGAAACAGGCCTGCGCGCGCCGGTGCTCGGAGACATAGGCGATGCCACGAAACGGCATTCCGGCCGGGTCCACACCCAGCGAGGTCAGTTCGGCCAGCCCGCCGGGCATCAGACCCTCGCCGCACGCCTTGTCGATCGGGTTCTCCCGAGGTTCGGCCACGATCACCGAAAGCCCTTGCGCGCGTGCGTGTAACGCCGCGGCCAGACCTCCCGGCCCGCCGCCGACGACCAGCACGTCCGCGTCGTAGTCCGTCATGTGTAACCCAGCGCCGAGTTCTCCACCCGCAACCGGACCGTGAGCAGCGCCGCATTGGCCACGGTGAAACATGCCGCGGTCAGCCACGCGGTGTGCACCAGCGGCAGCGCGATGCCCTCGGCGACCACGGCGACGTAGTTGGGGTGGTTCATGAACCGATACGGGCCGCGCTTGACCAGTTGGGCATGGGGCAGCACGATCACCCGGGTGTTCCACCGCTTGCCCAGCGACCTGATACACCACCAGCGCAGACCCTGCGACAGTGCCACCAGGACCAGCATCGGCCAGCCCAGCCACGGAACGAACGGCCGGTGCAGCGCCCAGGGTTCGACGAGACAGCCCACCAGCAGCGCGGTGTGCAAGGCGACCATGGCCAGATAGTGGCGACGGCCGAACTCCCTGGCGCCTTGCCCGAAGGACCACTTCGCGTTGCGCCGCGACACCACCAGCTCGGCGACGCGTTCCAGCGCCACGGCCAGGATCAGCAGGTAGTACACGGCTTCACCATGTCAAAGGCGCCGGCGCCGGAGCCCGGGGGGATGGGCGTCACCGAGCAATCTTCGCGCTGAACCGTGGGGGAACGTAATCCGACCGCTCCCGGGCGCGCGGCACCGCCACCAGGATGCGCGGCCCGCCATATCAGGGTCACGACGTCGCCACCCGATCGGTTCAGACCGCCGTGACCTGCAACGATTTGCGACGGCCCCGGGCGGGGTACGTATCGGAAGGGGATTTCGCGGGCGACGAGCAGATAGGTTGTGCAGTATGCGGATTCTGGTGACGGGTGCCACCGGATACATCGGGTCACGGCTGGTGACGGCCCTGCTGGCGGACGGCCACCAGGTGCTGGCCGCCAGCCGGAACGTCAAACGCCTGAAGGAATTCGGCTGGTACGACGAGGTCACCCCGGTGAGGCTGGACGCGGCGGATCCGTCCTCGCTGACGTCGGCGTTCGGGACCGCCGCAGACACCGGCGATCCCGTCGACGTGGTCTACTACCTGGTCCACGGCATCGGCCAGGCCGACTTCCGCGACGCGGACCGCACCGCGGCAGCCAATATGGCCGTCGCGGCCAAGGAGGCCGGCGTGCGCCGCATCGTCTACCTGGGCGGCTTCGTGCCCGAGGACGACGCGCTGTCCGACCACCTGGCCAGCCGGGCCGAGGTCGCCGAAGCGCTGACGATCGAAGGCGGCCCGGAATTGGTGTGGCTGGGCGCGGCCATCATCATCGGCGCCGGGTCGACGTCATTCGAGATGCTGCGCTACGTGTCCGACCGGTTCCCGCTGTTGCCGATCCCGAGTTGGCTGGACAACCCCATCGATCCGATCTCCATCCGCGACGTGCTGCATTACCTCGTCGCCGCGGCCGATCCCGAGCAGGTACCGGCAGGTGCCTACGACATCTCCGGCCCGGACACCACCTCCTACCGCGGGTTGCTCAAGACGTACGCGCGGGCCTCGGGCCAGTGGCGAGCCGCGCTGCCGGTGATCGGGATCAACACCGCACTGGCATCGCGGGTGACCGCGCTGGCGCTGCCGGTGCCCGCCGGGCTTGCCGGCGACCTGGTGGAGTCACTGGATCATCCGATGCGCGCCTCGGGGAGCGGCCTGAAAGACAAAGTGCCCGACCCGCCGGGCGGCCTGCTGAACGTCGAGGAGTCCATCGTCCTGGCGCTGGCCGGCACCAAGCGGGCGCCTCGGCCGGTCGACGCCCTGGCCGATCCGCACGATCTGGCCGACACCGATCCGATCTGGGCCGGGGGTGACGCGCTGCGCATCCGCAGGCTGGCTCGCACCATCACGCCACCCTTCGCGCGCCACACTCTAGGGTTGGTCAACATCGTCCCCGGCCCCGTGGCCGCGGCGGTGCGAACCAGCCTCGACATCCTGCTCTCCCTGACCCCGAAAGTACGCATTGCATGAGCCAGTCCACCGCTGCTCCCTGCACCCCGCCCCACCGCACCAACCCGTTCCAGGAATTCCGCCGCGCGATAACCAATGTCGCAGTGCCCCACCACGAATCACCACGCGTCATACTGCGACGGCGCATCGTCGTCGCCATCACCCTGGTGCTCGGTGCCGTGGTGTTGGGATTCTCGCTGCGAAGCAAACCCGGCGATCCGGCGTTCTATTGGCTGACGCTGACGTTGGCGGCGGTCTGGTTCGCCGGTTCGTTCATATCCGGCCCGCTGCACCTGGGCGGTATCTGTTGGCGCGGGCGCAACCAGCGTCCGGTCATCACCGGGACAGTTACCGGTCTGCTGCTCGGCGGCGCGTTCGTGGTCGGGGCATTGATCGTCCGGGAGATAACGCCGGTCGCGGACCTGATCACCCGGGTGCTGCTCTACGCGAACCAGGGTGCCTTCTGGCTGGTCGTGCTGATCACCGTGATCAACGGTGTCGCCGAGGAGACCTTCTTCCGTGGTGCGCTCTACACCGCGCTGGGCCGGCACCATCCGCTGGTGATCTCCACGGTGCTGTACGTGTTCGCCACCATGGCCTCCGGCAACTACATGCTGGGGTTCGCCGGCATCATCCTGGGCACCGTCAACGCTCTACAGCGCCGTGCCACCGGGGGAGTGCTGGCGCCGATGCTCACGCACTTCTTCTGGGGCCTGATCATGGTGCTCGTGTTGCCCCCTCTGTTTGGGGTTTGACGATCTGCAGGTGTCTGACCACCGTCAGGCGACTGTCGACGTCGCGGGCCAGCGCCCGTAGGGCGGCGAGCCGAGCCGGGCGCACCGCCCGCCAGTAAACGCGCCCCGGGATCCCCAGCGGTACGAAGGTCGCCCGCTGTGTGTACAGGCTGCCGCTGCCGTTCTGCGGTGTGACCGTCAGTTCCAGCCATTCCCGCCCGGGTGCGCGTCCGGGGCCGCGCAACCTCAGCATGCGTCCGGGTCCACGTTCGCTGACCTGCCAGCCGCGGCCGATGGCGGCAAGCTCGGCGGCGCGCCAGACGTCGTCGGGTTGCGCGGTGCTCGAGACGGTCCGCACGTCGACGTAGGACACCGCGCCCGCCCAATCGGGGTCGCTGGGCAGCGGGTCGGCCGGTTCGGACTCCAGCGAATCCCAGCTCGGCTCGGCGCGGCCCTGGGACGCTCGGCGCAGCGCGAGTTCGACCGCGCTGCGGTAACCGGTCAAGCCGCGCGACGGCGGGTCGATGACGGTGTCGACGTCGGAGTTGCGCATCACCGCATCGCATTCCAGGGATTCGACCAGTGGGCGCGCCAGGCCCGACGGGATCGGGGTCACCGCACCCACCCACACGCTGGCGATGGCCGGCGTCAGGAACGGCAAGACGATGATGCGGCGCGGCTGCAGTCCGGCGACCTCGGCGTAGATGCGCATCATGTCGCCGTACTCCAACACGTCCGGCCCGCCGATGTCCCACGTCCGCGACTCGGGCACCAGAGCCGTCGCCGCGCCGACCAGATAGTGCAGCGCGTCGCGCACGGCGATCGGCTGGATTCGGTTGTGCACCCACTGCGGCGTCGTCATCACCGGCAACCGGTCGGTGAGATGCCGGATCATCTCGAACGACGCCGACCCCGACCCGATCACCACACCGGCTTGGAGGACGACGGTTTCGATGCCCGAGCCGATCAGGCGATCGCCCACCGCTTTACGCGACTCGAGATGTTCGGACAGCCGGCTGTTCTCGGGATGCAACCCGCCCAGGTAGACGATGCGTCGTACCCCGGTGCGCCGGGCGGCCGTCACGACATTGCGGGCCGCTTCGGCTTCCTTGTCGGCGAAATCCTTCGACCCGCCCATCGAATGAACCAGGTAGTAGACGACGTCGACCCCGTCGAACGCCTCGGCCAGCGAGTCGGCGTCACTCAGATCACCCTGAGCCACTTCCACCCGGTCCCGCCAGGGCACGTCGTCCAGCTTTTCCGGCGTGCGGGCCAGCGCCCGCACCTGATGGCCGGCGTCCAGTAATCGCGGTATCAACCGGCCGCCGATGTAGCCGGTGGCGCCGGTAACCAAACAACGAACCTGGTCAGCCGTCACAAATCCCTGCTCCGTTCTCGTATGTCAGTCATTCGGAACCGACTCGAGGACGGATTGCCCGCGTCGTGCCGACGAAACTCAGGAATCGCTGAAGTTGGGCGCGCGGCGTTCCTGGAATGCCTTGGTGCCCTCTTTGAAATCGGGTGCCTGCAGCAACCCGGACTGGCCGTCGAATTCACGCTCGAGCGCCGGGTCCAGTTCGGTCAGCGTGGCCGCGTTGATCGCCGCCTTCGTCTTGGCGAATGCCACTGCCGGCCCGGACACCAACCGGCCGATCACCTTGTCCACCTCGGCGTCGAACTGTTCGGCGGGATAAACCTCGGTCACCAGACCCCACTGCAGGGCCTCGGCGGCGGTCAACCGCTCGGGCAGCAGGGCCATCCGCATGGCGCGAACCCGGCCGATGGCGGCAGCGATCAGAGCCGACGCGCCGCCGTCGGGCATCAACCCGATCTTGGTGAACGCCAGCATGAAAAACGCCTTCTCCGAAGCCAATACGACGTCACAGGACAGGGCGATGGACACCCCGACGCCGGCCGCGGGCCCCTGCACGACGGCGACCACCGGATGCGGCAGCGCGGTGATCGCACGGATCAGCCGGTTGATCTCCAGGATGATCTCGTCGGGCGGCGCCCCGCCGCTACCGGACATGTCGTCGGCGCTGATCCCCGCCCCGGAGCTGAAGCCGCGACCGGCTCCACCGAGTCGCACCACCTTGACCGCGGGATCGCCGGCCGCGCGTTCCATGGCGTCGGCCAGTCCGGTGATCACCGGGGTGACCAGCGAATTGAGGCTGTCCGGACGGTCGATGGTCACCGACAGCACACCGTCGGTCAGCTTGACGTCGAGGCCGTCGACGGGTGGCAGGGACGCGATTCCTGATTCGGGCATGCGTCTGAGATTAAGCGACCAGCACGCACGGTCCGACACCGCGGCTGCGAATATGTGATCAACCGGTTGTTAGGCAACGAAGCTGACGGAAGGTCGAAACATCATGGCGGGACCCTTGCACGGATTGCGCGTTATCGAGCTGGCCGGCATCGGCCCCGGCCCGCACGCCTCGATGATCCTGGGTGACCTCGGCGCCGACGTGGTCCGCGTCGAGCGCCCCTCGACCAGTAAGAGCAACGCCGTCAAGGACACCACCAACCGCAACCGCCGGCTGGTGTTCGCCGACCTGAAGTCCGACGAGGGTCGCCAACAGGTGCTCGAGCTCGTCGCCAAGGCCGACGTGCTCATCGAGGGTTACCGGCCCGGTGTCACCGAGCGTCTGGGCCTGGGTCCCCAGGACTGCGCCAAGGTCAACGACCGGCTGATCTACGCCCGGATGACGGGCTGGGGTCAGACCGGGCCGCGCAGCCAGCAGGCCGGTCACGACATCAACTACATCTCACTCAACGGCATCCTGCACTCGATCGGGCGGGCCGGCGAACGTCCGGTGCCGCCGCTGAACCTGGTCGGTGACTTCGGTGGGGGCTCGATGTTCCTGCTGCTGGGCATCCTGTCGGCGCTCTTCGAGCGGCAGCACTCCGGAAAAGGTCAGGTCGTGGATGCCGCGATGGTCGACGGGTCCAGCGTGCTCATCCAGATGATGTGGCAGTTCCGTGCCTCCGGCATGTGGACCGACGCGCGGGGCACCAACATGCTCGACGGCGGCGCGCCCTACTACGACACCTACGAGTGCGCCGACGGTCGTTACGTCGCCGTCGGCGCGATCGAGCCGCAGTTCTACGCGGCGATGCTGACCGGGTTGGGTCTGGACGGTGCCGACCTGCCGGGTCAGAACGACATCAGCCGCTGGCCGGAACTGCGGGCGATCCTGACCGAGACGTTCGGCAGCCGCGACCGCGACCACTGGGCCAAGGTGTTCGCCGACTCCGACGCCTGCGTGACGCCGATCCTGGCGTTCGGCGAGGTGCAGACCGAGCCGCACATCACCGAGCGCGACACCTTCTACGAACTGGACGGTGGTCTGCAGCCGATGCCGGCGCCGCGATTCTCCCGGACCCCTGCCGATACTCCTCGACCGGCGGAGTTGGGGGACGTCGAAGCGGTGCTGCAGGACTGGGTATAGTCCCGACCAACCAGTAGGTCGGGTAGCCGGAGCGGAAGGAAACACAGCGTGGAGATCAAGGACGCCGTTGCAGTCGTCACCGGGGGAGCGTCAGGTCTGGGCCTGGCCACCACCAAGCGACTGCTGGACGCGGGAGCTCAGGTCGTGGTGCTGGACCTGCGGGGCGGCGACGCGGTCAGCGAGCTGGGGGATCGTGCCCGCTTCGTCGAGGCCGACGTCACCGACGAGGCTGCCGTCGGCGCCGCACTGGACGTCGCCGAATCGCTGGGCACCCTGCGCATCAACGTCAACTGCGCAGGTATCGGCAACGCGATCAAGACTCTGTCCAAGGACGGGCCGTTTCCGTTGGACGGGTTCAAGAAGGTCGTCGGCGTCAACCTGATCGGCACGTTCAACGTGCTGCGGCTTTCGGCCGAGCGCATCGCCAAGGCCGAGCCGATCGGGGAGGAGCGCGGCGTCATCATCAACACCGCTTCGGTTGCCGCGTTCGAAGGCCAGATCGGCCAGGCCGCCTACTCGGCGTCCAAGGGCGGTGTGGTCGGCATGACCCTGCCGATCGCCCGCGACCTGTCGCGTGAGCTGATCCGCGTGGTGACCATCGCACCCGGGTTGTTCAAGACGCCGCTGCTGGGTTCGCTGCCCGAAGAGGCGCAGCAGTCGCTGGGTAAGCAGGTGCCGCACCCGGCCCGACTGGGCGACCCCGACGAGTACGGGGCTCTGGCCGTGCACATCATCGAGAACCCGATGCTCAACGGCGAGGTCATCCGTTTGGACGGCGCGATCCGGATGGCGCCGCGGTAACTGGTCTGCGGCGTTTGGGCGTGGAGCCTGGGCGTTGGGCGTGAAGCCTGGGCGTTGGGGGTGAAGCCTGGGCGTTGCGGGTGAAGCCTGGGTGGAGATCGGGTCGACTATCCCGCCCTGCGCTCACACTGAAGTCCCTGTGTTCACACCCGACGCCAACGCTTCACGCCCGACGCCAACGCTTCACACCCGACCCCAAAAGCCCCCCGACAAACCAAAAGCCCCCCGCCACAGCGGGGGGCTTGGAGCTAGAAAGCTAGCTATCGACGGAACCACCGGGTCGCGGTGGGTTCGGCCATTAGCAGCCGTGCGATTACGCCCATGATTTACCTCAGCTCGCCGTAGGCAGGGGTTGCCAGTCTTCGAACTGCTCGGAGGTCTCGCCCTCGACAAGCATGTCGCCGTGGTAGAGAGCCTCGAAGTCAGCCTTGATGACATCGGCACTGGTGTCGTCGATCCACATGACATTGAGCGTAAGAGCCGCCATTAAGGAATCTTTGAGTCACGATTCGGAAAATGATGGCAATTCTTACCGACGGGTAGGTTCGCCGAGATCGCGCGAGAATACTCATTTCAAAGCCGGATGAACCATGCCGGACCTGCGCTCGTATCACCCACAGGGTCTTGTTTGACACTTGTAAGTTAACGTTGCTAAGTTATCGCGGTACGGTGCGGGTCCGGGCGGGGCGGCTTGCGCTGCCAGCGGAGGGACACACACATGCTGCAAGGCATCGCTCGGCTGGCCATTGCGGCCCCCCGACGCATCATCGCCATCGCCGTCCTCGTCTTCATCGCCGCCGCGGTATTCGGTGTCCCGGTCGCCAACAGCCTGTCGCCGGGCGGTTTCCAGGACCCCAACTCCGAATCGGCGCGTGCCATCGGCGTGCTGACCGAGAAGTTCGGTCAAAGCGGCCAGCAAATGCTGATCCTGGTGACCGCGCCCGGCGGCGCCGAAAGCGATCAGGCCCGCCGGGCCGGCACCGACATCGTCGACCAACTCAAGAAGTCACCGCTGGTCTACAACGCCACCTCGCCGTGGACCATGCCGCCGGAAGCGGCCGCCGACTTGATCAGCAAGGACGGCAAGGCCGGACTGATCGTCGTCAACCTCAAGGGCGGCGAGAACGACGCGCAGAAGAACGCCCAGACCCTGGCCGACGAGATCGTGCACGACCGCGACGGCGTCACCGTCCAGGCCGGCGGTTCGGCGATGGAATACGCCCAGATCAACAAACAGAACCAGGCCGATCTGCTGGTGATGGAGATGATCGCGATTCCGTTCAGCTTCCTGGTGCTGGTCTGGGTGTTCGGCGGGTTGCTGACCGCCGCGCTGCCGATGGCGCTGGGCGCGCTGGCCGTGGTGGGTTCGATGTCGGTGCTGCGACTGGTCACCTTCGCCACCGAGGTGTCGATCTTCGCGCTCAACCTCAGTACCGCGCTGGGCCTGGCGCTGGCCATCGACTACACGCTGCTGATCATCAGCCGCTACCGCGACGAATTGGCCGAGGGCGCCGACCGCGACGAGGCGCTGATCCGCACGATGGCCACCTCCGGACGCACGGTGATCTTCTCGGCCGTCACCGTCGCGCTGTCGATGGCGGCCACGGTGCTGTTCCCGATGTACTTCCTCAAGTCCTTCGCCTACGCCGGCGTTGCGACGGTGGCCTTCGTGGCGACCGCGTCCATCGTGGTGACCCCGGCCGCGATCGTGCTGATGGGTTCCCGACTCGACGCGCTGGACGTGCGACGACTGCTCCGGCGGATCTTCCGGCGCCCCGAGCCGTCGCACAAGCCGATCGAGGAGTTGTTCTGGTACCGATCCAGCAAGCTGGTGATGCGACGCTGGCTGCCGCTCGGCGGCGGCGTGGTTGCGTTGCTGCTGCTCCTGGGTCTGCCGTTCTTCTCGGTGAAGTGGGGTTTCCCTGACGACCGGGTGCTGCCGAAGTCGGCGTCGGCCCATCAGGTCGGCGATCAGTTGCGCACCAACTTCGCGCGGGACTCGGCGACCGCGGTACCGATCGTCGTCCCCGATGCCCGCGGCCTGAGCCCGGACGAGCTGGGCAGATACGCCGCGGAACTGTCCCAGGTGTCCGACGTGGCGGCGGTATCGGCGCCGACGGGCACCTTCGTGGCGGGAAAGGCCGCGGGTCCGCCCACCGGCGCGACCGGAATGGCCGACGGCAGCGCGTTTCTGACCGTGAGCAGCACCGCGCCGCTGTTCTCCCGAGCGTCCGACACGCAACTCGACCGGTTGCATCAGGTCGCGGGTCCGGGTGGGCGCGTCGTGGAGATGGGTGGCGTCGCGCAGGTCAACCGGGACAGTGTCGACGCCGTGACCGATCGGGTTCCGCTGGTGCTGGGGCTGATGGCCGTGGTCACCTTCGTGCTGCTGTTCCTGCTCACCGGCAGCGTGGTGTTGCCGGTGAAAGCACTGGTGTTGAACGTGCTGTCGTTGACCGCGGCGTTCGGCGCGCTGGTCTGGATCTTCCAGGACGGGCACTTCGGTGCGCTCGGCACGACGCCGAGCGGGACTCTGGTCGCCAACATGCCCGTGCTGCTGTTCTGTATCGCGTTCGGGCTGTCGATGGACTACGAGGTGTTCCTGGTCTCCCGGATCCGCGAGTACTGGCTGGCTTCCGGGGCGGCGCGTCCGGCCCGGCCCACCGCGGCCGAGGCGCACGCCGCCAACGACGAGAGTGTGGCGCGCGGAGTGGCACGCACCGGCCGGGTGATTACCGCGGCCGCGTTGGTCATGTCGATGTCGTTCGCCGCGCTGATCGCCGCGCACGTGTCGTTCATGCGGATGTTCGGATTGGGCCTGACGTTGGCTGTGATCGCCGACGCCACCCTGGTGCGGATGGTTCTGGTGCCGGCGTTCATGCACGTGATGGGCCGCTGGAACTGGTGGGCGCCCAAGCCGCTGGTGTGGCTGCACGAGCGGTTCGGGATCAGCGAGGGCGGCGCCGTCGATCCGCCCGGCGTGGTCCCGGGAGATGGGGCTGCCGCCGATGCTGACCCGGGCAAGGCGTTGGCCCGCAACAACGGGCACGAGATCCACGCTTCGGTGACGCGTAATGGTTGACGTGTCAGTGGGCGGCCTGCGCCGTCAGCGTGCCCCCCGCGGCCGGGGTGACCGGTTGCGGCACGAGATCGTCGATGCGGCAACCGCGTTGCTGCTCGAGACCGGTCAGGTCCGGGCCATCTCGATCCGATCGGTGGCCGAACGCGTGGGGGTCACCTCGCCGTCGATCTACCTGCATTTCAAGGACAAGGACGCGCTGCTGGACGCGATGTGCGTGCGTTATCTGGACAGACTGGACGAGCAGATGGCGCGCGCCGTCGTCGGGCAGACCTGCACCGTGGACGTCCTGCGGGCGCAGGGTCTGGCCTATGTGCGGTTCGCCGTGCAGACCCCGGAGTTGTACCGGTTGGCCACCATGTGCGAGACCCGGTCGGGCAGCAACTTCGATATCGCGATCAAGAGCGCGGCGTTCACAAATATGCGCGCCTCGGTCCAGACGCTGATGGAAGAGGGCCTTTACCGGACCGACGATCCGACGATGGTGGCCCTGGAACTGTGGACCGCAGCGCACGGAGTGGCGGCCATTCTGATTGCCAAATCGCATCTGCCGTTCGGGGACGTCGAGGCGTTCGCCGACCGGGCACTCGGCGCGGTACTGTGCGGCCATCTGGTGGCCGGGATAGTCGGCGCGGAAGCGACTTCGCAGCGGCTGCTGGACTGGGTCTTGCAGCATCGCCCACCGGCGGGGTCATGACCACCGGCAAGGTCCAGAACCCGTTCTTCGCCCGGATTTGGCCCGTCGTCGCCGCTCACGAGGCCGAATCGGTGCGCGCGTTGCGCCGGGAGAACCTGGCCGAACTGACGGGGCGGGTACTGGAAATCGGTGCGGGCACTGGGACCAACTTCGCCTTCTATCCCGACACCGTCACCCAGGTCGTCGCCGTCGAACCCGAGCCGCAACTGGTGTCCAAAGCGCGCGACGCGGCCGTCGCGGCGCCGATTCCGGTGGTCGTGACGGCCGAGATGGCCGAGGACCTCGGCGACGGCGAGACATTCGACGCGGTGGTGTGCTCGCTGGTGTTGTGCTCGGTGCACGACCAGGCCGGCGTGCTGCGACGGCTGCATTCGCTGCTGCGGCCCGGCGGAGAGCTGCGTTTCCTGGAGCACATCGCCAGCGCCGGGGCTCGCGGTCGGTTGCAGCGGGTGGCCGACGCGACGATCTGGCCGAGGCTGTTCGGCAACTGCCACACCCATCGCGACACCGAACGCGCGATCGTCGATGCCGGGTTCGTGGTGGAGACGTCCCGGCGGGAGTGGACGTTGCCGGCGTGGGCGCCGCTACCCGTGTCCGAGCTGGCGGTCGGCCGGGCGCGTCGCGTCTAGCTCAGCAAGCTCGGCAGCTTGTCCAACAAGCCCGGCAGCGCCACGCTGGCCGAGTCGCGGACACACAGCGTGGCGTGCGGGGACAGCGGGGTCGGCTCGGGATTGACCTCGATGACCGGCGTACCGCGCGCCAGCGCCAGCTCCGGCAGCCCGGCCGCCGGATAGACGATCGACGAGGTACCGACCACGACCACCACGTCGGCATTCTCGGTCGCCTCGACCGCGCACTGCCACGGCTGCTGCGGCAGCGCCTCCCCGAACCACACGATGTCCGGCCGAATCAGGCCACCGCACCGGCAGATTGGCGGCTCCACTTCGATGGCGGCCTCGGTCATCACCGGTAGTGGCTCGCGATAGGACGAACCGCAACGCGCGCAACGGAACTCGAACAGGCTGCCGTGCAGGTGGTGCACCGGAGCGCTGCCGGCGCGCTCATGGAGATCGTCGACGTTCTGGGTGATGACGGTCACGTCAGCCCGGTTCTGCCAGTCGGCGATCGCGCGGTGGCCGTTGTTGGGCTGGACGTCGCCCACCAGGTAGTGACGCCACAAGTACCAGCCCCAGACGCGCTCGGGGTTACGCTCCCAGCCCTGCACGCTGGACAACTCGTACGGGTCGAAGTGGGCCCACAACCCGTTCTTGTCGTCGCGAAACGTCGGTACTCCGCTCTCGGCGGAGATCCCCGCGCCGCTCAGCACCGCCACTCGCATCCCACAAACATAGCCGCGCTTGGGCAATACTGGATGCGTGGAGTTGCGCGATTTGCTGAGGGTGGACGTCAAAGCAGGCAAGCCGTTGTTCGACCAGCTCAGGACCCAGGTGATCGACGGAGTGCGGGCCGGGTCGCTGCCGCCGGGCACCCGACTGCCGACCGTGCGTGACCTGGCCGGTCAACTCGGTGTGGCGGCCAACACCGTCGCCCGTGCCTACCGTGAGCTCGAGTCCGCGGCGATCGTCGAAACACGGGGCCGCTTCGGCACTTTCATCTCCCGCTTCGATCCGACAGACGCCGCGATGGCGGCCGCGGCCAAGGAGTACGTCGAGGTGGCCCACGCTCTGGGGCTCACCAAGAACGACGCGATGCGTTACCTCACCAACGTCGCGGAGGATTAGAACTCCAGCAGCGTCAGGTTCGGTCGTAGCGGGTCGAGGAGTTTGACCCGATAGACCGTCGACATCACGGCATTGAGCAACGCGCCCCGCCCCGGTGTCAGCCTGACGTCGCGGACGGCACGAACGCCCGGCACCGTGTTCACCAGATCGGCCGCCTGCGAAACGGACAGACTGAACGGCATGGTCGGCACTTTGTAGCGCAGCGTCGTCCGCATGCCGACCTTGCTCCACAGGCTGAACCAGCGTGGCGGGGTGTCGAAAAGCAGCCGGCCGCCGGGAAAACGCTTGGCGCACTCGGCGATCAACTCCAGCGACTGCTCGGGCTGTAGGTACATCAACAGCCCTTCGGCAGTGATGAAGACCCCGTCGCGCGGGTCGACGTCGTCCATCCAGCTGTAGTCCAGTGCCGACTGCGCCCGCACCGAAACCCGCGACGACGATGGCAGCAACCGTTCGCGGACCTCGATGATCGGGGGCAAATCCACTGTCAGCCAACGGAATTTGCTCTCCGGCAGGGCGGCTTCCAAGCGCCAGAAGCTGGTCTGCAAGCCTTCGGCCAACGCCACCACGGTGGCGGCCGAGTGCGTGCTCAGATAGTCCTGTGTCGCCAGGTCGAACGTCCGGGCGCGCAGCGCGATGTCCTGGCCGGTGCGGCCGAATTTGGCGAAGTCGAAGTCGATCGAGTCCACCAGCGTCACCGCCATCGGATCCTCGAGGACCGCGTCCGGCCGCCGCGCTTCGGCGGCTCTGGCGTTCAACGTCAGCAGCGCGGTCTCCGAGACGCCTTCGAGGACGACCTTGCGTGGTTTGGGGGTACTCACTTGATCACCTTGCCCAACGTGCGCAGATTGCGGGTGGTGGTCGACGACTTGTAGCGCTTCTTGCCCATCGTCGCGCCGATCGTGCTGTCCAGGGTGCTGCCCTTGGGCACCTGCCAGTAGATGACGCCCTCGCCGCGACCGATCTGCTCCTCGGGACCGGCGCTCAATTCGGTCAACTCATCGAGCACCTGCGGGTCGGTGACGAAGGTGACGTAGGACTGGTAGCCGTCGCGCTCGCGTTCGAACGGATACCCCTGGTCGATGGCGCGCACCGTGTCGATGTCGTAGGCCAGCACCCACGCGTCGTATCCGAACCGGTCGCGCAACGCGGTCTCCGCCTTCTTCCGTACCGTCGCGACCTTGGCCGACGATTCCAGCAGCACATTGCCGCTGGCCAGGATGGTGCGGACATTCTGGAAGCCCGCGGCGGTCAATGCCTCCGCGACCTCGGCCATCTTGAGGTTGACGCCACCGACGTTGACGCCGCGCAGGAATGCCGCGTACTTGGTCATCACTCAATTTCACCAGGGCGGTAGGAGACGTAGGCTTTCGGCATGGGACGCCAAGTCTTCGACGACAAGCTGCTGGCCGTGATCAGTTGCAACTCGATCGGGGTGCTGGCCACCATCAAGCGCGACGGGCGGCCCCAGTTGTCCAACGTGCAGTACCACTTCGATCCACGGCAGCTGGTGCTGCAGGTGTCGGTCACCGAGCCGCGGGCCAAGACCCGAAACCTGCGTCGTGACCCGCGGGCCTCGCTGCTGGTCGACGCCGACGACGGCTGGTCCTATGCCGTCGCCGAAGGTGTCGCGGAACTGACGCCGCCGGCCGCCGCGCCCGACGACGCCACCGTCGAGGCGCTGATTGCGTTGTACCGCAACATCGCCGGCGAACATCCCGACTGGGACGAATACCGCGAAGCCATGGTCACCGATCGGCGGGTGCTGCTGACGATGCCGATCTCGCACGTGTACGGGCTGCCGCCCGGCAAGCGTTAGGCTGCCGGTATGGCTGAATCGGAACCCCCAGAGGACGACACCAAGCGCAAGTTCCGCGAAGCCCTGGAGCGCAAGCAGACGAAGTCGTCGGGCGGGTCCGACCACAAGGACGGCGGCGGCAAGCAGTCGCGGGCGCACGGGGCGGCCGGTAACCGTCGGGAATTTCGTCGTAAGAGCGGATAGTTGTTGGCGGGCAACCGAATTCAGTGATGAAACTGATGCTGCGACGCGGCCGCGATGCGGCAGTTCTAGACTGAGGCCGTGCCGAAGCTGCAGCTCGTCCAAGATCCGGCCGCCGACGGCCTGCTGGACTCCAACCCGTTCGCGTTGCTGGTAGGCATGCTGCTCGATCAGCAGGTCCCGATGGAGACCGCGTTCGCCGGACCCAAGAAGATCGCTGACCGGATGGGTGGCTGCGACGCGGCCGAGATCGCCGAGTACGACCCGGACAAGTTCGCCGCGCTCTGTTCGGAAAAGCCGGCGATTCACCGATTCCCGGGGTCGATGGCCAAGCGGATCCAGGCGCTCGCGCAGATCATCGTGGACCGCTATGGCGGGGACGCGACTGCTCTGTGGACTGCCGGTGACCCCGATGGCAAAGAACTGCTGAAGCGGCTCAAGGGACTGCCCGGCTTCGGCGAGCAGAAGGCTCAGATCTTCCTGGCGCTACTAGGCAAGCAATACGGTGTCACGCCGGTGGGCTGGCAGTCCGCGGCCGGAGAGTTCGGCAAACCCGGCAGCTACGTCTCCGTGGCCGACATCGTCGATGCCGAATCGCTCGGCCGGGTGCGGTCGTACAAGAAGCAGATGAAGGCTTCTGCTTCGGGGAAAGCAAAAGGAAAGGCGGCCAAGTGAAGACGCACATTACGTGTCCGTGTGGTGAAGCCATCGTCGGCAAGGACGAGGACGAGCTCGTCGAGCTCACCCAGGCACACCTTGCCAGCGTGCACCCTGGTCTGGAGTACGACCGGGACGCGATCCTGTTCATGGCTTACTAGTCAGGCGCGTTGCCGGTCGCGAGCGTGCGCAGATGTACTGCGCCACGCCGGTGCGCCCCGGCATTTTGGGTGCGCGCTTGCCCACCGAGTGGATGGCAGCTACGGCACCACTGTCGTGCCGATGGTCGGCATGAACTGGCACTGGCGGTCTTTGGTCGTGACCTGACCGAAGATCGTGGACATGATGCTGCCCGAACCGGTGTCGACGATTGCGGTCAGCGTGGTCGGCCCTTCGGCGTTGATGTCGGTGCGTGGCTTCAGCGTGGCGCTGCCCGACTTGCCGGTGGTCAGGTTGATCCAGGTGACGTTCAACGGCAGCCGCTGCACCTCGGCAGGCCCGGGAGTGCCGACAGCGGTGAACACGTAGGCGGTCTGGCCGGGAGCGGGTCCCGGCGTCGGAATGGCGGCCGGACCGGCCACCGACAACGCCGTTGCCAGCGCATTGTTGCCCTCGCCCAGGCAGTTGGTGCCGATCGAGGGGTACATGAAGTCTTGGGTGGGCGGGGCATCGGGTCCGAACCCCGGGGCCGCGGCCGCGGGCGCTGGGGCCGGAGCCGGCGCTGGTGCCGCGACGGCCGCAGGTGCCGCGACGGGTGCCGCGGCGGGTGAGGGTGCGGCCACCGGCGCGGGCGCGGCCGGAGCCGGGGGCGCGCTAGGGGCCGCGGCAGGCGGCGGAACCGCCGGCCCGGGCAGCGGCGGGGACACCGGGCGCGGATTCACCGGCACGCCGACGGGCGGCGGGCCCGCCGCGTACACGGGGTCCACACCCGTCGGCAGGTGTTGCGGCACGCCGGGCACGACACCCGGCGCCGGCACGTGTGCCACCGGGCCGGCTTCGGGCGCCGGTGGTTCGGCGACGAACTGGTGCACCGACGACGCGACGTTCTTGGCCTCGGCGGGTGCCGAGGGGTTGTGGGTGAACGCCTGCGCGGCCGCCATCAGCAGCTGCGTCGCCTGCCCCGGATCGCTGGCTGCCTGCTGGATGATCGGACTCAACTGGGTCAACGCCGGCAGCCCCGGTAACTGGACAGGGTCGGTCGACGGCGTCACCGGGTCGGCTGCCGCGCTCGGACTGAGCACGAACGCGGCAGCCGATGTGACGACGACTGCGGCCAAACCTCTGGACAGACTCCAAGTGCTTGCCACGGTGTTTCTCCTGTTTATCAGTGGTAGGTCAGTCGTCGGAGGACAGGACTCAGGGCAGCGCCGCGAGCAGTGTCTGCGGCCCGGTCGCCGCCGGCGCACCAGGCGTGGCGCCCGAGAGCCCCGGGATCGCCGAGGTCAGCCCGGGCAGTGCGGCTTGTGCCAGTCCCGGCAGCGACGACGCCAACCCAGGCAGCGGCGAGGCAGGTGCCGCCGGGGCCGCCGGAGCGGACAGGCCGGGGATCGGGGTGTTGACCCCGGGGATGGACGGCACGCTCGCCGGCGCGGCGGCCGCCGGAGCCGTCGGAGCGGCGAGGGCCGGCAGCGGCGTGTTCACTCCGGGGATGGACGGAACGCTCGCCGGGGCGGGCGCGACGGGAGCCGCCGGTGCGGTGATCCCGGGGATCGGCGTGTTGACGCCGGGAATCGCCGGGACCGTCCCGGGCGAGGTCGCCGCCGGGACCGTCCCGGGTGAGGTCGCCGCCGGGGCGGTCGCGGGTGCGGTGGCTCCCGGAACCACGGCGGGAAGGTTCAACCCACCCGGGGCCGCGGGCGCCGGGTCGGGCGCGCGCAGCACACCCTGCGGGGCCGGCGAAGTCGCCTGCGTCAACGGCGGGGTGGCGCCCAGTGCGGTCGCCAGGTTCTGCAGGATCTGCGGCGCGTTGGCCGCCGAGGCGATGAGTTGCTGCGGGATGTTGGGTTGCGGCGGAGCCGGAGCGGGGTCGGCGTGGGCGATACCGCCCGTCAGTAGCGCGGCGGACGAGCCGACGAGTACGGCGGCGGCCCGGACGTAAGTCCAAATGGTTGGCATGACTCTCCCTGGTTGTCTTCAACTGGCTCTAGCAAGGCCCCCCAAGGACCTGCGGACGAAGCTATCGCGGTACAGAAGTGACTCAAGTGACACGTGTGGCATTTACGCGATCGTTATCGATACGAGCGACAGCGGTGACCGACCACCAGGGATTCGTTGCGCGGTCGTTATCGACCCGGCGCGCTGACTAAAGTCGGTCGGATAGACACCACATCGGCCGCCCCGGCGGCAACCACCGGCCGGCGACGCGCGCTTTCGCTGGCGACGGTGGCGCCGCTGCTCCTGATCCTCAGCGTCGCCGCCAGGTTCGGCTGGACCTACCTGTCGCCGCACGGCGCAAACTTCGTCGACCTGCACGTCTACGTGGGCGGGGCCGCCGCCCTGAACCACCCCGGCACGCTGTACAGCTACGTCTACGCCGACCAGACTCCGGACTTCCCGCTGCCGTTCACCTATCCGCCCTTTGCTGCGGTGCTGCTATATCCGCTGCACGCGGTGCCGTTCGGGCTGCTTGCCCTGCTATGGCACGTCGCGATCGTGGCGGCACTGTACGGGGTGGTGCGGATCAGTCAGCTGCTGATCGGCATTGGTTCGGACCGGCGGGTGGCGCTGTTGTGGACGGCGATCGCCATCTGGATCGAACCGCTGCGCAGCAACTTCGACTACGGACAGATCAACGTGTTCCTGGTGCTGGCGGTGCTGGCAGCGGTCCACACCAGCCGGTGGTGGCTTTCGGGTTTGCTGGTCGGTCTCGCCGCCGGGGTCAAGCTGACCCCGGCCATTGCCGGGCTGTATCTGCTGGGCGCGCGCCGCTGGGCGGCGGCGCTGTTCTCGATGGCGGTCTTCCTCGCCACGGTCGGAGTGTCGTTGCTGGTTGTCGGTGAGCAGGCGAGGTACTACTTCACCGATCTGCTCGGCGATGCGCACCGCATCGGTCCGATCGCTACGTCGTTCAACCAGTCCTGGCGCGGCGCGATCTCACGCATTCTCGGCCACGATGCCGGCTACGGGCCGCCGGTGCTGGCCGCGATCGCGGTGACGGCGGTCGTTGCCGTCCTGGCCTGGCGGGCGCTGGAGCCCACCGATCAGCTGGGCCTGTTGCTGGTGGTCGAGCTGTTCGGGCTGCTCTTGTCGCCGATCTCCTGGACCCATCACTGGGTGTGGCTGGTCCCGCTGATGATCTGGCTGCTTCATGGGCCGCTGCGGGAGCGGCTGGGAGCCAAGATCCTGGGGTGGGGCTGGCTGGTGCTCACCGTCGTCGGCGTGCCCTGGTTGCTGAGCTTCGCGCAGCCGACCATCTGGGCGATCAGCAGGCCGTGGTACCTGGCCTGGGCGGGGACGGTCTACGTGGTCGCCGCGGTGGCGACGCTGGGTTGGATCGCCCGCGCTGCGCCGAACGTCACGCTAGCGCGACGGCCGACGCCCAACGTCACGCCAGCGTGACGGGCGGGCCCAGAAGCCGGAGCGTCAGCTGCCGACGATCCCGTCGATGGCGCGCGCCATGTCGATGTCGTTCTGAGTGATGCCGTTCTCGGAATGTGTCACCAACGCAAAAGTCACTGTCGTCCAACGGATGTCGATATCCGGATGATGATTCTTGGACTCGGCGTGCTCGCCCACCCGGCGCACCGCGTCGATCCCGTCGAGAAACGCCGGAAACTTGACCGCCCGGCGTATCGTGCCGTCGACCCGCTCCCAGCCGTCCAGGTCGGGCAGTGCGGCGTCTACTTGCTCGTCCGATAACACAGCCATAGCAGCTAGGTATACCCTCACTGCCCATGCCGAACCAGGTCGTCGTCGCCGGCGCAATCGTCGCCGGGTCGGTCCTTCTGGTGGCGCAACGGGATCGACCTCCTGAGCTCGCCGGCCTGTGGGAACTGCCCGGCGGCAAGGTCGCCGACGGAGAATCCGAACCCGCCGCGCTGGCCCGTGAACTGGCCGAGGAACTCGGAGTCGACGTCGCGGTCGGGGAGCGGCTGGGCGAGGACATCACGCTGAACTCGTCGACGGTCTTACGGGCCTATCGCGTGCGTCTGCTGCGCGGTGACCCACGGCCGCATGATCACCGGGCGCTGCGCTGGGTGACGGCGGCAGAGCTGCCCGAGGTCGACTGGGTGCCCGCTGATCGCGCCTGGTTGCCCGACCTGATCCGTGCCCTGTCCTGCGGTTCAACGCGTTGATTCTGCGCTGAGGTCGCAACTTACTCGCACTTTCGCGCCCTAGGCGCAGAGTCAACAGCGAAAGACGCACAGCAACTGCGCCTATTGAGTCGTCTACGGCGGTGAGAAGGTGGCCGAGCCCCCGACTAGTCGGTTAGCGCCGCGGCGGCGTGGCTGGCGACTTCGGCGGTTCGGGTGGCGCGCCTGATAGCGAATTCGGCTGGGCGGCTTCGCTATTCCGGCGTGCCAGCTGTCGTGCGATCAGGCCGCCCACGACGGGGATCACCCCGATGGCGCTAGCGCTTACCAGCAGCATGATTCCAGTCGTAACGAAATCAGACCACTGAACGACGGTTAGCGCCAATATGCCTGCGCCGTAGCAGATGCACGCGCGCGCGAGCGCGCGAGTGGGTCTGCGGGAGATCGGGATGAACATCAGTACCAAGCCAACGACGGCGAGGAACACGCTGAAATAGGTCAGCGACTCGCTACCGGTGTAGAGCCCGGTGACGTCCAATAGCAGCGTGCACAGTGCCAAGGCAGTCAGCGCGCAACCGGTAATCGTCTGATCGGCGTGTGCCCGTCCGCGGCCAAGGACCAGCAACACTATTCCGGGGATTATTCCCATGACGAGCAACCACTTGACGGCGGCGATGTACGACTCTCGGTAGTAGTAGTGGTAGTAGTGGGAGTGATAGCTGGGGGACACCCAAGACCACGAAATCCAGTGTGGCGGGGCCAGCAGCAGGGCAACCGAGATTGCCAAGACGATCACGCCGACGAGGACACAACTGAACCCACCAATGCTTATCGGGGGCGACTGGGGTTTGATACCTCGGGCGGCCAACCGCCACGCGATGGCGCCGGCGGACAGCAAAATCAGGCCGATGGTAGCGGCGACGACTATAAAGAACGCTGCAGCGGGGATCCCTGCGAGAACGGGCAGAGTCGCCTCGATCAGAGACAACATCAGGATGCCCGTCCCGATCAGCAGAGTGCCACGCGCAAGCGCGGGTGTGGGCCGTGGAAACAAAGGGATGAGGAAGAGCAGCAATCCCACGATGGCTAGCATGCCGGGAAGGCCAACAAGGCCAACACCGTTATATCCGAAAAGCAGCGGTGCGAGGCCTGCTCCTAATCCCAAAGAAACGAGGGCGCAGCCCGCCATCGTCTTAGCCACCTGCGCGCGCCCACGGCCGCGAATCAGCAGCACAATTCCTGGGATGACAACGAGCATGGAGATCCACGGTGGGAAGAATCTCAACCAGCTGGCAGCGGCCGTCGCGAGCGTCAGCAACACGAGTCCGGTGAGGATGCAAGCGAATCGGCCGACACCGACGGCAGGCGCCGCGATGCGAGGGTCCGGCGGCGCGACGAGTGACGCATGCCGGGTGGGCGCCAGTTCGGTGGGTTGCTGCGGCGACGGCGCTCTGGGCGGCCCCGTCGGCGCTCTGGGCGGCCCCGACGGCGCCCTGGGCGGTCCCGACGGCGCCCTGGGCGGCTCGGGCGGCGGCCCCGGCGGCCGATACGGCGGTGGCGCCGCGACGAGCGCCTGTTGAGCCGCGGCCGACAACTCGGCAGCGGTTTGGTAACGCTCTCCGGGTTGTTTGGCCATGCCGCGGGCAATGACTTCGTCGAATCCCACTGGAATGGCAGGGTTCAACGCGCTGGCCTTCGGCGGAGCCGTCGTAAGATGCGCGGCGATCTGCTGCTCCATGCTGTCGCCAGGGAAAGGCGTTGTCCCGGTGAGGCATTCGTGCAACACGCAGGTGAGTGCGTAGACGTCGGCGCGGGCGTCGACCGCGCCGGCCACGAAACGCTCCGGGGCCATGTAGGAGAAGGTGCCGACCATCATGCCGGTCTGGGTCAGTCTGGTCGCCGAGGCGTCGTGCGCGATGCCGAAGTCGATGAGGTAGACGTGCTCGTCCGGGGTCATCAACGCGTTCGACGGTTTGATGTCGCGATGCACCAGTCCGCTCTTGTGCGCCGCGTTCAGCGCCGCAGCCAACTGCTGAATCACTCGCACGGCCCGCGGTGGGCTCATGGCCCCCTCACGCTGCAACACCGTCTGCACGTCGATGCCCTCGATGACGGGCATGACCAGGTAAAGACGTCCGTCGATCTCGCCGGTGTCGTAAATGGGAATGATGTGCGGTTCGGTCAACCGGGCTGCGACCTGGGCCTCGCGACGGAACCGTTCCCGGTATCCGTCCAGCGTGGCCATCTCGGGCGGCAGCACCTTGATGGCGACGTCACGCCCGATCACTGTGTCGTGGGCCTTGAACACCTGGCCCATGCCGCCTTCGCCGATCAATTCCAGGAGCCGGTAGCGCCCGAAGGCCACCTCATCCATAGCCGGGATGCTACTCACGAAACTGCCGTTTGACCCGGTACAACGCCAACGATTCCGCGTCGGGGGTGCACCCTACGCGCCACAGACGCAGAGTCGACAGCGGATCACGCCCAGTTCGCTATCCGGCGGCCCCACTGCCACAATCACCGACGTGCCATTCCGCAATGTCGCCATCGTCGCCCACGTCGACCACGGCAAAACCACCCTGGTCGACGCGATGCTGCGGCAGTCCGGCGCGCTGCACGAGCGCGGTGAAGTGCAGGAACGCGTCCTGGACAGCGGTGATCTGGAGAAGGAAAAAGGCATCACCATCCTGGCCAAGAACACCGCCGTGCACCGCCACCACCCGGACGGGACCGTCACAGTAATAAATGTCATAGACACTCCCGGCCACGCCGACTTCGGCGGCGAGGTGGAGCGCGGCCTGTCCATGGTGGACGGGGTGCTGCTGCTGGTCGACGCATCCGAAGGCCCGCTACCGCAGACCCGGTTCGTGCTGCGCAAGGCACTCGCCGCGCATCTGCCGGTGATCCTGGTGGTCAACAAGACCGACCGGCCCGACGCGCGCATCGCCGAAGTCGTCGAGGCCAGCCACGACCTGTTGCTCGACGTCGCCACCGACCTGGACGACGAGGCCGCCGCGGCCGCCGAGCACGCGCTGGGCCTGCCGACGTTGTACGCGTCCGGACGCGCCGGCATCGTCAGCACCGCGCAGCCGCCCGACGGCCAGGTCCCGGACGGCACCAACCTGGATCCGCTGTTCGAGGTGCTCGAGGAACACGTCCCGCCGCCCAAAGGCGACCCCGAGGCGCCGCTGCAGGCGTTGGTCACCAACCTGGACGCCTCGGCGTTCCTGGGCCGGCTCGCTCTGGTCCGCATCTACAACGGCAGGTTGCGCAAGGGCCAGCAGGTGGCGTGGATGCGCGAGGTGGACGGGCTGCCGGTCATCACCAGCGCCAAGATCACCGAATTGCTGGCCACCGAAGGCGTCGAACGCAGCGCGACGAACGAAGCGACAGCTGGAGATATCGTCGCCATCGCCGGCATTCCCGAAATCATGATCGGTGACACGCTGGCCGACCCCGACCACGCCCACGCCCTGCCGCGCATCACCGTCGACGAGCCGGCCATCTCGGTCACCATCGGCACCAACACCTCGCCGCTGGCCGGCAAGGTATCCGGTCACAAACTGACCGCGCGCATGGTCCGCAACCGGCTGGACGCCGAACTCGTCGGCAACGTCTCGATCCGGGTCGTCGACATCGGCCGGCCCGACGCCTGGGAGGTGCAGGGCCGCGGCGAGCTGGCGCTGGCGGTGCTGGTGGAGCAGATGCGCCGGGAAGGCTTCGAACTCACCGTCGGCAAGCCGCAGGTGGTCACCCGCACCATCGACGGCAAGCTGCACGAACCGTTCGAGGCGATGACGATCGACTGTCCCGAGGAATTCGTCGGTGCCATCACCCAGTTGATGGCCGGTCGCAAGGGACGCATGGAAGAAATGAAGAACCATGCCGCGGGCTGGGTCCGGATGGACTTCATCGTCCCCAGCCGCGGGCTGATCGGCTTCCGCACCGATTTCCTCACCCTCACCCGCGGCACTGGCATCGCCAACGCCGTGTTCGACGGTTACCGGCCGTGGGCCGGCGAGATCCGGGCCCGCCACACCGGTTCACTCGTGTCCGACCGCACCGGCAGCATCACCCCGTTCGCGATGCTGCAGCTCGCCGACCGCGGCCAGTTCTTCGTCGAGCCCGGGCAGGACACCTACGAGGGCATGGTCGTCGGGATCAACCCTCGCGCTGAGGATCTCGACGTCAACGTGACCCGCGAGAAGAAGCTGACCAACATGCGCTCCTCGACCGCCGACGTGATGGAGACGCTGGCCCGGCCGCTCGAACTGGACCTGGAACAGGCCATGGAGTTCTGCGCGGCCGACGAATGCGTCGAGGTGACCCCGGAGATCGTGCGGGTCCGCAAAGTCGAGCTCGACGCGACCTCGAGAGCACGCAGCCGGTCGCGGGCAAAGGCTCGGGGCTAGGCCGCGTGCGGCTCGATACCCTGATGGGCGTGCTGCACCGAGCCCGCCACGTCCTGGTAGCGGTCGGTGTGCTGGTCGCAGCCATCGGCCTGGTGTTGTCGGGTTGCACGGTGAGCCCGCCGCCGGCGCCGCAGAGCACCGACACCCCGCACAACGTGCCCCCACCCCCGCAGCACCCCACCCAGATCATCATGGGCATCGACTCGATCGGCGCCGGCTTCAACCCACACCTGCTCTCCGACCTGTCTCCGGTGAATGCCGCGATCAGCGCGCTGGTGCTGCCGAGCGCGTTCCGGCCGGTACCCGACCCGAATTCGTCGACGGGTTCGCGCTGGGAGATGGATCCGACTCTGCTGATCTCGGCTGAGGTGACCAGTGAAAATCCATTCACGGTCACCTACAAGATCCGCCCGGAAGCGCAGTGGACCGACAACGCGCCGATCGCCGCCGACGACTTCTGGTACCTGTGGCGGCAGATGGTCAGCCAGCCCGGCGTGGTGGACCCGGCCGGCTATGACCTGATCACCTCGGTCCAGTCACTCGAGGGTGGCAAGCAGGCCGTGGTGACCTTCACCCAGCCGTATCCGGCATGGCGGGAGTTGTTCAACAACCTGCTGCCCGCGCACATCGTCAAGGATGTGCCGGGCGGGTTCACGTCGGGGCTGGCCCGTGCGCTACCGGTCACCGGTGGTCAGTTCCGCGTGGAGAACATCGATCCCCAGCGCGACGAGATCCTGATCGCCCGCAACGACCGCTATTGGGGCCAGCCCGCCAAGCCGGCGCTGATCCAGTTCCGCCGCGCCGGGGCGCCGGCCGCGTTGGCGGATTCGGTGCGTAACGGCGACACCCAGGTGGCTCAGGTGCACGGCGGTTCGGCCGCGTTCGCGCAGTTGTCGGCGATTCCCGACGTGCGGACCGCCCGGATCGTGACGCCGCGCGTCATGCAGCTGACACTGCGGGCCAACGAGGCCAAGCTGGCCGATTCCCAAGTGCGCAAAGCGATCCTGGGGTTGATCGACGTCGACCTGCTGGCCGCGGTGGGTGCCGGCAGCGACAACACGGTCACCTTGGACCAGGCCCAGATCCGGTCGCCGAGCGACCCGGGCTATGTGCCGACCGCTCCGCCGGCGATGAGCACCACCGCGGCACTGGGCCTGTTGGAGGCTTCCGGGTTCCAGATCGAAAGCACCACGTCGGTGTCCCCGGCGCCGCCGGGACCCAATACCACCACCACGGCGAGCGCCGGACCTCCGGAAGTCATCCGGGGCCGGATCAGTAAGGACGGCAAGCAACTGTCGCTGGTCATCGGGGTGGCGGCCAACGACCCGACCGCGGTGGCCGTCGCCAACACCGCCGCCGACCAGCTCCGCAATGTCGGGATCGCCGCCACCGTGCTGGCGCTGGACCCGGTGGCGCTGTACCGCGACGCGTTGAACAACCACCAAGTCGACGCGCTGGTGGGCTGGCATCAGGCCGGTGGGAACCTGGCCACGTCGCTGGCGTCCCGCTTCGGCTGCCCAGCGTTGCAGGCCACGCAAATCTCGCCGCCGGTTACGCCGACCAGCAGTCCGGCCGGCTCGACCGCGGCGAGCTCGTCGATCGGACCCGACACCACCACTTCCAGCCGCCCGCCGGACCCCGGGGCGCTGGTGAAAGCGCCGTCCAATCTCACCGGAATCTGCGATCGCAGCATCGAATCGAACATCGAGGCCGCACTCAACGGAACCAAGAACATCAACGACGTGATCACCGCGGTGGAACCGCGACTGTGGAACATGTCGACAGTGCTGCCGATCCTGCAGGACACCACGATCGTCGCGGCGGGACCCAGCGTGCAGAACGTCAGCCTCACCGGCGTGGTACCGGTCGGGATCGTCGGTGACGCCGGGCAGTGGGTCAAGACCGGCCCGTAATCCAAAACGGCCCTTCACCAGGCGTGACGCCGACGTAGGCGCGGGCTGGCGGGCGCCCGGGCCGACGTCCGCGGCGGCCAATTGTGCTCGTGACAAATTGTTATCGAAATTATGGTTTGGAATCGGCGCCGGTGGTCAACACCCGCGATACGTTCGACCAGGTGCTGTCGGGGGCTACCTGGCGAACAGGGGTAAGCCAGCAATTTTGCTAGGTGAGGGGTCACCATGTCGTTTGTCTTTGTCGAGCCACAAATAATGGCTTCGTTCGCCGCGCAACTCGAAGGCATCGGTTCGGCGCTCAGCGCCGCCAATGCGGCGGTGGCGGGGTCGACGACCGCTCTGGTGTCCGCGGCGCAGGACGAGGTATCGGTCGCGATCGCCGCGCTCTTCTCCCAGAACGGTCTTGGATATCAGCAGCTCAGCGGTCAGGTGGCCGCGTCCTACGGGCAGTTCGTCCAGACAGTGGCGGCGGGCGCGAACGCGTATGTGGCGGCCGAGACGGGTGCGGTGCAGACCCTCTCGGGCCTGCTGGCCGCACCGGCCGCCCCGCTGGACGTCTTCGCCCAGGCGCATGCCGCATTCACGGCCAACCTGGTCAATGCCGAGGTTTCGTTCAACCGGGCGCTGGTGGGCGCCGAGCTCAGTCTGCAGCAGTTGATCTTCGGCACCGACACCGCACTGAACGGTGCGATCAACGCGGGTCTGACCTCCTTCAACTCCGTTATAGGCGCGGGCCAGCAGGCGTTGAATCTGGTGGTGGGCGCCCAGATTCCGGCCGACTTCAACGCGAGTCTGGCGGTCAACGGCACCGGAAACGTCGGCTTCGGTGGCCTCTCCGGTGCCTTCAGCGGCGGCCTGAATGCCCTTGGCGCCCAACTCAATGCCGCGCTGTCGGGCAACTTCAGCTTGACCCCCGAGCTCGCTGGACTGGTGCAGGCGGGTAACTCGGTGATCGCGCAGGTCAATGCCGGGATCGCGCAAGTGAATGCCGGTCTGGCCAACCTGTCCGCGCTGGCCCAGACCGGCGGGTCGCTGAGCAGCAACATCAATGCAGGTCTGGATGCCTTGGCGCAGACCGGCGGCTCGCTGGCTGCCCAGCTGAACTCGGCCATCTCCGGAAGCTTCGCCGGCGGCCTGCCCGACTTCGCCGCGCTGGCGGGCAACTTCGGAGTCAACCTGCCGGCCCTGACGGCCAACATCAGCGGCAGCCTGTCCAACCTGAATGCTCAGCTGAATGCCGCCCTGTCCGGGGCGCTGTCCGGCAATTTCCTCGGCGGCCTGCCCGCCCTGGACTTCGGTCTGGTGCTGCCCGCGCTGCCGGGCGGATTCCCGCTGAACCTGGAAGGCCTGGCGGCCAGTTTCAACGCCGCACTCGCCGGCCTGGGCAGCGGTTTCGCGCTGAACCTGCCCGCGTTGGCGGCCAACCTCACCGGCGGCCTCGGCCCGCTGAGCGCGCAGCTCAATGCGGCGCTGACCGGAGCCTTCAGCGGAGACACCGCCGCACTCGCGGCGCTGGTGAACACCGTGGCGGGCCTTCCCACGGCTGGTCTGGCGGGGTTGAACCAACTTCAAGGCAGCGTATTGGGTTCGCTGGTCGCCAACGAGATCGCTTTCAGCCAGGCCCTGGTGATCAACGAGCAGGCACTGGTCACCGCTCTGCTCGGACCCGCGGCGCTGCTCGGTCCGGCCGGCTATCTGCTCAACGCCGGCAACCTGCTGCTGGGCACCGGCGCGCAACTGGTCAACGGTGTCGTGGGTGCCCCGGCGGTCAACCTGACCGCCGACCTGCTGGTCAGCCCCACGCTGGCGCTCGGCGGCGGCTTCCCGCCGGTCGGTGGGTTGACAGGTGTTGTGCAGCAGCTGCTTTCGCTGAACACAGCCCTGGGTGGTGTGCCGGGACTCGATGTCGCGCTGCTGACGCAGCTCGGGCTGACCCCCGCGAACTTGGATGCTCTGGTCAACGCCCAGCTGGCCTTCAACACCAACCTGGTTGCCAACGAACAGCTCTTGCAGCTGGGCATCTTCGGCACCGGCGGGGCGCTCAACGGAGCGGTCAACAACGCTCTCAACGGCCTCAACCTGCTGCTGGTCGGTACACCGCAGGCGGCGATCAATGCCCTGCTCGGAATTCCCGCCGGGGATTTGACCGGAACCTTGCTGGTCAGCGCTCCGACCGATGTGTTCGGTGGGTTCACCGCCGGCGGCCTGCTGGGCGCCACGGTGCAGAAGTTCCTGTTCGACGCCTCCCTGATCAGTTCCGTGCTGACGCCCTTCCAAACCGCGTTCAACGGGCTCTTCGATGTCAGCGTCGACGCGGGCGTGGACGTCGAGGTCGATCAGCCCCTCCCCTGACCGGGTATCCACGAAACGAATCCAGATCGGTTTGTCTAGTTCATTTTGGAGAAAGACGCCATCTGGCGCCGCCTGCGTCGCTAGCATCACTGATCGTTGACACAGCTACACGACCGGCCGGGGAGGGCCGTGCGTGGCACGGGTGGGGAGGTCCGCGATGTCCTATTTGACGACGGTGCCGGAGTTCGTGGCGGCGGCAGCCACGGATCTGGCGGGCATCAATTCCGCGATCGGCACCGCGAGCAGTTCGATAGCGGAAGCGACGACGGCGGTGTTGCCGGCCGGCGCCGACGAGATATCGGCGGCCATCGCATCGTTGTTCGGCGCGCACGGTCAGGCTTTCCAGCAACTCAGCGCGCATGCTTCGCAGTTCCATGAGCAATTCGTGCAAGCCCTGCGTGGCGGCGCCAACGCCTACGCCGCCGCCGAGGCTGCGAACGTCGCCCCGTTGCAGGCGGCCGCCGCGGGCCCGCTCCAGATGGTGGAGCAGTCCCAGCTCGCTTTCAACTCGAACCTGGTAGCCAACGAGCTGGCGTTCAACCAGGCGCTGGTGTCCAATGAGATCGCTTTCGAGCGGGCGTTTTTCGGCACCGACAGCGCCCTCAACGGGGTCATCAACCGCAGCTTCAATGTCGGCAACCTGTTGGTGGGCACCGGCGAGCAGGCGGTCAACTTGTTCTTCGGCGCGCCGACACCGGCGAACTTCACTTCCAGCCTGTTGCTCGGTTCCGGAGCTCAACCCTTCAACGGCGGTCAGGTCGGCGGCCTCGCCGGTGCCTTCTACCAGGGCTTGACCGTCCCGGCCAATGTGTTAGGTCTGGTGCCAAGCGCCGGAACCACCGGTGTCCCGGCGATCCCGTTCGCGCAATTGGAGCAGATGCAGATCGGTTTCAACTCCAACCTGGTCGCCAATCAAATGACCTTCAACCAGGCGCTGGTCGCCAACGAAATCGCCTTTGAGCGGGCGTTTTTCGGCACCGACAGCGCGCTCAACGGGGTTCTCAACCGCGGCTTCAACGTAGGCAACCTGCTGGTGGGTACCGGGGAGCAGGCCGTGGACCTGTTCTTCGGCGCGCCGGTACCGTCCAATTTCACCTCGAGCTTGCTGCAAGGCACCGGGGCTCAGTCCTTCAACGGCGGCCAGATCGGCGGCGTGGTCGGCGCGTTCGATCAGGCCCTGGCGGCCGGCGCCAACCTGATCGGCCTGTTCACGGAGCCGTTCAGCGCCTAATCCGCCTGCGACGCAACGGGTTTCGGTGGTATCACGGTGTCTACGATGAGCGCCATCTCGCGTCGGGTCAACGGGGTTGCGGTCAGCATGAAGTGCTGATTGATCAATGCGGGTCCCACCCGCGCGCTCAGCGGCGTCAGCGTCGCGGGATCGAGTTCGCCGTCGGCGACCGCGGTTTGCAGGATCGACTCGACGATCTTCATGCGCGGCCCCACCACGGCTTCGGCGAAGATCGCGCGCAACTCGGGCTCGTGGAGCAATTGGCTGATGATCTCCAGGCCGGGAAAGTCGGTCTTGCCGGCCAGCACGTCGCGGTGCGCGGTGAACACCGTCAGCAGATTCTCCCGGGCGGAGCGGCCCGGCCGTAGTTCGGGCAGCGGCGGCAAGGTGTGGATCAAGGCGGCCTGCACCAGATCGTGTTTGCTGGCCCAGCGCCGGTACAGCGCTGCCTTGCCGGTGTGGGCGCGCGCGGCGATGCCCTCCATCGAAAGCCGTCCGTATCCGACCGCGGCCAGTTCGGCCACCGCCGCCGCGTATAGCGCGCGTTCGAGTACTTCGCCGCGCCGGCGACTGCGGGCGATGGTCTGGGTCAGCTGCGCCATCCGACGATAGTAGGCGTCGGCGTTCCTATTGGTCGCCAAAGGTGGGTTTTCTTCCGAACGTCGTGCTGCCGGGTACTGTGCGTCCATGTCCAGGCCGCGGCTGCTGTTCGTCCATGCGCATCCCGACGACGAGAGCCTGAGCAACGGTGCCACCATCGCGCACTACACCGCGCGCGGCGCGCAGGTCCACGTCGTCACGTGCACCCTCGGTGAGGAGGGTGAGGTGATCGGGGACCGGTGGGGCCAACTGGTCGCCGACCACGCGGACCAACTCGGCGGCTACCGCATCGGCGAGCTCCGTCGGGCTTTGGCCGCGTTGGGCGTCGCCGAGCCGATCTACCTGGGCGGCGCGGGACACTGGCGCGACTCCGGCATGGCCGGCACCGAAGCACGCACCGGACGCGAATTCGTCCAGGCCGACGAGCGGGAGGCGGTCGGCGCGCTGGTGGCGCTGATCCGCGAGCTGCGCCCGCACGTCGTCGTCACCTACGACCCGGACGGCGGATACGGGCATCCCGACCACATCCGCGCCCACGCCGTCTGTACCGCCGCGGTCGCCGAAGCGGGCGTGCAGGACGATTCGGGCGACCCGTGGCCGGTCCCGAAGTTCTACTGGACCGTGCTGGCCCGCGACGCGGTGGTAGCAGAACTGCGCGCGCTGGGCCCCGAGGACCTACGCCCCGGATGGGTGCTGCCCCCGGAGGACATTCCGTTCGGCTACCCCGACGAGCGCATCACCGCCGTCGTCGAGGCGGACGCCGACGCACACGCCGCCAAGGCGGCCGCACTGGCCGCGCACGCGACCCAGGTGGTCGTGGGCCCCACCGGCAAAGCCTGCGCGCTGTCCAACAACCTGGCTCTGCCCATCCTGGCCAGCGAGCACTATGTCCTCATCGAAGGCTGCGCGGGCGAGCGCGACGAGCGCGGCTGGGAAACGGATCTCCTTGCCGGTCTGGGCTTCAACGGCTCCGGCACGTAGGCTTCGGAGTGGCAGCCTTGCAGCGACTGGAGGAAACACATGGACCCCGATTTGGACCCTAACCTGCAGCACTGGCAGGACCGCCTCGACAGCCTGCAGTGGGTGCTGGGATCGATCGCCTCGCAGATCGACAGCGTCCCAACCTGACCGACACCCAGCCACGCACCGCCTCGATCGAAGAGAGCGGCGCGACGGATCCCGCGGTCAGGTTTGTTGTATTGGCGCTGCTTGCCGTCGACGGTGTGTTGTCCGCACTCGCCGGGGCGCTGCTGCTGCCTTCGTATATCGGCTCGATTCCGTTTCCGGTGAGCGCGTTGCTCAGCGGGCTGCTCAACGCCGCCCTGGTGTGGGCCGCGGCGCGTTGGACCGCATCACCGCGGCTGGCCGCGCTGCCGTTGTGGACCTGGCTACTGACCGTGGCGGTGCTGAGTCTGGGCGGCCCGGGCGGCGACGTCGTCCTCGGCGGTGCGGGCGTGCTGGCCTACGGGGCGCTGTTGCTGGTGGTGCTGGGAGTGGCGCCGCCGGCGTGGGTGTTGTGGCGTCGGCACCGTCACCGGTGAAGGATCAGGGGAACGGCGGGAACGGTGGTAGCGGCGGCAGGAAGCTCAGGAACCAGTCGATCTCGGTGTTGATGAACTGGTTGACCGAAGCCGTGGTGGCCGACCAGAAATTGCTCAAACCCTGACTGAAGCTGACGGTTCCGCTCAGAAAGTCCAGGGTATTGAACAGGCCGCTCTGCACCATCGGTTCGAACAGGTAGTAGAAGAAGTTGATCTGCGGGGCCAGGATCCCGACGTACGGCAACCAGCCGGCCAGGTAGGCAGCCAGGTTGAAGCCGTATTCCACATACGGCTCGATGGACAGGTAGGCGTTCTCGATCGCGGTCGCCCACGACACCGGTAGGACGGCCGCGGGTGCCGCGGCGGCCGGTCCCAGCAGCCCGCTGGTGGCCGCGAGGCCACTGATACCGCCGGTTGGTTGCAGCTTCAGCGCACCGAACACATTGCCGATGCCGGGACTCTGGATGCCAGAGAAGACGCTCTGCACCTCACCGGCCAGGCCGGCCGCCGAGGGTGCGATCACCGATTTCCCGACGAGCTGTTCGGCCGGTGCGGCGACCGCATTAAGCAGGGTCCGCGCGGCACCGGACTCCGCGTTGGAGTAGGCGTTCGCGCCGGATCCCAGGGCCTGCACGATCTTTTCGTGAAACGCCGACACCTGGGAGCTGAGCTGCTGGTAGCCCGCGGCGTGGTTGGAGAACAGGGCCGCGACCTGCGCCGATACCTGGTCGGCAGCCGCGGCGACCACGCCGGTGGTGGGCGGTGCGGCGGCGGCGTTGGCCGAACTGATCTCGGTGCCGATGCCGGCGATATTGGCCGCCGCGGCTTTCAGCGCCTCCGGCGCTGCCTGCACGAACGACATCTCACTCACCTCTACTTGATACCAAAACGGCTGCCGCCAAAGCCGCTTCCGCCGGTGACCGGTTACGCATCGTATCGCGGTCGTCCGCGGCTATTGTCCCACTCGGCGGGCATTTCGCCGAATCGCGCATCCCGGTCAGTCACGGGCGGCGGGCGCCCTGCCGCTACTGTTGCGCGTATGGCGCCAGGGATGCCCAGGTTTCCCGCAGAACAGGACGTGCGGATGACGCGGATGAAATCGCCGCGCGGGGAAGTTACACCAACGTGCCCTTGATGTCGGAGCCTCCGGAGCCCACGGCTTTGCCCAACCCCGCGCTACCGCTGAGAGCCGATCGTTCGGCGTTGCGCCGCGTGCTACGGCGGGCGCGAGACGGTGTCGCGCTCAACATCGACGAGGCGGCGGTCGCGATGACCGCCCGTGGCGACGACCTCGCCGACCTGTGCGCCAGCGCGGCACGGGTGCGCGATGCAGGTTTGGAATCGGCCGGGCGCCGCGGCCCGGGCGGGCGATTGCCGATCAGCTACTCGCGCAAGGTGTTCATCCCGGTCACCCACCTGTGCCGGGACAACTGCCACTACTGCACGTTCGTCACCGTCCCGGGCAGGCTGCGCGCCCAGGGCATCGGCCTGTACATGGAGCCCGACGAGATCCTCGACGTGGCACGCCGCGGAGCCGAACTCGGCTGCAAGGAAGCATTGTTCACGCTGGGGGACCGCCCCGAGGACCGCTGGGCCGAGGCGCGGCAGTGGCTCGAGGAACGCGGCTACGACTCCACGTTGTCCTACGTGCGAGCGATGGCCATCCGGGTGCTGGAGGAAACCGGCCTGTTGCCGCACCTGAATCCCGGCGTCATGACCTGGTCGGAGATGTCGCGGCTCAAGCCGGTGGCGCCGTCGATGGGCATGATGCTGGAGACGACGTCGCGGCGGCTGTTCGAAACCAAAGGCCTTGCGCACTACGGCAGCCCGGACAAAGACCCCGCGGTTCGGCTGCGCGCCCTGACCGACGCCGGCCGACTGTCCATCCCGTTCACCACCGGGCTGCTGGTGGGTATCGGCGAGACGCTGGCCGAACGCGCTGACACCTTGCACGCGATCCGCAAGTCGCACAAGGAATTCGGGCACATCCAAGAGGTCATCGTGCAGAACTTCCGGGCCAAGGAACGCACGGCGATGGCCGCGGTGCCCGACGCCGGTATCGACGACTATCTGGCGACGGTGGCAGTGGCGCGGTTGGTGCTCGGACCCGCCATGCGCATCCAGGCGCCGCCGAACCTGGTGTCCCGCGACGAATGCCTGGCCCTGGTAGCCGCCGGCGTCGACGACTGGGGCGGTGTTTCGCCGCTGACACCCGACCATGTGAACCCCGAACGTCCGTGGCCCGCTCTGGATGACCTGGCCGCCGTCACCGCACAGGCCGGCTACGACCTGGTGCAGCGGCTCACCGTGCAACCGAAGTACGTCGCGGCCGGCGCGGCGTGGATCGATCCGCGGGTGCGGGGACATGTTGCGGCGCTTGCTGATCCCGCGACCGGGTTCGCCCGCGACGTCAACCCGGAGGGGATGCCGTGGCAGGAGCCGGACGAGGTGGCTTCCTCGGGTCGGGTGGATCTGAACGCCGCGATCGACACCGAGGGCCGCAGCACCGAGACCCGCAGCGACCTCGAAAGTGCTTTTGGCGACTGGGATTCCATTCGGTCGCGGGTGCATGAGCTCGCCGCGCAAGGCGCCACAGCGCCAGAGCGCCTAGACACCGAGGTGCTGGCCGCGCTGCGCTCGGCCGAACGCTCGCCGGGCCGTTGCACCGACGACGAATACCTGGCCCTGGCCACCGCCGACGGACCTGCGCTGGAAGCCGTTACCGCACTTGCTGATTCGTTGCGCCGTGAGGTGGTGGGCGACGACGTGACGTTCGTGGTGAACCGCAACATCAACTTCACCAACATCTGCTACACCGGCTGCCGGTTCTGCGCCTTCGCCCAGCGCAAAGGCGACGCCGACGCGTACTCGCTCTCGGCGCAGGAGGTGGCCGACCGAGCGTGGGAGGCGCACGCCGCCGGTGCCACCGAGATCTGCATGCAGGGCGGCATCGACCCCGAGTTGCCGGTGACCGGTTACGCCGATCTGGTGCGCGCGGTCAAAGCCCGCGTCCCGTCGATGCATGTGCATGCGTTCTCGCCGATGGAGATCGCCAACGGGGTCACCAAGAGTGGGCTGAGCATCCGCGACTGGCTGACCAACCTGCGCGAGGCGGGTCTGGACACCATTCCCGGCACGGCCGCCGAGATTCTGGACGACGAGGTCAGGTGGGTGCTCACCAAGGGCAAGTTGCCGACGTCGTTGTGGGTGGAGATTGTCACCACCGCGCACGAGGTGGGCCTGCGGTCGTCGTCGACGATGATGTACGGCCACGTCGACAACCCCAGGCACTGGGTCGGGCACCTCAATGTGCTGCGGGGCATTCAGGACCGCACCGGCGGTTTCACCGAGTTCGTGCCGCTGCCGTTCGTGCACCAGAATTCGCCGCTGTATCTGGCCGGCGCGGCGCGTCCCGGGCCCACCCACCGGGACAACCGCGCGGTGCACGCCCTGGCGCGGATCATGCTGCACGGCCGTATCGCGCATATCCAGACCAGTTGGGTGAAGCTCGGTGTCGAACGCACCCAGGCGATGCTCAACGGCGGTGCCAACGACCTGGGCGGCACGCTGATGGAGGAAACCATCTCGCGGATGGCCGGCTCCGAACACGGGTCGGCCAAGACGGTGGCCGAGCTGGTCGCTATCGCCGAGGGCATCGGACGGCCCGCGCGTCAGCGGACCACCACCTACGCATCACTGGCGGCATAAACGCCGCAAGCGCAACGCACCCGATCCCGGAGGATCACGGCGTTGCGCTTGCGGGTCAGAACTCAGTAGTTGTTACAGGAAACTGCAACGGACTCGACGAGCCCCACATACTGCGCGGCGCCCGGCATGGCCTGGAGCTGCGCCGCCATCTGCCGGCGCTTTGCCGGCGGTGAGGCGATGAAGGAGTTCAGCCAGCCGGTCGCCACCGGCGAGGCGGTGAGCTGTGCGGCTGCCGCCGGGTCCTGCGCGTTGAGCGCGGCCATGACCTGCCCGTAGTTGCAGGTCGAGTTGACGGCCGCATCCAGCGGGTCGGCGGAGGCGACACCGGTCCCCAAGCCCAGCGACACTGCCAAGCCTCCAGCCACCACGGCTACTTTGGTAAACGACAACATTTTGGACACCTTCCCCAACTTATTGCACCGTCGACAAGACGGCGACGACATCTGCCCAGCGGTTGCCGTCTGCGTTAAAGGCTACCAGGCTCCCTGGGCATGCTCCCATCAGAATTGTTATCGCCAGATCCCCGCCGGATGTAACTTTTCGCAGGTCAGAGCGGGTATGGGCGGCAGTTTCGCGCAGGGCGAACGGCCTCGGACCGCCGCCCAGCGGGCTACCTTCAAAGGTTTTTCACAGCCTGGCCGCGAGCTCGGTGCCCTGTCTGATCGCGCGTTTGGCGTCCAATTCGGCGGCAACGGCCGCCCCGCCGATGACGTAGGGATCGCTCCCCGTCCGGCGTAGGTCGTCCTGGAGATCGCGCACCGAATCCTGACCGGCGCACACGACAACGCTGTCCACCGCGAGTATCTGGCGTCGCCGCCGGTCCGGGCCGAAGCTGATGTGCAGGCCGGCGTCGCTGACCCGCTCGTAGTTCACCCCGGACAGCTGGTGCACGCCCTTGGCCTGCAACGAAGCTCGATGCACCCACCCGCTGGTCTTACCCAGTCTCCGTCCCTGCGGGCCCTTGCTGCGCTGCAGCAGGTAGACCACTCGGGCCGCCGGGGTAGGCAAAGCGGGGACCAGGGCTCCCCGCAGGTCCGCGGGACCCTCGTGCGAGTCGACGATTCCCCATTCGGCCTTCCACTCCTTGACGTTCAACGTCGGCGACTGCTCGGTCACCAGGAATTCGGCGACGTCGAAGCCGACGCCGCCCGCGCCGATGACGGCCACCGTCTTGCCGACCGGCTTGGCGCCGGTGATGGCCTCGGCGTAGGTCAGCACCTTGGGATGGTCGATACCGGGGACGTCCGGGATGCGTGGCGATACGCCGGTGGCCAGTACGACGACGTCGTAGTCGGCCAGGTCGTGGGCGCCCACCCTGGCGCCCAACCGAACGTCGACGCCGAACTTCGTCAGCATGGTCGAGAAGTACCGGATGGTCTCGGCGAACTCCTCCTTGCCGGGAATGCGGCGAGCCAGGTCGAACTGACCGCCGATGAAGTCGTTCGCGTCGAACAACGTGACCCGGTGTCCGCGCTGTGCGGCGCTGACCGCCGCGGCCAATCCGGCGGGGCCGGCGCCGACGACGGCCACGTCCCGGGTGTGCCGGGCCGGCGCCAGCACCAGCTTCGTCTCGTGTCCGGCGCGCGGGTTGAGCAGGCACGACACCGTCTTACGGGCGAATGCGTGGTCCAGACACGCTTGATTGCAGGCGATGCACGTGTTGATCTCGTCGGCGTGGCCGGCTGCGGCTTTGTGCACCCACTCCGGGTCCGCCAGCAGGGGTCGGGCCATCGAGACCAGTTGCACTCCGGTGTCGGAAAGGATCTGTTCGGCGGCTTGCGGCATGTTGATCCGGTTGGATGCGATCACTGGGATGCCGACGTGTCCGGCCAACGCACTGCTGATGGCGACGAACGCGCTGTTGGGGACCGAGGTCACGATCGTGGGTACTCGCGCCTCGTGCCAGCCGAACCCGGAGTTGATGACGGTGGCGCCGGCGGCTTCGACTTCGGTTGCCAGCGCGAGGATTTCGTCCCAACTCTGACCTTCTTCGACATAGTCGGCGAGCGACATGCGCTAGGAGATGACGAAATCGGGTCCGACGGCGGCCCGGGTGCGGCGCACGATCTCGACCGGAAATCGGCGGCGGTTGATCGCGTAGCCGCCCCAGGAATCGGTGCGGTTGTTGGTGCGTGGCGCCAGGAACTGGTTGACCAGATAGCCTTCGCTGCCCATGATTTCGACGCCGTCGTAGCCACCGTCACGCGCCAACCGAGCGCACCGCACGAAATCGGCGATGGTCGATTCGACACCACGACCGCTCAGCGTGCGCGGCCGAAATGGGTTGATGGGCGCCTTGATCGACGATGCACTGACCGAAAGCGGGTGGTAGGCATAGCGTCCGGCATGCAGGATCTGCAGCAGGATCCTGCCGCCCTCGTCGTGCACCGCGCGGGTGACGCGACGATGCCGTCGTGCCTGCCGCGAGGTCGTCAGATCCGAGGCGAACGGCAGCAGCCAACCGGTGCGGTTGGGCGCGTACCCACCGGTGACGAGGAGCCCGACGCCGCCGCGGGCGCGTTCGGCGAAGTACGCGGCCAGTCGATCGATGTTGCCGGCGCGGTCTTCCAGCCCGGTGTGCATCGACCCCATGACCACCCGGTTGCGTAACGTGGTGCAGCCGAGATCCAACGGAGACAACAGGTTCGGGTAGTTCACCGGTTCTCCTCGGCGCCGCGCAGCTGGACGGCTATCTCACGAGGACCGTTGTGGCTCAACGCATCACCTCGGCCGGGCGGTCGGGTCGAGCGGCTCGGCGATCCAGCGCGCGAGTTCCGCCCACCCGTCGTTCTCCATCGTCGGCAGCGTCCGGCATGGGGGGCGCTGCGGGAGACGAGACCAGCCTGGGGAAGCGCCATCCGCGCAGCATAGGGGTGGTTGCACCCGGCTATGCCGCGAGGTGCACCATGACTGGACATATTTTCGGGCGTGCCATTTGGTCGGCCTGTATGTGCAACGTCTAGTATCAGTAACCAAAGCAGTACCGGTTCGCGGCTTGGACGCCCCCAGGCCGTGCAGCCGACAGCCCACTTGTTCATGGAGGACACGTTGAGGAGACGTCCGTGACGTACGTGATTGCCCAGCCCTGCACCGACATCAAGGACAAGGCGTGCATCGAGGAATGCCCCGTCGACTGCATCTACGAGGGCGCTCGGATGCTGTACATCCACCCCGACGAGTGCGTGGACTGCGGCGCCTGCGAGCCGGTCTGCCCGGTCGAGGCCATTTACTACGAAGATGACGTGCCCGAGCAGTGGAGTCAGTACACGCAGATCAATGCGGACTTCTTCGCCGAGCTGGGCTCCCCGGGCGGGGCGGCCAAGGTCGGGCTGACCGAAAACGACCCGCAAGCGGTCAAGGACCTGCCGCCCCAGGGCGAGGACTGAATCCGCTGCTGCGCCGCCGGCAACCGGTGTCGGCGTCCTTGCCAGAGTTTCCGTGGGACACCCTGGCCGAGGCGAAGGCGACCGCGGCGGCCCATCCGGACGGCATCGTCGACCTGTCGGTCGGCACCCCCGTCGATCCGGTCGCGCCGCTGATCCAGGAAGCGTTGACGGCCGCCGGAGCGGCACCCGGCTACCCAGCCACCGCGGGCACCCGCAGGTTGCGGGACTCCGCGGTGTCCGCACTGGCCCGTCGCTACGGCGTCACCGGCTTGGCGGAATCCGCGGTGCTGCCGGTGATCGGCACCAAAGAACTCATCGCCTGGTTGCCGACGCTACTGGGGCTCGGTGCCGGCGACGTGGTCGTGGTGCCGGAACTCGCCTACCCCACCTACGACGTGGGTGCGCGGCTGGCCGGAGCCCAGGTGATGCGCGCGGACTCATTGACTCAGCTGGGACCGCAGACCCCGGCGCTGATCTACCTGAACTCGCCGAGCAACCCCACCGGCCGGGTACTCGGGGTCGAGCACCTACGCAAGGTAGTCGGGTGGGCACGTGAGCGCGGGGTGCTGGTGGCGTCCGACGAGTGCTACCTCGGGCTGGCGTGGGACCTGGAGAACGGGTCGGCACCCCTGTCGGTGCTTCACCCGTCGGTCTGCGAGGGCGACCACACCGGGTTGCTGGCCGTGCACTCGTTGTCGAAGAGTTCGTCGCTGGCCGGCTACCGGGCGGGTTTCGTCGCCGGGGATGCGGGCGTGGTCGCAGAGTTGCTGGCGGTGCGCAAGCACGCCGGGATGATCGTGCCGACGGCGGTGCAGGCCGCGATGGTCGCCGCGCTGGACGACGACGACCACGAGAAGGTGCAGCGGGAGCGCTACGCGCAGCGCCGCGCGGTCTTGCTGGCGGCGCTGCGCTCGGCGGGCTTCACCGTCGATCACTCCGAGGCCGGCCTCTACCTGTGGGCGAGCCGGGGTCAGGGCTGCCACGAGACCGTTTCCTGGCTGGCGCAACGCGGCATCCTGGTGGCTCCCGGTGATTTCTACGGTCCCGCGGGCGCGCGTCATGTGCGCGTCGCCCTGACCGCCACCGACGAGCGGATTGCCGCCGCGGCCCACCGCCTGCGCTAGCTTGCTATGGCGAGCAGACGCAAAATCCCCCAAATCACGGGGTGATAGGGGGATTTTGCGTCTGCTCGGCGGGAAGGGAGTGGGCGCTTGGCCGAGGTTCGGCGGGAGCGACCGGATAGATTGGTCAACCAGCGACGGGAGGGAAGACGATGAAGCGGATAGCGGCGATCCTGGTGGCGCTGGCCGGGGTGGTGTTCGCGGCCAACGGTTATCGCCCGTTCAGCAAGCGCGGTTACGGCGCGGGCTACGCGTTCGGCTACGGACTGTTCGCTTCGGAACTGCCGTTGTATGGGCTGGCCGCGCACGTCGCCGCCCTGGCCGCGGTAACTCCTCGGCGGTCGCCGCGGATAAGTCTGCTGAGTTGGGGGTTGGCCTGCGCATCCTGGCTGGCCCTGCTGGGGCTGCGGCGTGCCGGGCACACCGCCCAGGAGACCCTGACGGCGGCGCTGGACGAAGGGCTGGGTCCCGACCGCCGCACCGACGGGGCCGACCTGTGGAAGCGTCCGGCGCCCGATGGTGCGACGGCGAAGAAGCCGGGCCCGGCGCGCATGCTGCGCATCTGGCGCGACTACGCCCACGACAGCGACATCAGCTACGGGGAGTTCGGTTCGCGCAACCACCTCGACATCTGGCGCCGCCCCGATCTCGACCGCGACGGGCGGGCGCCGGTGCTGTTGCAGGTGCACGGCGGTGCCTGGATGGTGGGAAACAAACGCGGACAAGCACATCCGTTGATGAGCCATCTGGCCGAACTCGGCTGGGTCTGTGTGTCGGTGAACTACCGGCTCAGCCCGCGCTCGACCTGGCCGGACCAGATCGTCGACGTCAAACGGGCCATCGCGTGGACCAAAGAGCACATCGCCGAATACGGCGGCGACCCGAACTGGATCGCGATCACCGGCGGCTCGGCCGGCGGGCACCTGTCTTCGCTCGCCGCGCTCACCCCGAACTATCCGCTGTTCCAGCCCGACTTCGAAGACGCCGACACCCGGGTGCAGGCTGCCGTGCCGTTCTACGGGTTCTACGACTTCACCCGCGACGACGCGGTGCATCCGATGATGCACGCAATGATGGCCAAGCGCGTGTTCAAGCTCGGGCGGGCCGACATCGTCGAGCCGTTCCGGCTGGCCTCGCCCATCACCCACGTGTCCGAAGACGCGCCACCGTTCTTCGTGCTGCACGGCGTCAACGACTCGTTGATTCCGGTGGAGCAGGCCCGCAGTTTCACCGCGCGGCTCCGCGAGGTCAGCCGCCAGCCGGTCGTCTACGCCGAATTGCCCTGCGCGCAGCATGCTTTCGACATCTTCGGGTCGACCCGCGCGGCGCACACCGCGGTGGCGGTCGAGCAGTTCCTGGCCGAGGTATATGCCCCGTCTCGGGTGGAGAACCTACGCGCGGGATCGTCGACCCGGACCGCACACGCCCTTGAGCGCCAGGACCCGTCACGCTATGGCCACCCAGATGGTCTGCGCCGCCGCCAGAACGGCGAAAGCCGTGAGCAGGACGGTGTCCGGCGTGTGTAGCCGCGGGGAATCTGTTGTGCCCAACCGAAATTCGCGGGCGATGAGGAACAACGGAAACGAAACGCTGATCGCGACGGCGAATCCGGCGACGACGTAGAGCCACACGAATCTGATGTCGAGCTTTCTGGCCTCGATCACCATCAGGATGATGACCGCCAGGGCGAGCAGCAACAGGTCGGCCGTCAACGATCGGGACGCCGGTGTGACTTTGGCGTCCAGGGTGAAGTCGTGCAGAAAGCGCGCGGGCCGGTCGAAATACGCGAGATTCTGACTCCAGGTCGCGACGAGTGCGGCTACCGCGATGGCACCGTAGACGACGCAGAGGACCTTGCGTGACGTGGGCATGGGTAGCGCTTGATCGGCTCGGCCGGGAATTGTCATGCGCTCACGCTGGCATAAGAGCCCTCGACGCGCCAGCGTCCCCCGCCGTCAGTCGATGTGCGCGGGCGGGTCGGCGAGCGCGGGATCCGCGGGGGTCCGATCCGGACCCAGCACGTCGCAGTTCTTGACGGGCGTCAGGTAGGAACTGGCGCCGTGCGGAACCAGCTGGGCAACTCCCACGCATCGTTGCCAGGTGCCGTCCGGCTGAACGGGTCCGTCGCACTTGCTGATGACGCCTCCGCCGTACACACAGCCGGCGGCGGCCGGCGCCGCCACGGCTACCGGCACCGCGGCCAGCAACAGGGCGGTCAGTCCTGCGACGATGCAGCGTTTCATGGTCGTCTCCCGTCAGCTCGCAGGCGGCGCGCAAGGATCGAGCTTCCGGGTGTCTACCCAACTGTTGGTCCGTTTATGCCGATCAGCTCAGCCGGCTACGCCCCGGTGCAAAACGCGTGAGGTGAACAGGACGAGCCCCAGCGACACCGAGGCGACGACGACTCGTCCGATGACCGCGACAACCAGTGGGCGCCAACCGGTTCGGGTGATCTGCCGTTACTTACGCGGACTGCGCTCGTCGAGCAGGCTGATCACCTTGGCGGCGAGATCGTCGATGTCCGCATCGGTGGTGTCGAGCACCAGGTCGGCTTCCTCCGGCGGCTCGTACGGCGCGTCCACACCGGTCATCCCCTTCAGTTCGCCCTTGCGTGCCCGCGCGTACAGACCCTTGGGGTCGCGGCGCTCGCATTCCTCCAGCGAGGTGGAGATGTGCACCTCGATGAACGGGAGTTTGGCGGCGTCGTTGAGCGCGCGTGCGGTCTCGCGGTCAGACTTCAACGGCGATACCAGCGAGGCCAACGCGACCACGCCCGCGTCCGCCAGCAGGCGCGTCAAATGCCCTACCCGCCTGATGTTTTCGGTGCGGTCGCCGGGGGAGAAGCCCAGGTCGTCGGACAGTCCGTGTCGCAGGTTGTCCCCGTCGAGCAGGTAGGCGACGCGACCGGATTCGACGAGTGCGCGTTCCACGGCCACCGCGACGGTGGACTTGCCCGAGGCCGGCAGGCCGGTGAACCAGATCGTCGCACCCGGTTGGCCGGTCGCCTTCCAGCGGTGCTTGCGGTCCAACGCCGAAGGGTGCCAACGGATGTCGGTGCGCTGACTGGCACCCGGCTTGACTTCCCGCGCCTCGATGATGGTGCCGGCGCCGACGGTGTCGTTGGTGGTCTCGTCGATCAGGATGAACGCGCCGCTGTCCCGGTTGCCGGTATAGGGATCGGCGATGACGACCGAGCTGGTGCGCAACGTCACGGTGCCGATGTCGTTGAGCGTCAACTCGACCGGCTGGTCGATCTCGTCCAGGGTCTCCGGGTCCAGGCGCGAGTGCAGCTCCTGCACGGTGGTCCGCACGGTCTTGGTCGTCTGTTTCAACGCCAGTCGGTCACCGGCGCGCAGCGGGTTGTCGATGAACCAGCACACATTGGCGTCCAATTCCCGGGCCAGCACCGGCGGAACCGCATCCTCGGCCCCGCTGACCAGGACGTCGCCGCGACCGACGTCGATGTCGTCCTCCAACTCGATGGACACCGAAAGCGGTGCGACAGCGGTGTTTCGGTCGTCATCGAGGGTGTCCAACGCGGTCACCGTCGACTTGGTGCCGGCGGGCAGCGACATCACCGGATCTCCGACGCTCAGCGTGCCCGCCGCCAGCCGGCCGGTGTAACGGCGGCGCTGCTGGTCGGTCGGGCGCGAGACCCACTGCACCGGCAGCCGCAGCCGGGACGCCTCGGCCTGCGGGGCGGCCAGTTCCACGCCTTCCAGATAGTCCAGCAGCGTGGGGCCGTCGTACCACGGCGTCCGGTCGGAGCGGTGCACCACGTTGTCGCCGTGCTTGGCCGCGAGCGGGATCACCTTGATGTCGACTTCGCCCAGCCGCGCCGCCACCTGGCCCAGTTGTTCTTCGACGTCGGAGAATTTGCCCTGGTCGAAGTCGATCAAATCGATCTTGTTGACGGCGGCCACAAAGTGCTTGATGCCCAACAGCTTCGCGATCCGGGCATGCCTGCGCGTCTGCCGCAGCACTCCTTCGCGCGCGTCGACCAGCAGCACCGCCACGTGCGCATTGGAGGCGCCGGTGAACATGTTGCGGGTGTAACGCTCGTGACCCGGTGTATCAGCCAGGATGTAGCTGCGCGTCTCGGTGGAAAAGAACCGGTACGCGACGTCGATGGTGATGCCCTGTTCGCGTTCGGCGCGCAGGCCGTCGGACAGCGCCGCCAGATCGGCCACGCCCTCCTCGTCGGTGACGGCTTCCAGATGGTCCAGCGGCAGGCTGTCCGTGTCGTGCAGCAGCCGGCCGATCAGGGTGCTCTTGCCGTCGTCCACCGATCCTGCGGTGGTGATCCGCAGCAGCTGACGCGTTATTCCCTTGGGGTGTACGACTTTCTCGGCCTTGTCGGCGACAGTCATCAGAAATACCCTTCTCGCTTACGGTCTTCCATCGCAGCGGCTGACGTGCGGTCGTCGGCGCGGGTCTCACCGCGCTCGGACACCGTCGCGGCCGAGATCTCACGGATGACGCCGGTGATGTCGGTGGCTTCCGAACGCACCGCGCCGGTGATGGTCAGGTCCCCGACGGTGCGGTAACGCACCCATTCCTTGGCGGCTTTCTCCCCGTCCTGCGGGCTGGCGTATTCCGACACCGCCAGCAGGATGCCGTCCCGTTCGAACACCTCACGCTCGTGCGCGTAGTAGATCGACGGAATCTCCAGCTCTTCCAATTCGATGTAGCGCCAGACGTCGAGCTCGGTCCAGTTGCTCAACGGGAACACCCGGACCTGCTCGCCCTTCTTGATCCGGCCGTTGTAGAGCGACCACGGTTCCGGGCGCTGGGCACGCGGGTCCCACTGACCGAACTCGTCACGGAAACTGAGGATCCGTTCCTTGGCCCGCGCGCGTTCCTCGTCGCGTCGTGCGCCGCCGAAGGCCGCGTCGAAGCCGCCCTCCTCGAGGGCGTCGAGCAGGGTGCGGGTCTGGGCGCGGTTGCGCGAAGCCGACGGGCCCGGGTCGGGCACCCGGCCCTTGTCGATCGACTCCTGGACCGAGGCGACGATCAGCTTGTGCCCCTCGCCGGTGACCCGCTCGTCGCGGAACTCGATCACCTCGGGGAAGTTGTGTCCGGTGTCGACGTGCATCACCGGGAACGGCAGCGGCAACGGGCGAAATGCCTTCTCCGCCAACCGAAGCAACACGATCGAGTCCTTGCCGGCGGAGAACAGCAGCACCGGCCGCTCCAGTTCGGCGACGACTTCGCGGATGATGTGCACCGCTTCGGCTTCCAGCAGCCTCAGCTCGTCGACGTGCAACGTGTCTGTCGGAGCGCTCATGTGGGGAGCCCCTCTCTTTCGGCATCGGTCCGATAGCGGTCCACCCACTCGTCGGAACGCTGGTCGGCCTGACGCTGGAGCACCGGTTCGGGCGCCAGTCGCGGGTCCAGACCCAGCTCTTCGAGGATGTGGCCGACGACCTGAGTCAGGTTGCGCCACAACACCGGATAGGAAATCTCGATCGGTTTGACGTTTTCTTCGGCAAACCAGTTCTGCCAGCCTTCCTCCTGCGCCCGCAGCATCTTGACCACGTGCGCGATCGCGCCGGCATGGTAGGTGGCGCGCGCGTCGCGGACCGGGTCGGGCCGTCCGCGCCACACCCGGGTCTGCACCGCGCGCCAGAACGACACCGCCTGCGAGATGACGTCGGGCCGGTGGATGTGGATGAGCAACGGGTCCTCGCCGACGACGTCGCGGATCGCGGACAACAAACCCTCTCCCGAGCGGTCGGGCAGGCCGGCCGCCCGGTCCAGCAACAGCGGCGTCTGATTCCACATCAGCTTGCCGCCCCACACCCCGTTCGGCGTGCGGCCGACGGTGCGGATGTAGTCGCGCCAGATCTCCGCCGGTGCGAGGTCGGGCTTTCCTTCGTCGAGCGGGTCCAGCAGGCTCAGGATCGACTCGTCGTCCACGTCGGCGAACCACTGCCGCGGCTGTGGGGACTGACTGGTGGAGGGCAGGTACTGGAAGAACTCCTGCGGCTCGCCGGCCACGCCGGTCGCGCGCAGCGATTCCACGAGCAGCGTGCTCCCGCTGCGCTGGGATGCCAGCACCAGATATGACGACGGATGATCGGCCACGAACCGAAGCCTAACCGCAGGCAAAACCGCTGCAACTCTTGCAGTTACGCTCAGCCTGAGAATAACTATTGCCCGACCAGCGCCGCTGTCTGGGAAAACCTCAGGCCGACGGCTCGGTTGCCCGTAAACCCAGCGAAAACAACAGGCGCGCCTCGGGATCACTCAGCGAGGTCGACAGCACCTTCTCGATTCGGCGCACCCGGTATCGAACCGTGTTCGGGTGCACCTGCAGGCGCAGCGCCGCGGCGGCGACGTCACCGAAACAGTCCAGGTAGACGCGTAGCGTCTCGGCCAGCATCGGATCCCGGTTGCGCAGGGTGCGGATCCGGGGATCGACGAGTCGTTCGTCGGTGCCGATCAGGGTGACGATCTCGTCGAGCAGCACCGTGGTGCGCGCTTCGGCCAGCGAGGTGACCCGGCCGATGGTGCCGGGGTGGCGTTCGGCGCTGTCGAGTACCCGGTCCACCTCGATGCGGGCTTCCGATACCGCGGCCAGGCCCGGGACCGGCACGGCGATGGCCGCGCGCAATTCGACGCCGATTTCGGTGCGTAGCGCGGCGATGGTGCCGCGCACCCAGGACGGGATCGACCGGGCTGTGCCGAGCTGCGGTAGCAGGACGTAGACCCGGGACCCATTGGATGCGACCTGCGCATCGTGCCGAAAAGCGCTGGCGCTCAGTGCCAAGACGTCGGCGAGGCGCGTCTGGCGGTCGCCGGGCGCGAGGGTGTCCCAGCCGATCAGCACGCCGTCGCCCGCTACCGGCAGGCCGAGTTCGACGGCGATGTCGGTCACCGCGCCGCCGTCAGTCAGGCCGAGTAGCTGCTGCACCCGCAAGGTGTGGGTGGACGGGCGGGCCGCCAAGCGCGACATGATCCGGGCGGCCAGCACCGCGGCCCCGCGCAGCATCTCCTCGGCGTCCTCAGCCAGCGACTGCGACCCCTGCTGCACCCAGATGGTGCCGGTGAACACGCCGTTTTCGTGGATGCCGATGGCCAGGCGCGGCCGCAGACCCAAGTTCGGGCGCTCGGCCACCCGCACCACGTCGTTTCCCTTCCGCAGCGCGTCGAAGATGCCCGCTCGACCGATCCACTGCAGATGCTCGGGCGGGCCGGCGCGGCCCAGGATCGACAGCCGGCGCAACTCGTCGGCTTCGTCGTTGGAGGCCGAATAGGCCAGCACGTGCGACTGGGCGTCTTCGATGCTGACCATGCCGTGAATCCGGTCGGCCAGGGACTGTGCCAGCCCGAACAGATCGGAGCCGGAATCCTGTTGCTGGTCGGAAGGGCCGTGCGCCAACACGCGGTTGACCAGCTGGTAGATCCGCTCCCACCGGGCGCGTGGATCGACGGCCACGACCGCGGCACCGGCCCGCACTGCCGCCGCCACCACCGGCGCCGACGGTTCCTTGACGAAGACCGCCACGGGCGCGCGGGCGGGTGCGGCGATCCAGCGCACCGCGTCGTCGTCGCCGACACCGAGCAGGAAGAAGGCGTCGGCCGAGCCGGCTGCAGCGGCCAGACCCAGTCGCACGTCGTCGGTATCGATCAATGCCGCGCTGGCCACCGGAAGGTCCAGGCCCCGCGGCGCGGCGACCAGGCGCACCATGGTCGCGTCCAGGGCCAGCAGCAAATGGCCGAGTCCGACGCCGGACCCCATGTTGTCCGATGCTACTAGCAACAGCACCAGTTGTTGGCTGATCAGCCAACTGATCGAGGCGCTACGGCGCGGATCCTGACCTGCATGGACGCCATCACCCAGGTACCGATGCCGGCCAACGAGCCGGTGCACGACTACGCGCCGAACTCACCCGAGCGCACCCGGCTGCGCACCGAACTGGCTGCGCTGGCCGCTAACCCGGTCGAGCTACCGCATGTCATCGCGGGCCGGCACCGGATGGGCAAGGGCGAGACGATCGACGTCGTCCAGCCGCACCGGCACGCCGCCAGACTGGGCACGCTGTCCAACGCCACCCACGCCGACGCCGCCGCCGCGGTCGAAGCGGCGATGACCGCGAAGGACTACTGGGCGGCGATGCCGTTCGACGAACGCGCGGCGATCTTCCTACGGGCCGCCGACCTGCTGGCCGGGCCGTGGCGGGAAAAGATCGCCGCGGCCACGATGCTCGGCCAGTCCAAGTCGGTGTACCAGGCCGAGATCGATGCACCCTGTGAGCAGGTCGATTTCTGGCGGTTCAACGTCGCGTTCGCGCGGCAGATTCTGGCGCAGCAACCGATCAGTGGTCCGGGGGAGTGGAACCGCAGCGACTACCGCCCGCTCGACGGTTTCGTCTATGCGATTACGCCGTTCAACTTCACCTCGATCGCCGCGAACCTGCCGACCGCGCCGGCGCTGATGGGCAACACCGTGGTGTGGAAGCCGTCGATCTCGCAGACGCTGTCGGCGTATCTGACGATGCAACTGCTGGAGGCGGCCGGGTTGCCGGCCGGGGTGATCAACCTGGTCACCGGGGACGGTCTGGCGGTGTCCGACGTCGCGCTGGATGACCCGCGGCTGGCCGGCATCCACTTCACCGGGTCGACGGTCACCTTCCAGCACCTGTGGCGCCAGGTTGGGGCCAATATCGGCCGCTACCACAGCTATCCGAGGTTGGTGGGGGAGACCGGCGGCAAGGACTTCGTGCTTGCGCATGCCTCCGCGCGGCCAGATGTGTTGCGTGCGGCCCTGATTCGCGGTGCGTTCGACTACCAGGGCCAGAAGTGCTCGGCCGCCTCGCGGGCGTTCGTCGCCCACTCGGTGTGGCAGCGGATGGGTGACGAGTTCCTCGGTGCGGTCGCCGAATTGACCTACGGCGACGTCACCGATCTGTCCAACTTCGGTGGCGCGCTGATCGACCGTCGCGCGTTCGTCAAGAACGTCGACGCCATCGAACGGGCGAAGGGTGCCACCGGTGTCACTGTCGCGGTCGGCGGCGAATACGACGACAGCGAAGGGTATTTCGTGCGGCCCACCGTGCTGCTGTCCGACGACCCGACCGACGAGGCGTTCGCGACCGAGTACTTCGGGCCGCTGCTGTCTGTGCACGTCTACCCGGACAGCCAGTACGAGCGGATGCTCGAGGTCATCGACACCGGATCCCGGTATGCGTTGACGGGCGCGGTTATCGCCGACGACCGCGAGGCGGTGCTGACCGCTTCGCGGCGGCTGCGGTTCGCGGCGGGAAACTTCTACGTCAACGACAAGCCGACCGGGGCGGTGGTCGGACGCCAGCCGTTCGGTGGCTCACGCGGATCCGGGACCAACGACAAGGCCGGGTCGGCGCTGAACCTGATGCGCTGGACGTCGACGCGCACCATCAAGGAGACGTTCGTCCCGGCGACCGAGCACGCGTATCCGCACATGGGTTTTGACTTGGGTTCTTCCTGCCAGGGTTGACGCATCGATCGTGAGGCCAGGGCGTTGAGAGTGAGCGTGTGGCGTTGAGAGGTGCGGCGTTGAGAGTGAGCGTGTGGCGTTGAGAGTGAAGGTGTGGCGTTGAGAGTGAACTCAGGGCGGCGAAATCGCGATCTGGCCGCCCAGGCTTCACATTGAAAGCCGTGACTTCACATTGAAAGCCGTGGCTTCACAATCAAAGCCCCGGCTTCACAATGAAAGCCGTGGCCCACACCCGAGCGTGTTCAACGAGGGCGAATGGTGCGGGCGGGCCGCGCGCGGTCGTCGGCGAAGCCGCGCACCACGTGTGCGCTGACGAACTCGGCGACGACGTCGGGATCGTCCATATCGCGTATCGGCGAGGCGGTGCTGAACAACGAGAACAGGATCCGCGCGAACCATTCGCCGGCCGACTCCACGTCGAGGTCCTTGCGCACCTCGCCGGTGATCTTCGCCGCAGACAAGTAGGGAGCGAAGAAGTCGACGCATTCACGCAACAGCACCGCGGCGTCCTTGGTGAGGAGCAGGCTGATCGCGTCTTCGTCGAAGTACTCCTCGGAGGCGATCGCCCGGCGCGCCTGGGTGACGAAAACCGCTGCGTTGGCGAGTTTTTCCTCGAGCGAGGAGCCGGGGTTCATCGCTCTGGTCATTTCCCGGTAGAACTGCTCGGAAGCGTGCTCCGCGCAGGCCTCCAGGATGGCCCCTTTGTCGGAGAAGTACTCGTAGATCGTGCTGCGCGATATGCCCGCCTCCCGGGCGATGTCGACGATCGTAGTCTTCAGCAGCCCGTGTTTACGGAAACACGCATACGCGGAATCGAGGATGAGTTCCCGCGTATCGGTCGCTTGGGCCTGGGTCATCGGGCCTACCCGTCCCGGGCGAGGATGAGCCCGCTGGTGGGCACCCCGGTACCCGAGGTGACCAGCACATGCTCGACGTTTTCGACCTGGTTGTAGGAAGTGCCCCGCACCTGCCGAACGCCTTCGGTGATGCCGTTCATGCCGTGAATATAGGCCTCGCCGAGCAGGCCGCCGTTGGTGTTGATCGGGAATTCACCGCCCAGTGACAATCGCTCGACGGTGGCGAAATCCTTGGCCTCGCCGCGCCCGCAGAAGCCGAGTTCCTCGAGTTGGGTGAACACGAACGGCGTGAAATGGTCGTAGATGAAGGCGGTTTGGATGTCTTGCGGTTTCAGGCCCGAATCGCGCCACAGCCGGTCGGCGACGACGCCCATCTCCGGCAACCCGGTGATGTCCTGGCGGTAGTAGCTGGTCATCATCTCGCCGTCGGCGGCGGCGCCCTGGGCAGCCGCGGTGATGATCGCCGGCGGCTGGCGCAGATCGCGGGCCCGTTCGGCGCTGGTCACAACCAGCGCGACGCCGCCGTCGCTCTCCTGACAGCAGTCCAGCAGGCGCAGCACCGGTTCGACGATCCAGCGCGAGTTCTGGTGGTCTTCCAACGTGATCGGACGTTCGTAGAACCAGGCGTCGGGATTGCGGGCGGCGTGCGCGCGGTCGACGACGGCGATCCGGCCGAAATTCTCGTTGGTGACCCCGTAGGTCGACATGTACCGCTGGGCGTGCAGCGCCACCCAGGCGGCCGGTGTGATCAATCCGAAGGGTGCGTAATGCGCCATGAACAAGGGAGTTTCGGCGCTGGTACGTCCACTGCCGCCGAACCGGAACCCGGATCGCTCGTTGAACGCCCGCCAGCACACCACCACATCGGCGACGCCGGTCGCGACCGCCATCGCGGCATGCACGACGGTGCCGGCCGCCGCGCCGCCGCCGTGATGCACGCGGGAAAAGAAGCTCAGGTCGCCGATGCCGACGTTGCGGGCGATGTCGATCTCGTCGCTGGAGTCCATGGTGAAGGTGACCATGCCGTCGACGTCACTGGGTGCCAGGCCGGCGTCGTCGATCGCGGCACTGACTGCCTCGCAAGCCAATTGGAGTTCGCTGCGGCCCGACTCCTTGGAGAACTCGGTCTGACCGATGCCGGCTATGGCACAACGTCCCGGCAAAGCGCTCATGCGCCCGCCCCGTCGAGCAGGCTGAGCACGGCAGTGCCCGAGACGTGGTCGCCGAGGTTGTTGGAACCCCGGAAGGTCACCTCGACGAAGTTCTCGCCGTCAGTGCCGGGGTTCTTGGCGGAGACGGTGCCGGCGAAGCTCAGCGTGGAGCCCGGAAAACACGGCACCCCAAGCCGAATCGCGAGATTCTTGACCATCGCCTCCGGCCCGGCCCAGTCGGTGAGGAACCGGACGCAGTACCCGTTGGTGGTCAGGATGTTCATGAACAGGTCCGGGGAGCCTTGCTTCTTGGCGTAGTCGCGGTCGTGGTGCGCCGGCATGAAGTCACGCGACGCAATCGCCCCGGCGACGATCTTCGTTGTGTCAATGGGGATTTCGAGGGCGGTGACGTCGTCGCCGACCTCGATGTCGGCCCACTTCAACGTGGTCGTGCGACTGGCGGTGGTCGTCATCTACAGTCCTTCCGAGTATGTCGAGCCCAGGCGCGCAAGCTGCTGGGAAGCAGGGCCGAGGGTGAGCTCATTGTGCTTGGCCCACAGGAAGTAGCGGTGCAAAGGATAGGTGGTGTCGATCCCGATGCCGCCGTGGACGTGCTGAGCGGTTGCGGTCACCCGCGCGCCGGCTTCGGCGGCCCAGAACTTCGCAATGCGTGCCGCCCGGTCGGCCGGCTGCTCATTCGCGATCAGCCACGCCGCGTGCCAGGTGGTCCACCGGATCGCCTCGACGTCGATGAAGGCGTCGGCCATCCGCTGTTGCACGGCCTGGAAACTGCCGATGGGCCGGCCGAATTGTTCACGCCCGGTAGTGTATTCGGCGGCGATGTGCAGCGCGCGATCGGCGACGCCGAGCTGGATGGCGCACAGCGCGGCCAGCGCCCGCGTGTACAGCGACTCGACCGAGGCGCCTTCGAGGCGGTCGCCGCCGGAAACCGTTGCGCCATCCAGGAACACGTCGGCGTGGGGTTCGCGGTCGGTGGTCGACACCGGCCGGACCTCGACGCCTGGGTCCTCGGTGGCCAGCAGGAACAGGCCGACGTCCCCGTCGTCGATGGTGGCCGGGATCAGCACTGTGTCGGCGAGTTGGCCTGCCGGGACCAGTTCCTTGGCACCCTCCAGGCGCCAGCTCGCACCGTCGCGGCGCGCGGTCGTGGCCGGGCGAGTCGGGTCGGATCGGCCGGGTTCGGCCAGCCCCGCACTCAGGATGCGGTTGCCGGCAACGACTTCGGGTAGCAGGCGTTGCTGTTGTTCTTCGGTGCCGTGTCGGGCAATCGGATCGGCCCCCAGCACCAGCGTCGCGTAGGCCGGCACCGGCGCCACGCTCCACCCGACCTCGGCCAGCAGCACACCGAGTTCCACGAAGCCACCGCCGTTGCCGCCGTACGCTTCCGGCAGTGCGGTTCCCAACAGGTCGACGGCAGCGAGTTCTTTCCACAGCGCCTCGTCGTAGCGGACCTCGCCCGCCTCCAGTTCGGTCAACCGCTCCGGTGTGGCCCGGCGCTCGAAGATCTCGCGGGCCAGCTTCGAGATGGTTTCCTGTTCCTCGGTGAAGGTGAAGTCCATGTTCTATCCGCTCGGCCGGAACTGGTGCAGCACAAGGTCTTCCTGAGACTTCCTGGACACGCCTTCGAAGGCCTCGAAGTAGATTTCGACCGGCATCCCGACCGTCACGTCGGACGGGTCCACGTCGGTGAGGTTCGACACCAGCCGCACGCCCTCCTCGAGTTCGACCAGCGCCACGATGTAGGGGTAGTCGAAGAACGGGACGCGCGGCTGATGCGGCAGCACGTAGCTGTAGACGGTGCCCCGTCCGGACGCCTCGACGGTCTCCCAGTCCAGCGAGCGGCACTGCGGGCACATCGGCCGGGGCGGGTGCCGCAGCACGCCGCAGCCTGCGCAACGCTGGATCAGCAGCTTGTGGTCCCGCAGACCGTTCCAGAAGAACTCGGTGTCCGGACTGATCGCCGGCGTCATCCGGGTCGCCATCAGCGCTCCGGCCTGAATCGCAGCACCCGGAATCGCTGCCGCCCCAACACTTCCCCGTCCTGGTTGGTGTAGGTGGTCAGCCAGGTCAGGAAGAATCCGGTGCCCAGCGCGGTCTTCTTCTCGTCCGACACCGACTCGTAGACCGTTGTCGAGCTGATCTGATCGCCCAGTCGCGGATACCGTTCGATCTCGAATTCGGAGTTGGTGGCCACGGTGCTGCTGTACCCGGCCTCGTCGAGGAACGCCGTCGGGTTGCTCTTGATCTCGATGGGCGCACCGCCGCGGTCCCCGATCCCTTCCAGCTTCGGCGACGGCATCGTCCAGGTCTGCAGCATCACCGGCGGTGAGACGATGCCGCCGAAGCGGGACGTCGCCGCGAAATCGGGATCGATGTACACCGGGTTCAGGTCGTCCATGGCATACGCCCAGTGCCGGATCATCGGCTGGTTGACCGGATCCGGTGCCACCGAAGGCTTTCCGCTGCCCCCGGTCGGTTTGTCGACCAGCCCGCGCAGCTTGGCCAGAAGTTCTGCGTCCGTCATTTAACCTGCCTTTTCTGTTGTGGCGCGAAGGTCACGTGGTGCCCGCGGCATGCCCAACCCGGCCATGGCGATGATGTCACGCTGGATCTCGTTGGCGCCGCCACCGAACGTGTTGATGACGGCCTGCCGGTACGCCGTTTCCAGGGCGCCACGAAGCGGCGCGTCGGCACCACGGCGCACCCCGTTGCCGTCGAGGACCTCGAGCAGCTGGCGGGCGACCTGCTGGGTGAGCTCGGTGCCGAAGACCTTGGCGGCCGAGGCTTCTCCCATGTTGAGTACGCCTTTGGTCATCGCGGCGTTCACCCGCAGGTTCACCAATTTGTATGCGGCGACCTGTGCTTCGACCCTGGCCAGCGCGAGCTGTACCCACGGCTGGTCGATGACCCGGGCACCGTCGAGCTCGGTGGATTCGGCCCAGGCCAGCGTCTTTTCGAACAGTGGCTCCAGCGCACCCAGATTGCCCAGGGCGGCGCGCTCGAAATTCAGCTGGGTGGTGATCAGCTGCCAACCCTGGTTCTCCTCGCCCACCAGTGCGCTCACCGGCACCCGCACGTTGTCGTAGAACGTGTAGAAGGTCGAGATGCCCGGCATGGTGTGCAGCGGCTGCCAGGAGAACCCCGCTGACGACGTCGGCACGATCAGGATCGAAATACCTTTATGTTTCTTGACGTTCGGGTCGGTGCGGGCAGCGAGCCAGATGTAGTCAGCGTAGGCGGCGCCGCTGGTGAACATCTTCTGGCCGTTGATCACGTACTCGTCCCCGTCGCGCACCGCCGTGGTGCGCACCGAGGCCAGGTCGCTACCGGCACCGGGCTCGGAGTAGCCGATGGCGAACTCGACGCTGCCGTCCAGGATGGCGGGCAGAAACTTCTGCTTCTGCTCCTCGCTGCCGCGCTGCATCAGCGTCGGGCCCACGGTATTGAGCGTCACCAACGGGATCGGCGCGCCGGCCCGTCGCGCTTCTTCGGCGAAGATGAACTGCTCAATCGCCGAGAAACCTTGCCCGCCATATTCTTTCGGCCATCCCACGCCGAGCAGGTCGGCGGCGGCCAGCGCACGTACGCACTCGCGGACGGCGGGGCCGCCCTCGATGTTCTTGCCGATCGCTGAGACACGTTCGGGGGTCATCACCTGTTGCAACGTGGCCCGCATCTCCGCACGCAGCTGTTGTTGCTGCGGGGTGTATTCCAGTTCCATCGCTCAGGCCCCCAACCGGACCGGCATGCGCTTCACCCCGGGAACCATCGTGGCCTTCATCCGAGCGACGTCACCGACAAGCTCGAGTCGCGGGAAGCGACGCAACAACTCGTCGAACAACACGGTCGCCTCCAGTCGCGCCAATTGCGCACCGATGCAGGAATGTTCGCCGCAGCCGAAAGCGATGTGCGGATTGGGGTGGCGGGTCACCTTGAATTCCTCGGAGTCACTGCCGAATACGTCCTCGTCGCGGTTGGCCGACCCGTAGAGCATCGTCACCACTTGGCCCTCGAGAATCCGCTGGCCGCGGATCTCGGTGTCGGCGGTCGCAACCCGAGACATGCTGACCACCGGGCTGTTCCAGCGCAGCATCTCCTCGACCGCTACGGGGATCAGCGTGGGATCCTCGACCAGCAGCCGGCATTGGTCGGGGTGGTTGATCAAGGCCAGGGTGCCCAGCGCGATCAGATTGCGGGTGGTCTCGTTACCGGCCACCAGGAGCAGGAACGCGAAGTTCAGCAGGTCTTCGTCGGTGAGCCGGTGTTCGTCGATCTCGGCCTGGGCCAACACCGAGAGCAGGTCGTCGCGCGGGTCGGTGCGGCGCGCCGCGATCAGCTTCTGGAAGTACTCGAACAACTGGCCGATGGCCACGAACGCGTCGAGTTCGATCTCGGGGTCGGCGGTTCCGGTGGCCGCATCCGACCAGGCCCGGAACTGCTCCCAGTCCTCGGCCGGAGCGCCGATCAACTCGGCGATCATCCGGGTCGGCAGCGGGGCCGCGATCTCTTCGGCGAACTCGTGCACCGATCCCGGCTCGACCTGATCGAGGATGCCGCGCACGATCTCGCGGATCTTGGGCTCGAGGACCGCAACCCGACGGCGGGTGAACCCGGCATTGATCAGCTTGCGCATCTGCCGGTGCCGCGGCGGGTCGGTGAAGATCAAATTGCCTTCCTGCACCGGATTGGGCATCTCCGGGTCGGGTATCGAGATGCCCTTGGTCGAGGTGAACAGGGCCGGATTGCTGGACACGAAGCGGATGTCCTCGTATTTGAGCAACGCCCAGAACTTGGTCTCGTCGTTCCAGTGCACCGGCGACGTCGCGCGCAGCTCCCGGTAAGCCGGGTACGGGTCACCGGCATAGAAGTCAGGGGAGTGCAAGGGGAAGTCGGTACGCACGGCTGGCGTCCCTCCGATCCGACACATTGAGCCAAAGTGTCTTGTGCAATGTGTCTACTCCGCGGGCGGCTGCGCTGTCAATACGCATCCAACACACCGAAAAATGCGCAAAATCCGCCCATTCCATGATTGACGCCCGAGTCCGACGGGTGTACACCAGGGGGAAAGATGACCGACCTGGGGTGAGGAAGCAGATGGCTGCGGTACCGGCGCTCGTTGACACCTACCAGCTCTACATCGACGGACGATGGGTGGAACCCGAGGACGGTCGCTACGACGACATCTCGCCGGCCACCGAGCAGACCATCGCCAGCGCCCCGGACGCCAGCGTCAGCCAGGTCGCCGAGGCGATCGGTGCCGCGCGCCGGGCATTCGACGAGGGCCCCTGGGGCACCAGCACGCCCGAGGTACGCTCGACGTGCCTCAATCAGCTCGGCGAGGCCCTACTCAAACACGCCGACGACTTCTTCGCGCTGTCCCAGCAGGAATGGGGCTGCATCGAGAACGAGCGGTTGATGCAGGTCGACGGCGCGGCGTTCATGGCCATGCACGCCGCCCAGCTGGCCACCCAGCTTGCCGACGAAGCCGTGACCGGTATCGGGGCCGGAACCACCTTGTTGCGGCACGAACCGCTGGGTGTGGTGTCCATCCTGACACCGTGGAACTTCCCGCATTGCCTCAACGTGATGAAGCTCAACCACGCGCTGGCGGCCGGTGACACCGTCGTCCTCAAACCGTCGCCACTCACGCCGCTGGCCGGGCTGGCCCTGGCGCGGCTGATCGAAGAGCACACCGACATCCCGCCCGGTGTGGTCAATGTCGTCACCCCGTCGGGTGTGGAGGCGGCCAAACTGCTCACCACCGACCCCCGGATCGACATGGTCAGCTTCACCGGCAGCTCGGTGGTCGGACGACAGGTGATGTCCGCCGCGGGCGACACCCTCAAGCGGATCCTGCTGGAACTCGGGGGCAAGTCGGCATGCGTCATCCTCGACGACACCGACGTCACTGACGAGATGTTGCAGCAGATGCTGTTCGACTGTTGCTCGCTGCACGCCGGGCAGGCCTGCATCCTGCAAAGCAGGCTGCTGCTGCCGGATTCACTGCACGACGACGTCGTCGACCGGTTGGTGTCGATGGCCCGTTCGGTGAAGGTGGGCGACCCGACCGACCCGGGCGTGCAGATGGGTCCGTTGATCAGCGACGCGCAGCGCGAGCGGGTGGCGAACCACGTCGCCGGCGCACTGGACGAGGGAGCCACGTTGGTGGCCGGCGGCGAACGCCCGGCCGGCCTGGACGTCGGGTTCTACTTCGAGCCGACGATCCTGACCGACGTGCAGCCGAATTCGGTTATCGCACAAGAGGAAGTGTTCGGGCCGGTGCTGAGCGTGGTCCGCTACCGCGACGACGACGACGCGGTCGCGATCGCGAACAACTCGCGCTACGGCCTGTCCGGGGCGGTCTGGAGCGGCGACGTGGACCGCGCCGTCGGCGTCGCCCGCCGCATCCGGACCGGGCAGGTCGCGGTCAACGGCTGCGGTGCCGGGGCCGCGCCGTTCGGCGGCTTCAAACTCAGCGGTCTGGGCCGCGAGGGTGGCGGGATCGGCGGGGTGCACCAGTACATGGAGCCGATGGCCATCGGAGTGCCCGCGTGACGGGACCCCTTGCGGGGCTGCACGTCGTCGAAATCGCTACCGAGATCTCCGGCCCCTACGCCACCAAGCTGTTGGTCGACCTGGGCGCCGACGTCGTCAAAATCGAGCCCCCGGCCGGGGATCCGCTGCGCAGCTGGGGGCCTTTTCCGGGTGCGGCGCCCGATCCCGAACGCAGTGGCCTGTTCGAGTACCTCAATACCGGAAAGCGTTGCATCACACTGGATTTGAGCCAACCGGCCGATCTCGAGACCGCGCGTGAACTGATCGCGGGGAGCCACGTCCTGGCCGAGAATCTACCGCCCGGGACACTGCGGAAATACGGACTCGACGGGCTGACACAGCTCAATCCAAATCTGGTGCGGCTCAGCATTTCTCACTTCGGCCACTGCGGGCCGTGGCGGGACCGCACTGCGTCGGCGCTGACCATGCAGGCGGTCTCGGGCTGGATCAGCCACCGGGACCCGCAGCGACCGCCGGTACAGGCCGGTGCCCGGATCTCGGAGTACGTGGCCGGCGTCTACGGGGCGCTGGGTGCGCTGACGGCCCTGCGGCTAGCTCCCGGAGCGGTCAGACACGTCGACGTCTCGGAGTTCGAGTCGCTGCTGTCGACGCTGCCGTATCCGATGCTGATGGCCGAGCGGATGAAAAGCCTTGGCCTGCCACCGAATATCCGCGCGGCGCCGATGCTGGGTGTGGTGCGCGCCGCCGACGGTTGGGTGGGCATCAACTGCCTGACCGGACAGCACTGGCTGGACGTGTGCGCGATGCTGGGCCTGCCCGAGTTCGGTGAGCACCAGATCGCCATCATGATGGGCGGCCCGGAGCGCGCCGAGTTCTTCGCCAAGGCCGAGCCGTTGCTGGCCGCCCAAACCGTCGCCGAACTCGTCGAACTCAGCCAGGCGATGCGGATCCCGGCCGCTCCGGTCAACGACGGCGCCACCGTGCTGGATTCGCCGCAGTACGCCAAGCGCGGTTTCTTCGTGCAGGGCAACGGATTTCGGCGGCCCGGCGCACCCTTCCGGATGGGCGCGAGCACGTCGGCACCCGCGCCGCCGACTGCGCCCACAGGCGAGCTTCCGTTCGCCGGACTGCGGGTGCTGGACCTGAGCACGTTCTGGGCGGGGGCGTATCTGACCTGCTACCTGGGAGCGTTCGGCGCCGACATCGTCAAGGTCGAATCCATCCAGCGCCCCGACGGGCACCGCTACTCCGGCGCCTATCCCTTCGAGGGCGACGACTGGTACGAGCGCAGCGCGCTGTGGCAGGCCACCAACCTCAACAAGAAGGACCTCACCCTCGACCTGGGTTCGGCGGCCGGACGCGACATCGCCCACCGGTTGGCCGCGCAGGCCGACGTCGTCGTGGAGAACTTCTCCCCGCGGGTGGTCGAACAGTTCGGTCTGGACTACGACTCGCTGGTGAAGCTGAAACCCGACGTGATCGCGGTTCGGATGCCCGGCTTCGGACTGGACGGACCCTGGCGCGACTATGTCGGCTGGGCACTGAATATCGAGCAGACGTCGGGGATGACGGCGGTGACCGGATACGCCGAGGGGCCGCCGTGCAACCTGCAGGGTCCGGCCGATCCCATCGTCGGGATGCACGCCGGGGTGGCGTTGCTGGCCGCACTCGAACACCTCCGCCGCACCGGCGAAGGCCAGTTGGTCGAGATCGCCCAGATCGAGGTCGCCGCCTGTGTGACCGCCGAACCGGTGATCGAGTATTCGATGAACGGTGTGGTGCGTCCGCGGGAAGGCAACCGCCGGCGCGGCTGCCTGCAGGGCGTCTATCCGACGAAGGACGAGGCTTGGGTGGCGGTGTCGCTGCCCGACGACGGAACGCTCGACCACGACACGTTCGACGAACTCATCACCGGCTGGACCCGCACCCTGCCCGCCGATGCCGTCGTTGAAACCCTTCAGGGACAAGGGATTGCGGCTGAGCGCGTGGCCACCGGCGACCGGATGTACGACTTCGCCCAACTGGACGCGCGGGATTTCTACGAGGATTTCGAGCACCCGGTCACCGGGCTGCGCCGCTTCCCCGGCTGGCCGTTTCACATCACCCCCGGACCCGACCGCCACCACCGCAGCGCGCCACCGACGCTCGGCCAGCACAACGACGAACTGCTGCGCGGCTTGGGGCTGTCCGATGACGAGATCGCCACGCTGCGCGAGCAACGGGTCATCGGCGAACGCCTACTGAACGCCTAAAACTCAAGGCCGAACCGTTCTAGACTGCTCTGGACGAAAGGGCTTCCGGCCGGTGCTGAGTGCGTTCAGGAACTTCGTGGTCGGCTGGTGGAATCAGCCGTCCGGTTTCGACTGGACCGTGCAGCAACTCCGCAATCGCGGGTTCCTCCGACTGCATCAGGCGTTCATGGGAATCCTGATGTTGTTCTATGCCGGCATCAGCATCCTGACGGTGGTCTACCCGAATCTGAAAGTGCCCGAAGTCAGTTACCTGATCGTCGGGGTAGCGGTGGTCTCCGGCATCGGCTGGACATTCGGACCCTTTCCGTCCGAGCGGATCTCAGCTCTGTTCATCCTGGTGTCCAACCTCTGTGTTCTCGGGACCGTCATCAACGTCGGCCAGACCTTCCTGGCGATGCCCGGCCTGACGGTGTTGGCGATCAACGGCTTCTACATCGTGGCCCTGCACGGACCGCGTGCTCTGACGCTGCACCTGTTGTTCTCCGCGGCCTCGATTACCTGGTGCTACCTGGAATCGCTGCGGCAGCACCTGTTTCCGGCGAATGTCGTCACCATCAACGTATTGATCGTGGTGCCGATCGTGCTGGGCTTCCCGGTCGTGATGCAGGCTTATCTGCTGACATTGCGGACGGGAGCCGTTGAGGCCCTGCATGATCCGTTGACCCACCTCAACAACCGGCGCGGCCTGGAGGACAGTCTGGACGGTCTGGTGGGCGACACCACAGCGCCGCTGACGGCCCTCACCATCGACATCGACCAGTTCAAGGCGATCAACGACACCCACGGTCACGAAGCCGGTGACCGGGTGCTCACCACCCTCGCCGAATGCATGCGTGCCGCCCTCGCCGAGGCACCGTTCGACACGGCCGCGGCGCGGATCGGTGGTGAGGAGTTCGTGATCGTGTTGCGGGGCGAGAGCGAGGCCGGGCACGGGGTGGCCCGCCGGATCCATGCGGCGCTGGCCGGCAACGCGGCGGCGCCGCAATTCACCGTGAGCATCGGTATCGCCACCGGCACCTGCTCATCGAGCACGGTGCACAACGTGGTGCACCGCCTCATCGACCGCGCGGACTCGGCAATGTACCTGGCGAAGCGAGCCGGTGGTGACCGTACCGAGGTGAAGCCGGAAAAGGTCGCCTGAACTGCGCTGATAGGCTGCTGCGCATGCCTGTCGCGATCGCCCGACCCAAGCTCGAAGGAAACATCGCCGTCGGCGAGAACCGCCAACTCGGCTTCGCCGAATTCGGCGCGCCGCAGGGTCGCGCGGTCTTCTGGCTGCATGGCACGCCCGGCGCACGCAGGCAGATCCCCACCGAGGCCCGCGTCTACGCCGACCTGCACGACATCCGCCTGATCGGCGTGGACCGTCCCGGCATCGGCTCGTCGACTCCGCACCGGTACGAAACCATCGCGGCCTTCGCCGACGACCTGCGCGTCATCGCCGACACCCTGGGCATCGACAAGATGGCGGTCGTGGGCCTGTCCGGCGGAGGTCCCTACACGTTGGCCTGCGCGGCCGGGCTGTCCGACCGGGTGGTGGCCGTCGGCGTACTGGGTGGCGTGGCCCCGACCCAGGGACCTGACGCGATCAGTGGCGGAGCGATGAACCTGGGCCTGCGGGTGGCGCCACTGCTGAAGTTCGGCGGCAACCCGCTGCGGATCGGTGCCAGCATGCTGATCCAGTCGATCCGGCCGGTCGCATCCAGCGCGCTCGACATCTATGCGCTGTTGTCACCGGAAGCCGACCGGCATCTGCTGACCCGGCCCGAGTTCAAGGCGATGTTCCTCGACGACCTGCTCAACGGCAGCCGCAAACAGCTGGCCGCGCCGTTCAACGACGTCATTCTGTTCGCCCGCGACTGGGGATTCCGGCTCGAGGACGTGACGGTCCCGGTGCGCTGGTGGCACGGCGACCACGACCACATCATCCCGTTTGCGCACGGCGAGCACGTCGTCTCCCGGCTGCCCGACGCCGAGCTGTACCACCTGCCGGAGGAAAGCCATCTCGCCGGGCTGGGACGCGGCGAGGAGATCCTGGAGACCCTGCTCAAGATCTGGGACGAGCGGGCCTGACGTGCTGCTGACGTCGCTGAATCCCGCGGTAGCCACCGCCCGCGACGTGCCGGACGCGGTCAGCATCGACGGGTTCCGGCTGAGCCGCGGCGACCTGGTGGGTGCCGCGACGTCGGTGGCCGAGCGGGTGGCCGGCGCCCACCGGATCGCGGTGCTGGCCACCCCGACGGCATCGACGGTGCTGGCGATCGTCGGGTGCCTGATCGCCGGCGTGCCGGTCGTGCCGGTACCCGCCGACGTCGGCGTCGCCGAACGCCGGCACATGCTCACCGATTCCGGCGCCCAGGCGTGGCTGGGGCCGCTGCCGGAGGATCCCGCTGGGCTGCAACACATTCCGGTGCGGCTCCATGCCCGGTCCTGGCACCGCTACGCCGAGCCGGCGCCGGATGCGCTGGCGATGATCGTCTACACATCGGGCACGACGGGTCTGCCCAAGGGTGTGCAGGTGAGCCGCCGGGCGATCGCCGCGGACCTCGACGCGCTGGCCGAAGCGTGGCAGTGGACGCCCGACGACGTGCTGGTGCATGGGCTGCCGCTCTATCACATCCACGGCTTGGTGCTCGGCCTGCTCGGGTCGCTGCGGGTAGGAAATCGGTTCGTGCACACCGGAAAACCCACACCGGCCGGCTACGCGGGCGCCGGCGGCACGCTCTACTTCGGGGTGCCGACGGTGTGGTCGCGGGTGGTGGCCGACCAGAGTGCCGCGCAGGCATTGCGACCGGCGCGGCTGCTGGTGTCCGGGAGTGCCGCACTTCCGGTGCCGGTGTTCGAACGGCTCGAGGAACTGACCGGGCACCGGCCCATCGAACGCTACGGCGCGTCGGAGTCGTTGATCACCGTCTCCACTCGGGCCGACGGCGAGCGCCGCCCGGGTTGGGTGGGTCTGCCGCTGGCCGGGGTGCAGACCCGGATGGTCGACGACCACGGTGCCCCGGTGCCGCACGACGCGGAAACCGTTGGCAAGCTTCAGGTTCGGGGTCTGACGCTGTTCGACGGTTACCTGAACCGACCGGAAGCCACCGCCGAGGCATTCACCGACGACGGGTGGTACCGAACCGGGGACGTCGCCGTCGTCGACGAAAGCGGAATGCACCGCATCGTGGGCCGCGAGTCCGTCGACCTGATCAAGTCCGGCGGGTACCGGATCGGCGCCGGCGAGATCGAGACGGTACTGCTCGCACATCCCGGCGTCGACGAGGCCGCGGTGGTCGGGCCGCCCGACGAAGATCTGGGTCAGCGGATCGTGGCCTACGTCGTCGGCACGGCCAGCCCTGACGAGTTGATTCAGTTTGTCGCTGAGCAACTTTCGGTGCACAAGCGGCCGCGCGAGGTGCGGATGGTTGAGTCGCTGCCCCGCAATGCGCTCGGCAAGGTTCTCAAGAAGCAGTTGCTGGCCGAAGGCTGAGTCCCTGTCGCGAGCGCGCGCAAATGTACGGCCATCGCGGCGTGTCGCTGTACATGCACTGCCAGCGAGTTACCAGCATTTTCCAGGGAAACAGCCGCGTGCCGTCGCCTACCGTTTTTAAGGTGTCTGTCAGCACGATTGCTCCCAAGGTCACGCCGATGCGGCGGGTGGCCCTGGCCTGCCTGGTCGGATCGGCCGTCGAGTACTACGACTTCTTCATCTACGGCACCGCGGCGGCGCTGGTCTTTCCCACCGTGTTCTACCCGCACCTAGGACCGACGATGGCCACCGTCGCCTCGATGGGGACCTTCGCCACCGCGTTCCTGTCCCGGCCGCTGGGCGCCGCCGTCTTCGGGCATCTCGGTGACCGGTTGGGCCGTAAGCGCACCCTGGTCGCCACCCTGCTGATCATGGCGCTGTCCACCGTGACCGTGGGTTTGGTGCCCAGCACGGCAACCGTCGGCGCCGCGGCCCCGCTGATCCTGATCGTGCTGCGGATCATGCAGGGTTTCGCCGTCGGCGGCGAATGGGCCGGATCGGCCCTGCTGAGCGCCGAATCGGCGCCTGTCGGCCGACGCGGGTTCTACGGGATGTTCACCGCGCTCGGCGGCGGTATCGCGCTGGTGCTGACCAGCCTGACGTTCCTGGGCGTCAACGCGACCATCGGTGAAGGCAGCCATGCCTTCATGCAATGGGGATGGCGCATTCCCTTCCTACTCAGCGCGGTGCTGATCGTCATCGCGCTGTACGTGCGGCTCAACATCAAGGAGACACCCGTCTTCGCCGGTCAGCAGACCAAAGCTGCCGCGCCGCTGGCCGAAGTGCTGCGACTGCAGCGCCGGGAGGTGGTGCTGGCCGGCGGCAGCGTGCTCGGCTGCTTCGCGTTCACCTATCTGGCGAGCGCGTATCTGCCCGGCTACGCCCACACTCAGCTCGGCTATTCGCGCAACCTGATCCTGGTCGTCGGGGTGTTGGGCGGGCTCACCTGCCTGGTGTTCGCCGCGCTGACGGCGGGGTTGTGCGACCGGTTCGGGCGGCGGCGCGTGCTGTTGGTCAGCTGGGCCGCGGCGCTGCCGTGGGCGTTGTCGGTGATGCCGCTGATCGACTCCCGCGACCCGGTGTTGTTCGCGGTCGCCATCCTGGGCATGTACGCCGTCTCCGCGAGCTGCTTCGGCCCGGTCGCTGCGTTCGTCCCCGAACTGTTCGCCACCCGCTACCGCTACACCGCGACCGCGCTGTCGATCAACCTGGCCGGCATCGCCGGCGGCGCGGTTCCGCCGCTGATCGCCGGCTGGCTGTTGGCCGCTCATGGGGCCGCCGGTATCGCGTTGATGCTGGTGATCCTGGTGGTGATCAGCCTGGCGTGCGTCTACCGACTGCCCGAAACGCGCGGCACCCGGCTGCGCTAGTTGGCGTGCAGGTCCTCGTTGAGCGCAATGCCCTGGCCGCCGCGCGGCACCACCTCGACCGCGCCACTGAGTGAATTGCGCCGGAACAGCAGGTTGTTGCCGCCGGAGAGCTCACTGGCCTTCAGCGTCGCGCCGTCGGGCCCGGTGAGTTTGGTGCCCGCGGTGACGTACAGGCCGGCCTCCACCACGCAGTCGTCACCGAGGGAAATGCCCAGTCCCGCATTGGCGCCCAGCAGGCAGCGTTTGCCGATCGAGATGACCTCGGTCCCGCCGCCGGACAGCGTGCCCATGATCGAGGCACCGCCGCCGATGTCGGAGCCGTCGCCGACGACCACGCCCGCCGAGATGCGGCCTTCCACCATCGACGCGCCCAGCGTGCCGGCGTTGTAGTTGACGAAACCCTCGTGCATCACCGTCGTGCCCGCCGCCAGGTGCGCGCCCAACCGGACCCGGTCGGCGTCGGCGATGCGCACCCCGGACGGCACCACGTAGTCGACCATCCGCGGGAACTTGTCGATGCCGTACACCGTGACCGGTCCATGTCGGCGCAGCCGCGCCCGCACCGCCTCGAAGCCCTCGATGGCGCATGGTCCGCGGTTGGTCCAGACCACGTTGGTCAATACCCCGAACAAGCCGCCCGCGTTGAGCCCGTGCGGCGCCACCAGGCGGTGGGAGAGCAGATGCAATCGCAGGTAGGCGTCGTAGGCGTCGCCGGCCTGTTCGTCGAGGGAGCCGATGACCGTGCGGATCGCGATGGTCTCGGTCTGGCGGTCGTCGTCACGGCCCACCAGCGCTCCCAGCACGGCGGGAAGATCCGACAGGGCCAATCGTGTTGTGGCGCTGGTGTCCGACTCCGTCAGTTCCGGTTCAGGAAACCAGGCATCGAGGACAGATCCGTCGGAGGCCAGTGTCGCCAGGCCGATACCTGCTGCTCCAGTCACGGCGGCAAGGTTACTTTCCCCCCGCGAGCAGACGCAAAAGTCCCCTTTTTCGTCCCGAATAAGGGGACTTTGCGTCTGCTCGGCATACTTGGTGAGTGTTGGACCTGAAGGGTGATCCCGTTGAGCTGACCGCCGCGCTGGTCGACATCCCCAGTGAGTCGCGCGACGAGGCGCGCATCGCCGACGAGGTCGAGGCGGCGCTGCGCGCCCAGACGACCGGCTTCGAGATCGTGCGCAACGGCAACGCGGTGCTGGCCCGCACTGCGCTGAACCGGCCGTCGCGGGTGCTGCTGGCCGGGCATCTGGACACCGTGCCGGTCGCCGATAACCTGCCAAGCCGGCTGGACGGCGCAGAGTTGCACGGCTGCGGTACCGCGGACATGAAGTCCGGGGACGCGGTCTTTCTGCACCTGGCTGCCACCGTTGCCGAACCGGCGCACGACTTGACGCTGGTGATGTACGACTGTGAGGAGATCGACTCGGCGGCAAACGGTTTGGGCCGTATCGAGCGCGAGTTGCCGGACTGGCTGACCGCCGACGTCGCCGTCCTGGGCGAACCCACCGCCGGCTTCATCGAGGCGGGGTGCCAGGGCACGTTGCGGGTCGTCGTCAGCGCCGCCGGAACGCGGGCGCACTCGGCACGATCGTGGTTGGGCGACAACGCAATTCACAAACTCGGCGGGGTCATGCGGCGACTCGCGGCGTATCAGCCGCGCAGCGTCGACATCGACGGCTGCGTGTACCGGGAGGGGTTGTCGGCGGTGCGCATCGAGGGCGGCATCGCCGGGAACGTGATTCCCGACGCCGCCTCGGTGACGGTCAACTTCCGCTTCGCCCCCGACCGGTCGCCGCAGGCGGCGCTCACCCATGTCCACGAGGTGCTCGACAGGCTCGACGTGCAGATCACGCTGACCGACTCCGCGGCCGGTGCGCTGCCCGGTCTGTCGGCCCCCGCGGCGAGGTCTCTGGTCGAGGCCGCCGGGGGACAGGTTCGGGCGAAATACGGCTGGACTGACGTGTCACGCTTTGCCGCGCTTGGCATTCCGGCGATCAATTACGGTCCCGGTGACCCCAACCTGGCGCACAAGCGGGACGAGCGGGTGCCGGTCGCCAACATCACCGCGGCGGTGGAGATGCTGCGCAGCTATCTCAGCGCGTAGCCTGCTGTAGCACAAGTTGCTACAATCGGATGCGTGGTCCGGACGATCCCGCAGCGCGAACTGCGTAACGAGAACGGCAAAGTCATCGAGGCCGTAGCGGCGGGTGAGACCTTCGTTGTGACTCGAAATGGCGAACCGGTAGCCGAGCTTCGCCCCGTCAAGGCCGCTCGAAGCACCTTCGTCTCCCGCGACGAGGTGGCGGCGTTGCGGGATAGCGCGGTGCGCATCGACCATCGGCAGTTCCGGGTTGACCTGGATCGCGCGGTAGACCAAGGAATTTGAGTTGACCCGTGGCTTGCTTGACACCTCGGTCGTCGTCGACTGGCATGATCCCGCGGTGCTGGCCGCAATGCCCGACGAGGTGGCGATCTCGGCGATTACGGTCGCCGAACTGGCCGCCGGTCCGCGGTTGACCTCCGATCCGATGGAAGCGTCCCGACGCCAGGTCCGACTTCAGGAAGTGGAGTCACTTATCCAACCGCTGCCCTTCGATGCAGTCGCTGCACGCAGTTACGGACTTGTGGTCGCGGCTGTGGCCGGCGGAGGTCGCAAGCCGCGCAGCCGATTCGCTGCCCTCCTGATCGCGGCCACTGCACACGCCAACGGTCTCGACCTCTACACCCGAAACGGCGATGATTTCAGCCGACTCGACGACCTCATCCGGGTCGTCTCCATCTGAGTCGCTAGCCCTGCGCCTGCGCGGCGGCATCCGCGGCCGCCGCGCCCATCCCGATCGTGCCGAATTCGTCGGCCACCTCTTGCAGTGCGGCAGCGTCCCGACTGGCCAGCGCACGGGCATGCCGGACGACGAGATCGCCTACCTTGCAATTGATTTCGGCCGCCAAACGGGTCACCGGTTCCACCGCCCGGACATCGCCCAGCCGGATGGCGTCGTGCCACGCGCAGAGCGCGACCGCCGATTGCCCGGCGCGTTCGGCCATGCGGGCAGCATCTCGCGCCGCTGACGTCGCGCCCATCGGGTCTCGTGCCGTGGCCCGGGTCCACGCCCGAGCCTGACCCAGCTCAGGGGCGAACACCGCCGACTTGGTTCCGTGCCGGGTTTCAGCGCGCCGCAACGCTTTTGCCGATCCCGGGATGTCGCCCTGGCGGGCGATGGTGGTGGTCAACAACATCAGCGACAGCGGACCCCAGGAGTAGCCGGACCGTTCCAGCACGGCCGCCGCGGGTTCCAACAACGCTGCGGCGGCGCCGAATTCGCCCTTGACGTTCAACACGTAGGCCAGCAGCACCTCCCCGACGGCCCGTCCGGGTTGCTGCAGTTCGGCGAAGTCGGTGAATTGCTGAGCCAGCGCCTGTGCCTGGTCGGTCTCGCCCGCCATCAGCAGCGACGTGATCTGCGCCAGACCAGCGGTGAACCGCAACAGGCCGGGATGTTCTGCGGCGGTGGCTCTTTCGGCGAGCGCGGCGACGTCGCCGAAGCGACCCATTCGGGCCGAGGACAGCGCGGCCGAACTGGCTGCCCATGCCACAGCCATGTCCCCTGCAGTCGGTGCCGAGAGCACTTCGGTGGACACCGCGATGGCCCGGTGCAGGTTCCCCGAGTTCATCGCGAACGTGGCGCTCAACCCGTCCAGCACGTTTTGTGACGCCGGCTCGGTCACCCGGTTGCGGGTCGTCTGCAAGAACGCCGTCGCCTTCTCCGGCTCACCGAGCATCCAGAACTGGTTGGCCGCCCGCGGCACCGCCCACGCGATCAAGTCCGCCTCAGAGAGGTCGGCGGGGTTCACCGCGGCCAACAACTGGCCGGCCTCCCGGCCGCGGCCCTGCCAGGCCAGCGCCTGACCCAGCACCAGGCGGGCATCCAGGCCGCCCGACCGGTCCAGCACCGCCCGCGCCAACCGTTCGGCGAGTAACAGATCTCCCAGCCGCAGCGCCTGCTGGGCGGCGGCGGTGACTTCGGTGACCGGCTGCAGCGCGTCGCAGTCCAGCGCCAGCGACGCCAGTCGCAACCGGTCGCTGGGGTGCTCACAGGAGTGCTGGGAAAGCAACTCGACCAGCGCGGTGCGCCGCCGGCGCAGATCGGCGGTGCTCAGCGCGACCCGGGCGCGTTCCCCGAACATCGGGTGCGCGGTGTACACGACCGGTTCGTCGTCGTTGCGGACCCGGGTTTCTGCGGCGCCCAGCTCTGCCGCCTGGGCGACGGCACCGTCGCCTGCCAGCACGGTCAGATCGGCCACCGTCAACGGCTCCACCAAAGCCAGGTAGTCCAGCACCAGGCGCGCGGGTGCAGGTAACTCGGCGAGGAACTCGTCGACCTCCGCCGACGTCGTGGCCCCACCGGGAGGCTCGATGTCGATCCGGTCCAGCAGGTCGTCCGTCCACAACGCGGCGACGGCGGCGGGAGCGGCGTCGGCGCGCGAGGTCACGATCATCCGAGCCGTACCCGTGCGGGCCAGCTGGTACACCAGGGTCGCCGACAGGATGTCCAGGTCGTGCGCCTCGTCGACGACGAGCAGCAAATCGCCCTGGTGGGCGTGGGCGGTCCGGGTCAGCGACGCGCGGGCGGCCCGCAACAGCTTCGCCGGTTTGCCGATGTCGGAGATCTCGACCAGATGGCCGAAGGCACCGAACGGCACCACACGCTCGGTCGGGGTGCCGACGACCCAGCGGGTGACGGTTGCCGGATGTTCGCTGCAGAAACGCTCGGCGGCCAACCGGGCCAGGGTCGACTTGCCGACGCCGTCGGGCCCGAGGACGATCGCGCCACCAGAACCCTCCAGCGCGCCGTACAGCCGCTCCAACGCCTCGGTGTGTTGCGGGACGTTCCAGCGGATCGGCACCGTTCGACTTTATGGCCCACCGGCGTGTGCCGGGGAAGGTGGGCGGTCTACCTTTCGGGTATGCCCTCAGACGGCCGGCTGGCGGTGGCCGTGTACTGCGCTGCCGCACCGACGCACCCCGAACTGCTGGAATTGGCCGCGGAGCTCGGTTCCGCGATCGCCGCGCGCGGATGGACGCTGGTGTGGGGCGGTGGGCACGTGTCGGCGATGGGGGCGGTGGCCTCGGCCGCGCGGGCTGGCGGCGGCTGGACCGTCGGCGTGATCCCCACGATGCTGCTGGACCGTGAACTGGCCGACCGTCAGGCCGACGAACTGATCGTCACCGACACGCTGAGCGAGCGGAAGCAGGTCATGGAAGGGCGGGCCGATGCGTTCATCGCACTGCCGGGGGGTGTCGGCACCCTCGACGAACTGTTGAGCGCGTGGACCGAGGGGTATCTCGGCGTGCACGACAAGCCCATCGTGATTCTGGACCCGTGGGGGCATTACGACGCCGTGCGGACGTGGATCTTCGGACTGCTGGACAGCGGCTACGTCTCCCAGGCCGCGGTGGACCGACTGGTGGTGGTCGATAAGGTCGGCGAAGCGCTGGACGCCTGCGCACCGGCCTGACCGGTCCAGGCCGCCCTGCGGTATGTACTCAGGGGTCTGCAAGGGAATCGAGGGATCAGGTGGCCGATCACGACGGTGACACGAACACACGAGTCAAACTGACCGACCTCGCGGTACGGATTCCCGGGCTGGTGGCCGACGCGCCCTCGATCCTGCGTGCGGTGAAGACCGGCCTGCTGCCGCGTCCCGGTTCCAGGACGTCGATCGGCGCGGTGTTCCAGGAGCGCGCCGCCCGCTACGCCGACCGGGTTTTTCTGAAGTTCGGCGACCAGCAACTGACGTACAGCGAGGCGAACGCCGCCGCCAACCGCTACGCCGCCGTGTTGGCCGCCCGCGGCGTCGGGCCCGGCGACGTGGTGGGAGTGATGCTGCGCAACTCGCCCAACACCGTGCTGACGATGCTGGCGGCGGTCAAGTGCGGCGCGATCGCCGGCATGCTCAACTACCACCAGCGTGGGGACGTCCTGCGGCACAGCCTGGGCTTGCTGGATGCCAAGGTGCTGGTCGCCGAATCCGACCTGGTCAGCGCCGTCAGCGAAGCCGGCGGGTCGGCCGGGGACGTGCTGACCATCGAAGACGTCGAGCAATTCGCCGCGACCGCGCCGGCGACCAACCCGGACTCGGTGTCGACGGTGCGTGCCCGGGACACCGCGTTCTACATCTTCACCTCCGGCACCACCGGCTATCCGAAGGCCAGCGTGATGACGCACTACCGGTGGCTCAAAGCCCTCGGCGCATTCGGCGGGCTGGGGCTGCGGTTGAAGGCCTCCGACACCATGTACAGCTGCCTGCCGCTGTACCACAACAATGCGCTGACCGTCGCGCTGTCGTCGGTGATCAATTCCGGTGCGACGCTGGCGCTGGGCAAGTCGTTCTCGGCTTCACGGTTCTGGGACGAGGTGATCGCCAGCGATGCCACCGCGTTCATCTACATCGGCGAAGTGTGCCGCTACCTGCTCAACCAGCCGGCCAAACCGACCGACCGCAAGCACAAGGTCCGCGTCATCGCCGGCAACGGGCTGCGCCCGGACATCTGGGACGAATTCACCAAACGATTCGGCATCGCCCGGGTCTGCGAGTTCTACGCCGCCAGCGAAGGCACCACGGCGTTCATCAACATCTTCAACGTGCCGCGCAGCACCGGCATCTCGCCGATGCCGCTGGCCTACGTCGAATACGACCCCGACACCGGTGAACCGGTGCGCGACGACAACGGACGGGTGCGGCGCGTGCCCGCCGGCGAGCCGGGCCTGTTGCTCAGCCCGGTCAACCGGCTGCAGCCCTTCGACGGCTACACCGACAAGCAAGCCACCGAAAAGAAGCTGGTGCGCAACGCATTCAAAGACGGCGACACGTATTTCAACACCGGCGACGTGATGAGCCCGCAGGGCCTGTTCCATGCCGCGTTCGTCGACCGGTTGGGCGACACGTTCCGCTGGAAGGGCGAGAACGTGGCGACGACCCAAGTCGAGGCCGCGGTGGCGTCGGATTCTCAGGTCGAAGAATGCACCGTGTTCGGCGTCGAGGTGCCCGACACCGGTGGGCGCGCCGGGATGGCGGCGGTCAAGCTGCGCGAGGGCAAGGAATTCGACGGCCAGTCCCTGGCGCGCGCGGTGTACGACAAGTTGCCGGCCTACGCGCTGCCGCTGTTCGTGCGGTTGGTCGAGTCCCTGGAGCACACTACGACGTTCAAGAGCCGCAAGGTCGAGCTGCGCAAGCAGGCTTACGGCTCCGATATCGAAGACCCGCTCTACGTGCTGGCCGGCCGTAAGGAGGGCTACGTCGAGTACTACGACGAGTATCCGGGAGAGGTCGCGGCGGGTAAGCGGCCGCAGGGCTGACGGGCGTCGCTTGCGCGCCCGCATTGACTGTGAAGTCTCGGCGTTGCCGGTGAGCTCAGGGCGGGATTTGTTTCGATTTTCCCGCCGTACTTTCACCGGCGAAGCCCTCGTTTCACGCCCAATGCCGAAAGCACGCCGGTGACCACGACCAGGCACCATAGAGTCGTGCCGGCAACCTTCTGCGGCCGCCCGGTCGCGGCGGATCGCGCGCTGATCATGGCGATCATCAACCGCACCCCGGACTCGTTCTTCGACCGCGGCGCGACGTTCAGCGACCAAGCCGCTCAAGACGCCGTGCACCGCGCGATCGGCGACGGTGCCGACGTCATCGACGTCGGTGGGGTCAAAGCCGGGCCCGGCGAAACCGTCGACCCCGACACCGAGATCGCCCGGCTGGTGCCGTTCGTCGAGTGGCTGCGCAACGCCTACCCCGACCAGCTGATCAGCGTCGACACCTGGCGCTCCGAGGTCGCAGAACTCGCCTGTGCGGCCGGGGCGGACATCATCAACGACACCTGGGCAGGCGTGGATCCACGCCTCCAACAGGTGGCTGCCGAGTTCAACGCGGGCCTGGTGTGCTCGCACACCGGCGGTGCGGCGCCCAGGACACGGCCATTCCGGGTGAGTTACGGTACGACTACCCGCGGCGTGGTGGACGACGTGATTCGCCAGGTCACGAGCGCCGCCGAGCGGGCAGTTGCGGTCGGAGTGGCCCGCGACCGGGTACTGATCGACCCCACCCACGATTTCGGCAAGAACACCTTCCATGGGCTGATCCTGCTGCGGCACGTGGCCGAACTCGTCGGTACCGGGTGGCCCGTGCTCATGGCGTTGAGCAACAAGGACTTCGTCGGGGAGACTCTGGGTGTGGACGTGACCGAACGGCTCGAGGGGACACTGGCGGCTACCGCGCTCGCGGCGGCCGCCGGAGCCCGCATGTTCCGGGTCCACCAGGTCGCGGCCACCCGCCGGGTGCTGGAGATGGTCGCCTCGATCCAGGGCACCCGCCCGCCGGCGCGCACCGTGAGAGGACTGGGATGACGGCCTCGGAGCTGGATCTCGCCGCTGACGGCGTGCTCGCGGCGCGACCCGGGGACACCTGGTTCGCCGACCGCAGCTGGAACCGTCCGCGCTGGACGATCGGCGAACTCGTCGCCGCCAAGGCCGGGCGCACGATTTCGGTGGTGCTGCCGGCCTTGAACGAGGAAGAGACCATCGGATCGGTCATCGACAGCATCTCCCCGCTGGTAGACGGGCTGGTCGACGAGCTGATCGTGCTGGATTCGGGCTCGACCGACGACACCGAGATCCGGGCCATCGCGGCCGGCGCCCGCGTCGTCAGCCGCGAGCAGGCCGTGCCCGAACTGCCGGCCCGGCCCGGCAAGGGCGAGGCGTTGTGGCGCTCGCTGGCCGCCACCAGCGGCGACATCGTCGTGTTCATCGATTCCGACCTGCTCAACCCGCATCCCATGTTCGTGCCCTACCTGGTCGGTCCGCTGCTCACCGGCGACGGCATCCACCTGGTCAAAGGTTTCTACCGGCGACCGCTGAGCGACGGCAACGCCACCGGGGGCGGCCGGGTCACCGAACTCGTGGCCCGCCCGCTGCTGGCCGCGCTGCGACCCGAACTGGGGTGCGTGCTGCAGCCGCTGGGCGGGGAGTACGCAGCCAGCCGGGAGCTGCTGACGTCGTTGCCGTTCGCGCCGGGCTACGGCGTGGAGATCGGCCTGCTCGTCGACACCTTCGATCGGCTGGGACTGGATGCGATCGCGCAGGTCAACCTGGGTGTCCGGGCGCACCGCAACCGGCCGCTGGAGGAGCTGGGTGCGATGAGTCGCCAGGTGATCGCCACCCTGTTGTCCCGGTGCGGGGTCCCCGACTCCGGGGTCGGCCTGACGCAGTTCTCGCCGGCCGGTGAAGGTTACACCCAGCACACCTGGCCGGTGTCGTTGGCCGACCGTCCACCCATGGATGTGCTCCGGCCGCGCTAGAAACCGACGTGTCAGTGCCGTAGGGCAAGATCGATCCCGTGGCGTTGGTGTTGCTGTACCTGGTGGTGTTGATCCTGGTCGCGGTCGTCCTGTTCGGCGCGGCGAGCCTGTTGTTCGGTCGCGGTGAGCCGCTGCCGCCGTTGCCGCGGGCGACGACGGCGACGGTGCTGCCCGCCTACGGTGTCACGGCCGCTGACGTCGACGCGGTGAAGTTCACCCAGGTCATGCGCGGGTACAAGACCAGCGAAGTGGACTGGGTGCTGGACCGGCTGGGCCGGGAGCTCGAGATACTGCGCGCACAGGTGGCTGCCCTGCAATCGTCCGGTACGGAGGTCCAGTCCGGCGGTTCGGAGCCGTCCGACGTCGAGCCCGTCGTGTCCGAGCGTTCCGGTCCGACATGAGCGAGGACGGTCGCGTCCGCTGCGGCTGGGCCGAGGTGCGCCCCGGACCCGACGCGCAGCTCTACCGCGACTACCACGACTACGAATGGGGCCAGAAACTCACCGACGGGACGGCGCTGTTCGAGCGGATGAGTCTGGAAGCGTTCCAGAGCGGTCTGTCCTGGCTGATCATCCTGCGCAAACGCGACGATTTCCGGCGCGCCTTCGCTGAGTTCGACGTCGAGAAGATCTCCGGCTTCACCGACGCCGACGTGCAACGGCTGCTGGCCGACACGTCCATCGTGCGCAACCGGGCCAAAATCGAGGCGACGATCGCCAATGCGCGTGCCGCCGTCGAGCTGGGGTCCCCGCGGGACCTGTCCGATCTGCTCTGGTCGTTCGCGCCGCCTGCGCGGCCTCGCCTTGCCGACCTGTCTGAAATCCCTTCGGTGAGCGTGGAATCAAAGGCGATGGCGCGCGAGCTGAAGCGACGCGGTTTCCGCTTCGTCGGTCCCACCACCGCGTACTCACTGATGCAGGCGACCGGAATGGTCGACGATCACATCCGTACGTGCTGGGTGCAGCGGGCTACGGTTTGACGACCTCAGTTGGCATCAGAAGTGGGTCTTTGTGCACCTGGTCACCCGGATAGGGAACAATAGACTGGTGATTTGGCAGTTCAATGTCGGGTATGGCTGGAAATCCACTGGCGGGGCATGCTCGGCGCCGACCAGGTCCGCGGGTGCGGGCCAGATCGAATCTGGAGGGAGCACTCGATGGCGGCGATGAAGCCCCGGACCGGCGACGGTCCACTAGAAGCAACCAAGGAGGGGCGCGGCATCGTAATGCGGGTACCACTTGAAGGTGGGGGCCGACTGGTGGTCGAACTCACTCCGGACGAAGCCGCCGCCCTGGGCGACGAGCTCAAGGGCGTCACCAGCTGAGGCCGGCGCGCCTGAGCCTGCCCTACTCACACACCTTGCGGTAGATGTCCAGCGTCTGCTCGGCGATGTGTGTCCAGGAGAATTCTTCGATACAGCGCTGACGTCCCGCGCGGCCGTATTGTTCGGCCTTCGCCGGGTCAGCGATCAGGGCATTGACCGCCTCGGCCAACCGCGCCTCGAAGGCCTCGGGATACTCGGCGTCGTAGTGCACCAACGAACCGGTGACGCCGTCGGCGACCACCTCGGGGATCCCGCCGACGTCGGAAGCCACCACCGCCGTCGCGCAGGCCATTGCCTCCAGGTTCACGATGCCCAACGGCTCGTACACTGACGGGCACACGAAAACCGTTGCAGCTGAGAGTATTTCACGCAGCTTGGTCTTGTGCAGCATGTCGCGTATCCAGAACACCCCGGTGCGGGTGCGTTCGAGTCTGGCCACCGCGGAGCGCACCTCTTCGGCGATCTGCGGAGTGTCAGGAGCTCCGGCGCACAACACCAGCTGCACGTCCGGGCTGAATTGGTGCGCCGCCGCGACCAGATGCGACACACCCTTCTGCCGGGTGATCCGCCCGACGAACGCCACGATCGGCCGGTTCACGTCGACGCCGTGATCTTCCAGCACCGACCCGGTGCGCACCGGTCCGGCGGGATGCCAGACCTCGGTGTCGATGCCGTTGCGGATCACGTGCACCAGATTCGGATCCAACGTGGGGTAGACGCGCAGAATGTCGTCACGCATCCCGGTGCTGACGGCGATGACGGCGTCGGCGGCCAGGACGGCGGTGTTCTCCACCCAGGTCGAAACCTGATAGCCGCCGCCGAGCTGCTCGGCTTTCCACGGCCGCATCGGCTCCAGGGAATGGGCGGTCAGCACGTGCGGGACGTCGTAGAGCAGCTTGGCCAAATGCCCGGCCAGGCCGGTGTACCAGGTGTGCGAGTGCACGACGGTGGCCGCGTTGGCGGCGTTGGCCATCACCAGGTCCGACGACAAGGTCGACAAGGCCGCATTGGCGCTGCGCAGCCGCGGGTCGGGCTGGTGGGCGACGGCGGTGGGGCGCGGCGCGCCTTGGCAATGCACGTCGACCGCACACAGTCGGCGCAGTTGTGCGACCAGTTCGGTGACGTGTACACCGGCACCGCCGTAGACCTCCGGAGGATATTCCCGAGTCATCATTGCCACCCGCATACCCGCACGCTAGTTCGGCGACCGGACAGCCCGCCTGGCGGGTGTCGGGCTGTCGAGAAGCTCGCCAACCCGGCCGAATATCCTTGACCCACCGGTCCTCACGCTTCTCGGGCGAAGCGGGGATCGGTGGCAGGGGTCCGCAGGTGCCGATAGGTTGAAGCGCATGAGGGAATCGCCACAAGTGCTGGGCATTGTGCTGGCCGGTGGTGAGGGCAAGCGGCTCTATCCCCTGACCGCCGACCGCGCCAAACCCGCGGTTCCCTTCGGCGGCGGATACCGGCTGATCGACTTCGTGCTGTCCAACCTCGTCAACGCGCGCTACCTGAGGATCTGTGTTCTCACCCAATACAAGTCGCACTCGCTGGACCGCCATATCTCGCAGAACTGGCGGTTGTCCGGTTTGGCCGGCGAGTACATCACCCCGGTCCCGGCCCAGCAGCGCCTCGGTCCGCGCTGGTACACCGGTTCGGCCGACGCGATCTATCAGTCACTGAACCTGATCTACGACGAAGATCCCGACTACATCGTGGTTTTCGGCGCCGACCACGTGTACCGGATGGATCCCGAGCAGATGGTGCGCTTCCACGTCGACAGTGGTGCCGGCGCGACCGTAGCCGGCATCAGGGTGCCGCGAGCCGAAGCGAGCGCGTTCGGCTGCATCGACGCCGACGAATCGGGCCGGATCCGCAACTTCGTCGAGAAGCCGATGGACCCGCCCGGCACCCCCGACGACCCCGACGCCACCTTCGTGTCGATGGGCAACTACATCTTCACCACCAAGGTGCTGATCGATGCGATCCGCGCCGACGCCGACGACGACCACTCCGACCATGACATGGGTGGCGACATCATTCCGCGGTTGGTGGCCGACGGGATGGCCGCGGTTTACGACTTCGCCGACAACGACGTGCCCGGCGCCACCGACCGCGACCGCGGCTACTGGCGTGATGTCGGGACGCTCGATGCGTTCTACGACGCGCACATGGACCTGGTGTCGGTGCATCCGGTGTTCAACCTGTACAACCGGCGCTGGCCGATCCTGGGCGCCACGGAAAATCTGGCCCCGGCCAAGTTCGTCAACGGCGGCTCGGCCCAGGAGTCGGTGGTGGGCGCGGGCAGCATCATTTCGGCGGCTTCGGTGCGCAACTCGGTGTTGTCGTCCAACGTCGTGGTCGACGACGGCGCGATCGTCGAGGGCAGCGTGATCATGCCGGGTGCGCGGGTCGGCCGTGGCGCGGTGGTGCGCCACGCAATCCTGGACAAGAACGTGGTCGTCGGCCCCGGTGAGATGGTCGGGGTGGACCTGGAGAAGGACCGGGAACGGTTTGCGATCAGCGCCGGCGGCGTGGTGGCCGTCGGCAAGGGCACTTGGATCTGACGAAACCGCCGGCGAGCTGGGGCACCTCCCGCCGCGAGCAGACGCAGAATCGCATGAAAGTGCACCCGAGCGTGCGATTCTGCGTCTGCTCGCGCTACGAGGGGACTTCCGGGACCAGCAGGTGCGCGTCGTAGCGCGGACCCCAGCGCAGCGTCACCAGGCCGCGCGGCGGGTCCGGGAAGGCCGCCGGGAACTGGCCCGTCAACGGATTGCGCGGGGACAGCCAGCGTCCGGCCACCACCATCCGCAGTTGCTCGCCGGCGCGGAACAGCGTGGCCGACGGTCCCAGCGCCACGTCCACCGAAACCACTTCACCAGGAGGCACCGGCTGCACCCGGTCGCACGCCGGGACCGGCTGCCAAGGACGGGACAGCTCGGGATCCAAGGCGCGCAACGAGACCCGCTGCCATCCGGTGGCCACCCGGTCGCGGCCGTAGCCGTAGGACCCTTCGAAGCCGACGTAGCATCCGTCGCGCCACTTCTCAACTCCGACAAATAAATTCGCGTCGTCACAACCGTCCAGCTGGACCCAGAGCCGGGCCGCCATCGGTCCGGCCAGCTCGATGTCCTGCTCCACGGTCCAGCTGAATGATGCTGCGCGAGAATGCGTTTCAAACGTGATGCTGCCGGCCTTCCGGGGCGGCTCAGTCGCCAGGAGCCCGGCACCGGCGAGATACATCGGGCGCCATTTGGTGCGGGCCAGTGGCCACTCGTGCTCTTCGCGCACCGCGGCCACCGTGTCGCGGTCCTCGCGCACCTCGAGGCGGACGCTGCGGGATGCGGGCGCGCCGTTCAGCACGTCGCGAAAGAACGCCAGTTGCTCGGCCAACGCGTCGTCGGAGTAGAACGTCTCCCATTTGCCGCCGCGATGGGTGTAGAGGCGGGCGTGAGCGGACCCTCCGTGGATGAACGCCCGCATGGAGCCGCGGCTGTGCAGATTGTTGTCCGAGAAGCTGCCGCAGACCAGCATGGGGACCTTGATCTCCGACAAATCCGGTGCCACCGAACGCCAGAACTCGTCGCGCAGCGGGTGCTGGGTTTGCATCTGTTCCAGGTCGTAGCTCTGCCGGGTGCGACGACGCAGGCCGCGGGCCCACATGCGGGTGAACCCCGATTCCCGGATGCCGCCCGGGAACGTCAGGTCGCGGTAGGCATCGGTCAAGCCTTCCCACGGACAGATCGCACGCAGTGCCGGTGGCTGCAACGCGGCCACTGCGAACTGGGTGATGGCCAGGTAGGAGACACCGAGCATGACCACCCGGCCGTCGCTCCACGGTTGCTCGGCCAACCACTGCACGACGTCGTAGGTGTCCTCGGCTTCCTGGCGTGACAGCAGATTTCCGGTGCCCTCGGACTGACCGCAGCCGCGGCAGTCGGCGTTGACCACGACGAAGCCGTGCCCGGTCCACCACACCGGATCCGGAGCCTCCCAACCCGTCAGGGCGGAGAAACGCACCGGCTTGGGTTGGCGCAGGAGGCGGTATTGAGCCGAGAACGTCCAGCGCTTGCGCCGCCTGGTCGGCAGATCGTCCTTGCCGTACGGATGGATGCTGAGGATGACGGGCCGCGCAGTACCGTCTTCCTCACGAAAGACGTTGAGCCGCAAGACCGTCCCGTCGCGGGTCGGCACTTCGACATCGCGCTCGACGACGAGGTGCGGGGGAGGGTCGGTGACCGTGATCGGCGGTCTGACGAGACCGCGAACGCGCTGCACGGCGTAACGGAATGCGCCCGGACGACGCCACGGCCGGTCCAGAGTCGGTGCACAGTTGCGGGCCACGCCCGTTACCCTAGGCGCGCTACCAGACGCGTGGCACCAGCCGATAACGGACTCGCCGGGTGTAGTCGCGGTATCCCGGTAGTTCGTCTTCGAGTACCCGTTCTTCGTCGAGGATGCGCAGCACGAGGACAGCGGTGCCGGGCACCACCAGCAGCAGCCCCCAGTAGGAGCCCAGCGCCAGCGGGATACCGGCCATCAGGATCACGTCCCCGACGTACATCGGGTGCCGCACGATGCCGTACAAGCCGGTGGACACGACCGGTTGGGCTGCCTCCACCGTGACGGTCGCCGCCGCGTAGCTGTTCTGCACCACCGCCAGCATGGCCAGGCCCAATCCGGTCGCGACCAGTACATCGCCGGTCAAAGCGAGCGCGGTCGGCATCGACGACCAGTCGAAGCGGCGGTCCAGGGCGCTGACCACCACCATCGCCGCCAGCGCGGCGAACGCCGCGACGATGACGAACTTCTGCAGGGTTCTGGTTTCGGCCCTGGGTCCGGCACGCATACGTCGCTGCAGGGCATCGGGGTGGGTGCGGGCCAGATAGATGGTGGGGGCCAGCGTCGCGACGGTGAACACCGCTAGGAAAAGCCATGCCTGCCAATAATTCAACGTGCCCGCCGGGACGAACAGCATGGCACCCAGGAGGATCAGGCCGAAGACAGACGACAGCGCGATCCGCCGGCCGGTCTTCACGACCGCACATCCCGTCGCCGAAAAGCCAAGACGCCCAACCCAATCAATGCAGCGTCGATGCCCAGCAACCACAACAACGGCACCGCGGTGAAATCCCCGCCGCCGACGCGTGGCGTGTGCCCGAACGGCTCCAGGTCGAGCAGCCACTGCGAGAACCCCGACAACGACCCGAGCAGGTACAGCGCGATGAACCCGACCAGCACGCTCCATGCGGCGGAGGTGAATCGCGGTGCCAGCCCGAACAATCCGAGGGTGATCGCCGACAGCAACCACACCGCCGGCACCTGTACGGCCGCCGTCCCGACGACCGCGGGCAACGTGCCGCCGACGTCACCGGCGGCCAAACCGTAGGCCAGTCCCGCGGCCAGGCCGGACAGCAGGATCGTGAATGCCGACCCGCCCAGTGCCAACACCAGATGGCTGGCCAGCAACCGGGTCCGGGACACCGCACCGGCCAGCAGTGTCTCGGCGCGCTGACTGGCTTCCTCATGGTGTAACCGCAGGGACAGCGAGACGGCGAATGCCGCCGCGACCATGCCCAGCATGGTGAATCCGACGCCGAGGAAGGCCTGCTCGAGTGCGCTGGTACCGCCCATCCGCACGACGATCTCGCGCGCACCCGCGCCGCCACCCAACTCGTCACCGATACCGTGCGTCACACTGCCGATCAGCAACCCGTACAGCGCCAGCCCCACCGTCCACACCACGACGGAGCCGCGGTCGAGTCGCCACGCCAGACCGAAGACATTGCTCAGTGTGTTCCCCGCGACGCCGGGGCCGGGACGTTCGGCGACGAGGCCGGCGCCGACGTCGCGGCCGGCCAGCAACCGGTACGCCACGGCGGTCAGCACCGTGGCCGTCACCAGGTGCAGCAGTAGCACCCACCAGTGATCGCCTGCATAGGGACGCACCTGCAACGACCACCCCAGCGGCGAAAACCACGACAGCCCAGCCCAACCCGCGTCCCCGACGGCCCGCAGTGTGAATGCGGTGCCGAGGACTGCAAAGGCGCAACCGCGGGCAACCCGGGCGCTCGGTGAGAGCTGCGCAGCGACTGCGGCAACCGCGGTGAAGACCAGCCCGGAGCCGGCGAGTGCGGCACAGAAGGCCACGGACCCGCCCGCAGGGACGTCGGTGGTGAGCAGTGCGGCCGCCCCGACAAATCCGGTGACCAGTGAGGCGCCGAAGGACAACAGCAGCGCGGCGGTCAAGGCGGCGTAGCGGCCCACGGCGGTCGAATCGAGCAGTTCGGCCCGGCCGGTTTCCTCGTCGGCGCGGGTGTGACGAATCACGGTGAGAATGACGGCCACCGCGATCAGCACGTGGAACACTCCGGCTTTCCAGAGGCCGACCGCGCCGAGGCTGTCGTTGTAGATCTGGCCGTAGAGGGCACGCTGGGCCGGGCTCGCCATGATCGATGCCGCGAGGTCGGCCCGGTCGGCCTCCGTCGGATAGATCTTCTCGATGCTGCCGATGTACACGCTGGCCAACGGAACTGACAGCAGCAACACCCACAGCGGCAACACAATCCGGTCGCGGCGCAAGTAGAGCCGCAGCAATTGCAGTGTGCCGGTGAAGTTCGAACTGCGTTGCGGCGCAAGGGCGGAATTCTGCAGTAGGGCGGTGCTCATCGCGCCGGCACCTCCGTCCGGGCACCGTTGCTGCTGTAGTGGCGCAGGAACAGTTCTTCCAGCGAGGGCGGCTGACTGACCAGGCTGCGCACTCCGGCGGCACCGAGCACCCGGATCAGTTCACCCAAGCTTTCGCTGTCGACCTGCGCACGCAGCGTGTTGCCTTCGATGCTGACGTCCTCGACGCCCTTGATCCGGGTGACATCGCCTGGGTCGCCGATCATCTCGGCTTTAATAGAGGTCCGGCTCAGGTGCCGCATGGATTCCAGCGATCCGCTTTCCACGGTTCTGCCGGCTTGGATGATGGTCACCCGCTCGCACAGCGCCTCGGTCTCGGCCAGGATGTGACTGGACAGCAGCACCGTCGCGCCGCGATCGCGCGCTTCGGCGACGCACTGCTGAAAGACGTTCTCCATCAACGGGTCCAGCCCGGTGGTGGGTTCGTCCAGCAGCAGCAGCCTGGCCCGTGACGAGAACGCCGAGATCAAGGAGACCTTCTGGCGATTGCCTTTGGAGTAGGTCCGCACCTTCTTGTGCGGATCGAATTCGAAGCGCTCGATCAATTCCGCGCGCATCTTTTGGTCGATGCCACCGCGCATCCGGGCCAGCAGGTCGATGGTCTCGCCTCCGGTCAGTGTCGGCCAGAGCGTGACATCGCCTGGCACATAGGCGATCTGACGGTGCAGTTCGACAGCGTCGACCCACGGGTCGCCGCCGAGCAGTCGGACAGTGCCGCCGTCGGCCTTGACTACCCCCAACAGGACGCGGATGGTAGTCGACTTGCCGGCGCCGTTGGGGCCGAGGAAACCGTGCACTTCGCCTTCCTCGACCCGTAGGTCGAGTCCGTCGAGTGCGCGCACGGACCCGAATCTCTTTGTCAGACCGGAGACATCGATGGGCGCCCGGTAATCAGTGGTCATTGGACCCTCCTTGATTTTCGAGGAATGCGTCGTACATGGTGCGATCGGTGAGCAGTCCCTCGGAATAGAGCTCGAGGGCGGGCAACACCATGTCGCGGGCGTAGTCGCGCAACACCGCGCGTACATCCGTCGGCGTCTCGTGCATCTGCAGATAGAGCAGGAACCCACCGCCGCCGATGATGCCCAGATACCTTGCGCGCGCGTGCGGGTCCCGACTCGGCTTGATGGTGCCGGCCCGGACACCCTCCTGCAGGTAGTCCTCGACGTTGTCAATCATTCGCTGCCACAACATGTTCGCGAGCTCACCCCCGGACTGCATACTGCGGACCAGGTATGCCATCAGTGGGGCATAGGACTCGATCTCGGCCATCGCCCCGAGCCAGGAGGCGGGGTCGTTGGACTGGATGACCTCGGATTTGTCGCTGCGGATCTGTTCGGTGACGTATTCGTCGCAGGCCTTGCGCAGACCTTCCTTGGAGCCGAAGTGATGGATGACCAGAGCCGCGCTGACCCCGGCCGCGTCGGCGATGGCGCGCAGGCCGACCCCGAAACCGTGTTCACCGAACTGGGTGATCGCCGCGTCGCGGATCCGCGCGGTTGCGGTCAAGTCGGCTGAACGCATGTTCAGTACACTAAACGTGTGTTCAGCGCCGTGTCAAGGGTGCCGTTCTTCGCGAATCCGCCGTGCGCCTCGGTCATGGATGCCAAGATGACCGCATCGAATACCGCAACGAGGAGTAGCGAAATGTCATTTGTGGTGGCGGCACTGGACATCTTCGAGACGGCGACGGCCGATGCCGCGCAAATCGGGACGGCGGTAGGGGCCGGAAATCTGTCCGCGCTCGCCCCGACGACCAACGTGGCCGCGGCGGCGGCCGATGAAGTGTCCGCTGCAGTGGCGGCGCTGTTCGGCACGCATGCCAACGAATACCAAGCGGCAGCCGCCCAGGCGGCGGCTTATCACGGCGAGTTCGTCCGCAACTTGGGTGCGGCGGCCGCGTCCTACGGCGCTACCGAGGCGGCCATCTTGCGCGAGCTGGAGAGTGTGCTGCTGGGCGGCGGTGCGGCCGCGGCGCCCTTGGCGGCGCTGAACGAGGTCGTCTCCGGTGGGTTTCAGGCAATTGTCTACCGTCCGATTCACACGGCCGGTCAAGCATGGATCGCCAGCCCGTTGGGCCAGGCGGTGGACCCGATCATCAATGCGCCCACCCAGCTGCTGTTCGGACGCGACCTGATCGGCAACGGCGCAGCCGGAACGGCGACGTCACCGACCGGCGGCGCCGGCGGATTGCTGTTCGGTGACGGCGGTGCCGGCTACAGCCCGACCGGCGGCGTGTTGCCCCTTGCCGGCGGGACCGGTGGAGCTGCCGGGCTGATCGGCAACGGCGGCAGCGGCGGTACCGGCTGGGCCGGCGGTGCGGGCGGGACTGGTGGCGTCGGCGGTTGGCTGATGGGCAATGGCGGCCACGGTGGCGCCGGCGGTGCACATCTCGTAACCGGCGGTCCCGGCGGTGCGGGTGGCCAGGCGCTCCTGTTCGGCGACGGCGGATACGGCGGCATCGGCGGGGCCGGTGCCACGGTCGGAGCCACCGGCGCCCGCGGCTACGGCGGCCTGTTCATCGGTCAAGGCGGGCCCACCTACATCCCCGGTACTGGCGAGATCGTCACCATCGAGTTCGTCCGGCACGGGCAAACAATCAGCAACGTGACAAACCTGCTGGATACAGCGATTCCAGGCCCCCCGCTCACCGCGTTGGGCCAGCAACAGGCTGCCGATATCGCCGCCGTGCTCAACGGTCAGGGCACCTTTGCAGGGATCTTCGAATCACAGCTGCTCCGGACCCAGCAGACCGCCGCGGCGCTGACGGCCTACGTGGGACAACCGACCGCGGTCGAGCTAGCCGGGCTCAACGAGATCGGTGCCGGTCTCCTCGAGGACATGGGGCCGATTCCCGCGGGACTGCTCTACTTGGCCGGCCCGTTGGTGTGGACCCTCGGATTCCCTGCCTTCCCGATGCTGGCCCCGCTGTCCACTACCCCCACCGGGTTGAACTTTGCCGCCGGCTTCAACAGCGCGGTGCAGACCATGTACAACACCGCACTGGCAGCCCCGGGAAACACCGTCGTCGCCTACTCCAGCGCACTCACCATCGAGGCAGGCACGATGATGATGGTCGACAACCCCAACCCGTTGCTACTGCTCACACATTCGTTGCCGAACACGGGCGTCGTAGTGATCCAGGGCAGTCCACAAACCGGCTGGACGATGCTGAGCTACGACGGGGTGCCGCTCGGGCCGGCGAACTTGCCGACCCAGCTGTTCGTCGACGTGCGCAACTTCATCACCGCGCCGCAATATGCGGGTTACGACATCGGGACGGCATTGTTCAGCGGCGACCCGGCCACCATCGTCAACGCGGTCCGCGACGGGGTCCGCGAGGTGACCACGGCCACCGTGCACTTCCCGTTCGCGATCGCCGAGACCCTGCTCGGGGCGGTGGCTTAGTGGCAGAGGCGTTCGGATGGACCTGGGCTTCCGCGCGACACCTGGTGTAGCCAGTGTGAAATCTGGACCTTGACTGTGCGGCCTGGGCTTTGCGCGGGAAGTCTGGGCGGGATTTCGGCCGAATTTCCCGCCGTGGGCTCACCCCGAAAGCCGTCGCTTCACAACCAAAGCCAAGGATTCACACCGAAGTCGTGAAACAGCCGAAACGCCTTACCCTGCCGCGCATAAACCCCGCTACGGGTCTGAAATCAGAGTCAGACGCAGTTACCGTTTCCGGCGCTCAGTCGCGGACCGCGGCCAGCAGTCCGTCGCCCAGCGGTATCAAGGCCGGGGTGAGCCGTTCGTCCTCGGCGATCAACCGCGCCGCCTCGCGAACCGCGACCACTTCGGCGTCGCGCGCCTCGGGGTCACCGGCGCGGCCGCCGAGTGCCGCCCGGTGCACGACGATCACCCCGCCCGACCGCAGCAACCGCACACCTTGCACTACGTATTCGGGCTGGTCGATCGGATCGCCGTCAATGAACACCAGGTCATAGGAGTCGTCGGCGAGCCGGGTCAGCACTTCCTGGGCCCGTCCGCTGATCAGCCTGGTGCGCGACGGCCCGACCTGAGCCTCGGCGAACGCCTGCTTGGCCTGCCGCACATATTCGGGCTCGATGTCGATGGTGGTCAGCACGCCGTCGTCGCCCATTCCCGACAACAACCACAGCCCGCTCACGCCCACCCCGGTGCCGACCTCGGCGACCGCCTTGCCGCCGCTGAGTTTGGCCAGCAGGCTGAGCAGCGCACCTACCGCGGGAGTGACCGCGCCGGCGCCGCTGTCGGCGGCCCGCTCACGCGCGCCTACCAGAATCGCATCCTCGGAAATCGACTTCTCGGCGTGCGCCATCAGCAACTCGGCCCGGCTGGGGGTGGCGGCACCGCCGGCGTCGTCGGAACTGGACATGTCCGCAGAGTATGCCGAACCGTCGGCGCGGCAAGGCAGGCGCGCCCGGCGCGTGCGGCGTGGACACGCCCGGGAGCCGCCGCGCGAGGAACATCACTGCGATATCCATAAGTGCTGGAAAACGCTGGTAACGGTATGGTTTCTCAGCCAAAGCTCAGATTGCTCATACCTCGCCCACACTCGGATAGGCGACGGTGATCGGTATGCAACGCGGAGCACTGTGCGGTGAGAACGACGGGAATACCGGATCGCAGATTCGTGTTTCGGCGAGTGAAGAATGGCCAATCCTGCAAGCCAGGCAAAACCAAGAGGAAGTGAACACCACCACCTTGAGCACGATCACCATGTCTCACCCCCAGCAGGTCAGTTACGACGACTGGGCCGAGCCGTCCGACGCGCTGCTCGGCACAGCGGTTTTCGACGCGACCGGGGACAAGGCGGCCATGCCGTCGTGGGACGAGTTGGTGCGCCAGCACGCCGACCGGGTGTACCGACTGGCCTACCGGCTCACCGGCAATCAGCACGACGCCGAGGACCTGACTCAGGAGACGTTCATCAGGGTCTTCCGGTCCGTCCAGAACTATCAACCCGGCACATTCGAAGGCTGGCTGCACCGCATCACCACCAACCTGTTCCTGGACATGGTCCGTCGCCGCGCCCGCATCCGGATGGAAGCGTTGCCCGAGGACTACGACCGAGTGCCCGCCGACGAGCCGAACCCGGAGCAGATCTACCACGACTCGCGGCTGGGGCCGGACCTGCAGGCGGCGCTCGACTCGCTGCCGCCCGAGTTCCGTGCCGCAGTGGTGCTGTGCGACATCGAGGGTCTGTCCTACGAGGAGATCGGCGCCACGTTGGGCGTCAAGCTCGGCACGGTGCGCAGCCGGATCCACCGGGGACGTCAGGCTCTGCGCGACTACCTGGCCGCCCACCCCGGACATGGGTTGCACGCCGACGACCGCACGGCGAAGGCCAGCTGAGTTTCCGACGGTAGGCCGTGCCGTCGCACGGTTGCCGAATGTCGGGAAATACTGGGGTTTTAAGGGCTGAACATGGTTATCGAGCACCGCCTCGCGCTACATTCGAGATACGGATGGCTGGAAAAGGCGCGAAGGGATCTTCTGATGACCGACCGGGGGCATGTGTTTCGGCGCGCGTTCTCCTGGCTGCCCGCTCAGTTCGCTTCCCAGAGTGACGCCCCGATCGGCGCGCCGCGTCGGTTCGGATCCACCGAGCATCTGTCCATCGAGGCCATCGCGGCGTTCGTCGACGGCGAGTTGCGGATGAACGCGCACCTGCGTGCCGCGCATCACCTTTCGCTGTGCCCGGAGTGTGCGGCCGAAGTCGAGGATCACAGCCGCGCGCGCGCCGCGCTGCGTGACTCCCATCCGATCCGCACCCCCAGTTCGCTGCTCGGGTTGCTGTCGGAGATCCCGCACAGCCCGCGGGAAGAGGCGCCCCAATTCCCTGAAGCCTTCGCCGACCGCGATGTTCGTAATCAGCGGAAGCGCCGCTAGCTTGACCTTTGCTTGCCTGCGCCGGTGTCGGCTCGTTGCTGGCTGTGCCGGTTCATGCCGACGGGCCGTCGTCCGTGGATACTAGGGTGGACGCGGAGATGCCCGTGTCGGGCGCCGCAATGGATCTGGAAGAGGAACCGTGACCTCCGACGAAGGCAACAGCAAGGGGCAAGACACCGAACGGCTTGCGCCGCGCCCCATTTACCGGCCACCGGTCGACCCGTCCTCCCGTCAGACGTTCGCCCGCCCGACCGGACTACAGGGGTCTTTCGTCGCCGATCGGGTGCGTCCGCAGAAGTACCGGGAACAGTCGGAGTTCCGGCCGCACGATCGACCGGCCGACCCGGTGTTGGCCGACGCGTTCGGTCGGCCCTACGGTGCCACCGAAACCCTGCAGCGTCATCCCATCGACGCCGCCGCGATGGCCGCGGAGAAGAACGGCGACCAGGCCGACGAGCCCGACGATCCGTGGCGTGACCCTGGCGCCGCCGCAGCGCTGGGCACTCCCGCACTGCCCCCGGTCGTCAGCCACGCCGAGTTGCGGCACAGCGGCAAACTCGGCGTTCGCGACGTGCTGTTCGGTGGCAAGGTGTCCTACCTGGCGCTGGCGGTATTGCTGCTCATCGCGCTGGTGATCGGCGCGCTCGGCGGGGTGATCGGTCGCAAGACCGCCGAGGTGGTCGAGGCATTCACCACCTCGAAGGTGACGTTGTCGACCGCAGGCAACACCGAAGAACCGGCCGGGCGGTTCACCAAGGTGGCTGCCGCCGTCGCGGACTCCGTGGTGACCATCGAGGCGAAAAGCGACCAGGAGGGGATGCAGGGTTCCGGCGTCGTCATCGACGGCCGTGGATACATCGTCACCAACAACCACGTCATCTCCGAGGCCGCCAACAACCCCAGCCAGTTCAAGATGACCGTGGTCTTCAACGACGGCAAGGAAGTTCCCGCCAGCCTGGTTGGCCGCGACCCCAAGACGGACCTGGCCGTGCTGAAGGTCGACAACGTCAACAACCTGAGCGTGGCCCGGCTCGGCGACTCCAACAAGGTGCGGGTGGGCGACGAGGTGATCGCGGCCGGCGCCCCGCTGGGACTGCGCAGTACCGTCACCCACGGCATCGTCAGCGCGCTGCACCGCCCGGTGCCGCTGTCGGGCGAGGGTTCCGACACCGACACCGTCCTGGACGCCATCCAGACCGACGCCTCGATCAACCACGGCAACTCCGGCGGTCCGCTCATCGACATGGACTCCCAGGTGATCGGCATCAACAGCGCGGGTAAGTCGTTGTCCGACAGCGCAAGTGGACTCGGCTTCGCCATCCCGGTCAACGAGATGAAACTGGTGGCCGAGACGCTGATCCGGGACGGCAAGATCGTGCACCCGACGTTGGGCATCAGCACCCGCTCGGTGAGCAACGCGATCGCCTCGGGTGCACAGGTGGCCAACGTGAAGGCCGGCGGCCCCGCGCAGAAGGGCGGGATCCTGGAGAACGACGTGATCGTGAAGATCGGCGGGCGTAAGGTCGCCGACTCCGACGAGGCCGTCGTGGCGGTGCGGCAGCTGACCATCGGCCAGGACGCGCAGATCGAGGTGGTCCGCGAGGGTCGTCCGGTCACCCTGACCGTCAAGCCAGACCCCGACACGAGCCCGTGATGATCGCAAGCGCGGCGCAGCCGGGCGCTGCGGGTCATCACCTTCTAATCTGATGTTCGCCAACATCGGCTGGGGGGAGATGCTGGTCCTCGTGGTGGTCGGGCTGGTCGTACTCGGACCCGAGCGCTTGCCCGGCGCCATCCGCTGGACCACTGGCGCCCTGCGGCAGGCCCGCGACTATCTGAGCGGCATGACCAATCAGCTGCGCGAGGACATCGGGCCCGAATTCGACGACCTGCGTGGGCAACTCGGGGAACTGCAGAAGCTGCGGGGTATGACGCCGCGGGCCGCGCTGACCAAGCACCTGCTCGACGGCGACGATTCGATATTCACCGGCAACTTCGACAAGCCGGTCAGCACGCCGGAACCGGCACCCGCGCCGGAGGCACCCGCATCGCCGAAACCCGAACACACCCCGTTCGACACCGACGCCACCTAGCCAACCCGCTGAGCAGCCGCAAAAGCGCCCTATTTCCGCAGGAAAATGGGCGCTTTTGCGACTGCTCGCGCGGGGACAGTCAGCGACGAGTCGGGTCCAGTCCCAACGACATTCCGGCCAACCCCCGCCGACGCGAGGACAGACTGTCGGCGATGCGGCCCAGCTCCTTGCCCACCGCGGAGTCTGGCGCATCAAGCACCGCGGGCACACCGGCATCCCCGGCGGCGACCAGAGCGGGATCCAGCGGGATCTGACCCAGCAGCGGCACGTCTGCCCCCACCGCACGCGAGAGCCGCTCGGCGACCTGCCGGCCACCGCCCTCACCGAAGACGTGCAGCGTGCTGCCGTCCGGCAGCGTCAGTCCGGACATGTTCTCCACCACGCCGACGATCCGCTGACGGGTTTGTATCGCGATGCTGCCGGCCCGTTCGGCGACCTCGGCGGCGGCCGCCTGCGGCGTGGTCACCACCAGGATCTCGGCGTTCGGCAGCAACTGAGCCAACGAGATCGCGACGTCACCGGTACCCGGCGGCAGGTCGAGCAGCAGCACATCCAGGTCACCCCAGTACACGTCGGCCAGAAATTGCTGCAGTGCCCGGTGCAGCATCGGACCGCGCCACACCACCGGCGTGTTGTCCTGGGTGAACTGCGCGATCGAGATGACCTTCACCTCGTGGGCGATGGGCGGCAGAATCATCGACTCCACCTGGGTGGGCCGGTCCGTGGTGCCCATCATGCGGGGAATGGAGTGGCCGTGGATGTCGGCGTCGAGCACGCCGACGGACAGACCACGGGCGGCCATCGCCGCGGCCAGGTTGACCGTGACAGTGGATTTGCCGACGCCACCCTTGCCGGACGCGACGGCGTATACCCGGGTCAGCGAGCTGGGCTGGGCGAACGGGATGACCGGTTCGGCGGCGTCGCCGCGCAACTGCTTGCGCAGCTCGGTGCGCTGCTCGTCGTTCATCACGTCCAGGCTGACCCGGACCGCGCCGGTGCCCGGGACGTCGGCGACGGCCTGGGTCACCCGCTCGCTGATCTCCGACTTCTTCGGGCAGCTGGCTGTGGTCAAAAGGATCGTGACGTGCACACTGCGGTCGGGCTCGACGTCGATGCTCTTGACCATGCCGAGCTCGGTGATCGGGCGCCGCAGTTCGGGGTCGATCACCTTGCCCAGGGCGGCACGGATCGCGGCGGTCAGATCAGCGGTGTCATCTCGGGTTTCGGACATCACCGCCGAGTGTAGGCGGCGCGCAGCACCTGCTATCGAACGGTCAGCTGACCGGTGCGAGCGCCGGCTCACCCGGGGCCGGCGGGCTGGGCTGCTGCGGACCTGCCGGCTTGGGTGACGGGGTGCCGTTGGCCGGAGCCGGGGCAGCCGGGCCTGCGGGCGCCGGCGCGGCGGGCGCCGGTGCCGCGGGCGCCGGTGCGGCGGGGGCAGGAGCGGCCGATGCCGGAGCAGCAGGGGCGGGAGGCGCCGCCGGAGCGAACGGCAGTGCCGGCGCGGCCGGCGGCGGGGCGAACGGATCCTGGAACGGCGGAGCCGCCGGGGGAGCCGCCGGGGCAAGCACGATGCCGCCGTTGGGTATCGGCGCCATGCCGGGCTGGACACCCTCGGGTGTCTGGGAGTTGATGCAGATCAGCGTGCATCCCGGCGTGGCCGCCGGTACGGGTGCCGGCTGCTGAGCGGGCGGCAACCACGGCCACATCGGTGCCTGCGGCTGCTGGTACAGGTTGGCGTACTGCGGGATGACCTGCGGCTGCCCGAAATCGATCAGCGGCATGTGCTGGCCCAGCGGGTCGTTGACGCCCAGGCCGGTGACGTTGAGCGGCAGATTCGGCCCGAGGCCTTCCGGGTGCTCGAGGTGCGCATCGCCGATCGGTGGTGGCGGCCCGGTGATCGGCGGCAGGTCGACCGGGACCACACCGGTGGCGTACGCGGCGGCCCAGCCCAGCACGTTCTGGGCGTAGGACATCGAGTTGTTGTAGCGCAGGATCGCGGACATCACCTGCGACGGGTCGCGCAGGTTGAGTCCGCCGCTGCACAGATAGCGGGCGGCGGCCAGCGTCGCATCGAACAGGTTCTGCGGGTCGGGCACGCCGTCGCCGTCGCCGTCGACGGCGTAGCGCGCCCAGGTGCCGGGCAGGAACTGCATCGGCCCCATGGCCCGGGCGTACTGCACCCGGTTGCCCTGGTTGCTCTGGACGATGACCTCGTTGCCGGGCAGCGTGCCGTCCAGCGCCGGCCCGTAGATGGGGTTCGTCGCGGTGCCGCGGGCGTCGGTGGCACCGCCGTTCGCATGCATGGACTCGATGCGCCCGATGCCCGCAAGCAGGTTCCAGCTGACCCCGCAGCCCGGGACCGCGCCGGCCATCTTCTGCTCGGCGTTGCGGTAGGCCGACAGCGCCATGATCGGAATACCAAGCGTGCCAGGCGAATTGACGACCGTCGGCGGAGGCGGGGCGGAGATCGTGGCGGCGGCGACGTGGAAGCTGGTCGGCACCCGTTGCACCGAGATGACCGTCGGACCGGACAGGTCGACGTGCGGTGCCGGGCCAACCGCCGCAACCGGCGCGATTGCCGCGCGGGTCGGCATCTTGCCGTGGCCGGAGGGCGCGGCGCCGCTGACCGCGCCGGCGAAAATCAACGGGGAGATCATGACCACGCCGAACACCGGCGTCCTGGTAACGCGAACAACCCCCTGCCGCACCTTCGCGACGGCTGGGCCAACTCCCCAGCGTCCCCCTACGCGCACCTCGACCGTCCTCAAATTCTGTGAGCCGCCGGGAAAACTGACCTCTTTGTTACCTGCTTGTTAGCTTCGTGAACTAGATCACCATACATAACTCTCGTGACGGGAGTTGCGCAATGGTTCAGTTGTTTCTCAGCTGGATTTCTTAGCCCGGCGCTCGGTTCCCTCGGGTACGCGTAGCGGCCCGGAATTGGCCGGCGGCACCTGCAAATCCGCCAGCAGCGTGCGCAGACTCTCCAGCTCATGGCGCAGGTAGTCGCGGGTGGCCACCTCACCGACGGCCAGGCGCAACGCGGCCAGTTCGCGGGCCAGGTATTCGGTGTCGGCCTTGGTTTGGGACGCGCGGCGACGATCCTCTTCCAGTGCGACACGGTCGCGGTTCTCCTGACGGTTCTGGGCCAACAGGATCAGCGGCGCCGCGTAGGCCGCCTGGGTGGAGAACGCCAGGTTCAGCAGAATGAACGGGTAGGGGTCCCATCGCCAGCGCACGGCCCCCAAGTTCAGCGCTATCCAGATGAGCACGAACACCGTCTGCAGCAGCAGGTAGCGACCGGTGCCGAAGAACCGCGCGATCGACTCGGTGATCTGCCCGACGGCCTCGGGGTCCAGCCGCGGCGTGAACCTGCGCGACGTGCGGGGTGTGTACAGCCCCCGCGGTGCCGAGGACTTGCTCACAGCGACGATCCCTCGGTGCGCGCCGGCCGGCCGGCGGGATCGAGCTGGGGCACGTCCACCCGCCAGTCATGCGGCAACAGATGGTCCAGCACGTCGTCGACGGTCACCGCGCCCAGCAAATGGCTCTGGTCGTCGACCACCGGTCCGCACACCAGGTTGTAAGCCGCGAAGTAGCGGGTTACCGCGGCCAACGGGGTCTCCGGGGTGAGAGTGAGCAGGTCGGTGTCGACGATTCCGCCGACCAGTTCGGCAGGTGCCTCGCGCAGCAGCCGCTGCAGGTGCACGCAGCCCACGTAGTGGCCCGTCGGCGTCGCCGTCGGCGGCCGCGCCACGAAGGCCATCGAGGCCAGGGCGGGAGTCAGGTCGGGGTCGCGCATCCTGGCCAGCGCCTCGGCGACCGAGGTGTCGGCGGTGAGCACCACCGGATCGGAGGTCATCAGCCCGCCGGCGGTGTCAGGGGAGTGCTTGAGCAGCCGTCGCACCGGGTCGGAGTCGTCGGGATCCATCCGGGTCAGCAGGACCTCGGCGTCGGTCGGATTCAGCACACCGAGCAGGTCGGCGGCGTCGTCGGGATCCATCTCTTCCAGCACGTCGGCGGCCCGGTCGGTGCCCAGCTGGGACAGCACCTCGGCCTGGTCGAGTTCGGGCAGTTCCTGCAGGATGTCGGCCAACCGTTCGTCGTCGAGGGCTTTGAACACCTCGTAGCGGCGTTTGGACGGCAGGCCGCGGATCGCGTCGGCGACGTCGACCGGTTTGCGGCCCTCGAAGTGGTCCAGCAGCTGTGCCACCCCCTGGCCCGGCATCGCCAGGGCTGACGGCGTCAGACCGTGCACGTTCTGCCAGTCCACGACGTGCACCGGCCCGCGCCGGCGCAGCCGGCGATGGGTGCGAACGGCGACCCGACTGACCACCCAGTCCCGGGTTCGGGTCTGCTCGATGCCCAGGTCGGCCACCACGAGGTCCAGGCCGGCCAACTCCGGCAGGTCGGGGTCGTTGACCCTGACCTGAGTGTCGAGCACCTGACCCATGGCCAGCACCTCGCCCGGTCGCTGCTCGAAGTGGCGCAGCGACACATTTCCGGTGCTCAGCGTCACCGCGTTGGGCTCGATCGCGGCCACCCGCAGCATCGGGATGAAGATGCTGCGTCGGGTCGCCAGGTCGACGACCAGTCCCAGTACCCGCGGCTGCGCACGCACGATGCTGATGCCGATCACGACGTCGCGTACGCGCCCGAATGATTCCCCGAGTGGACCCAGCACCAACATCCGCGGCAGGCGCGCCACGTACACCCTGTTGACAGATCCCATAGGACAGAGCGTAGGAGCGCGACCGGTGATCACGCTGCCCGAGGTCGTCCTAAGCCCCGCGCCCCGGTCGGGGAGGACGTCCGATCAGCGGCTGGACGCGACCAGGAAGATGAGGACGCCGACGGCGGTCAGGGCCAACGTCGCGCCGCCGACCGCGATGCCGGCGATGGCCATCCCGCGCCCCGCCTGGCGAGTTTGCTTGATCTGGTTGAGCGCGACGATCCCCAAGACGACGCCCGTGATATCCAGCAGCACGCCGATGTAACACAGCAGCATCGCCGGTAGCCCGACGACCGAGGTGGCGAGCGATGCGATCGCCAAGCCGTTCGTGCCGCTGGGGGTGCCGTAGTACGGGTCGCCGCCCATGGCCGGACCCGGATACTGCGGGTAGCCCCCAGCCGGATAGGCAGGTGGCGGGGGTGGCGGTGGAGCTGGGGAATACGGCACGTTGCCGTAGCTGGGCGGCGGGGGCGGCGGAGAGTAGCCGCCGGGGTAGGGGGGTGGGTAGCTGGAAGGCGGTGGTGACGGTGGTGGCGACGACCCCGGCACCGCCCATTGGGTCTGGTCGAATGGACCCGACCCGTAGGCCGCGCCGTCGTCACGGGGACCTGTCATGGTGACCGACTCTACCGCGGTATGCGCCGAAAAACGCGGCGCTGGCCAGGTGATATGCGAGGAACTTCGGGGTCCCGGACGGCTGCCGGCGACGTGCCTGCATAGTGCTGAGGTCGGGGACGTGAAACGATGGTCGGGCAGATGGCGGGCAGGAGGAAGTATATGAGGACCGATGACTAGCCCATTCCAGCCCGGACAGCCCGACCCGGCGGCGGGCGGCGGGCCCGCGGGTCGGCGCGCTGTGCCCGCCTTACCGACACCGCCCAAAGGCTGGCCGGTCGGGTCGTACCCCACCTACGCCGAGGCGCAGCGCGCCGTGGATTACCTGTCCGACCAGGAATTTCCAGTCCAGCAGGTGACCATCGTCGGCGTCGACCTGATGCAGGTAGAACGCGTCACCGGTCGCTTGACCTGGGGCAAGGTGCTGGGCGGCGGCGTGCTCAGCGGTGCGTGGCTGGGCCTGTTCATCGGGCTGGTGCTAGCGGCCTTCAGTCCACAGCCGCTGGGCGCAATTTTCACCGGTTTGGTCGCCGGTGTCTTCTTCGGGTTGATCACCTCGGCGGTGCCGTATGCGATGGCGCGCGGAACCAGGGACTTCAGTTCGACCATGCAGTTGGTGGCCGGGCGGTACGACGTCCTCTGCGATCCGCAGAACGCGGAGAAGGCGCGGGATCTGCTGGCGCGTCTGGCGATCTGACGCCGGGTCCGAAAGCCTTGCTGTTGCGGCGTTGGGGGGCGACCGCGCTGGCGGCACTGATCGCGGCATCGGTGGTCTCGGCCTGCGGTTCCCGAAGTTCCGGTGTGGTCATCAGCTTCTACACCCCGGCCACCGACGGGGCGACGTTCGCCGCGGTGGCGCAGCGCTGCACGGCCCGGGCCGGCGGCCGGTACCGCATCGCGCACGTGAGCCTGGCCAGGTCACCCGACGAGCAACGCCTGCAGCTGGCCCGCCGCCTGTCCGGCAACGACCACACCCTGGACGTGATGGGCTTGGACGTGGTGTGGACCGCGGAGTTCGCCGAGGCGGGGTGGGCGCTGCCGCTGTCGGATGATCCCGCGGGCCTGAGCGAGTCCGACGCCGCCGTCGACACCCTGCCCGGCCCGCTGAGAACGGCGACCTGGAACCGGCGACTCTATGCCGCACCGGCGATCACCAACACCCAATTACTTTGGTACCGACCGGATTTGGTGCGACAGCCGCCGCGTGACTGGGCAGGGATGGTGGCCGAGGCGACACGGCTGCACGCGGAGGGCAAGCCCAGCTGGATCGCGGGCCAGGGCAGCGAGGGCGAAGGGCTGGTGGTGTGGTTCAACACGCTGCTGGTCAGCGCCGGCGGTCAGGTGCTCTCCGAGGACGGCAAACGCGTCACCCTCACCGACACCCCTGAACACCGGGCGGCCACCGTGACCGCGCTGCGGATCATGAACTCGGTGGCGACGGCGCCCGGCGCCGACCCGTCGATCACCCGCAGCAACGAGAGCAGCACCAGGCTGGCGGTCGAGCAGGGGAAGGCCGCGCTCGAGGTCAACTGGCCCTACGTGCTGGCCTCGATGCTGGAGAACGCGGTCAAGGGCGGTGTGCCGTTCCTGCGCCTGGACCGTGTTCCCGAGCTGGCCGGCAGCATCACCGATCTCGGAACCTTCGCCCCCACCGACGAACAGTTCCGCATCGCGTACGAGGCCAGCCGCGAGGTGTTCGATTTCGCGCGATATCCCGGCGTGGCCGGACGGCCGGCAAAGGTCACGATCGGCGGCCTGAACCTCGCGGTGGCCGGCACCACCCGTCATCGCGCCGAAGCGTTCGAAACGGTCCGGTGCCTGCGCGACCTGGCCAGCCAGAAGTACGTCGCTATCGACGGGGGCCTGCCGCCGGTGCGGACGTCGCTGTACTCCGACCCGCGGTTCCAGGCCAAGTACCCGATGTACGGCGTCATCCGCCAACAACTCACCGATGCCGCGGTGCGGCCGGCGACACCGGCCTACCAGGCGGTTTCCATCCGGCTGGCGTCAGCGCTGAGCCCCATCACTGCGATCGATCCCGACCGTATGGCCGACGAACTGGTCGTGCAGGTGCAGAAGGCCATCGACGGCAAGGGCCTGCTGCCATGACCACGCTCGGCGGCGAGCGGCGGCTGGCCTACCTGCTGGTGGCCCCCGCGGTGACCCTGATGCTGGCCGTCACGGCCTACCCGATCGGCTACGCGATGTGGCTGAGCCTGCAGCGCAACAACCTCGCCTCGCCCGACGAGACCGCGTTCGTAGGACTGGACAACTACCGGACCGTGCTGACCGACCAGTACTGGTGGAATGCGCTGACGGTGACGCTCGGAATCACGGTGGTCTCGGTGTTCTTCGAATTCGTGCTCGGACTGTCGCTGGCGCTGGTGATGCACCGGACCGTGTTCGGCAAAGGGCTGGTGCGCACGGCGGTGCTGATCCCGTACGGGATCGTCACCGTGGTCGCGTCGTACAGCTGGTACTACGCGTGGACTCCCGGCACCGGCTATCTGGCGAACCTGCTGCCCGACGGCTCGTCCTTCGAAGCCCCACTGACCCAGCAGATCCCGTCGCTGGGCATCGTGGTGCTTGCCGAGGTGTGGAAGACGACGCCGTTCATGGCGCTACTGCTCCTGGCCGGGCTGGCGTTGGTCCCCGAAGACCTGTTGAAGGCGGCCGAGGTCGACGGTGCCGGCGCCTGGCGACGTCTGACGAAGGTCACCCTGCCGATCATCAAGCCCGCGGTGGTGGTCGCCCTGCTGTTCCGGACGCTCGACGCGTTCCGCATCTTCGACAACATCTACGTGCTGACCCCCGGCGACAACAACACCGGATCGGTGTCGATCCTGGGTTACGACAACCTGTTCAAGGGGTTCAACCTGGGGCTGGGTTCGGCGATCAGCGTGCTGATCTTTGTGTGCGTGGGGATCATCGCGCTGGTGTTCGTCAAGCTGTTCGGTGCGGCCGCGCCCGGAAGCGACGCCGATGGCCGGTGAACGGGTAGACGCCCGCCGCGCGGCGTTCTGGGGGATCGTCGACACACTCGTGGTGTTGTATGCGCTGCTGCCGGTGCTGTGGATCTTCAGCCTCTCGCTCAAGCCGTCGTCGAATGTCAAGGACGGCAAGCTGATTCCGGCATCGGTGACGCTGGACAACTACCGCGGGATCTTCCGCGGTGACCTGTTCAGCTCGGCACTGGTCAACTCGATCGGGATCGGGTTGATCACCACCGCGATCGCGGTGTTGCTCGGGGCGATGGCGGCGTATGCGATTGCACGACTGGACTTTCCGGGCAAGCGGCTGTTGATCGGGATGACGTTGCCGATCACGATGTTCCCGGCGATCTCGCTGGTGACGCCGTTGTTCGACATCGAGCGCGCGGTGGGATTGTTCGACACCTGGCCGGGGCTGATTCTGCCGTACATCACATTCGCGTTGCCGCTGGCCATCTACACGCTCTCGGCGTTCTTCCGGGAAACCCCATGGGATTTGGAGAAAGCAGCCAAGATGGACGGCGCAACGCCGGCCCAGGCATTCATCCGGGTCATCGCGCCGTTGGCGGCGCCGGGCCTGGTGACCGCAGCAATTCTGGTGTTCATCTTCGCCTGGAACGACCTGTTGCTGGCGCTGTCGTTGACCGCCACCAAAGCCGCGATCACCGCTCCGGTGGCGATCGCCAACTTCACCGGCAGTTCGCAATTCGAGGAACCGACCGGGTCGATCGCGGCAGGGGCTATCGTGATCACCGTTCCGATCATCGTGTTCGTGCTCGTCTTCCAACGAAAGATCGTCGCCGGGTTGACCTCTGGGGCTGTGAAGGGATAGTTATCGCGATGGCCGAGATCGTGCTGGAACACGTTCACAAGAGCTACCCCGACGGGCACACCGCCGTGCAGGACTTGAGCATCACCATCGCCGACGGCGAATTCCTGATCCTGGTCGGACCGTCGGGCTGTGGCAAGACCACGACACTGAACATGATCGCCGGACTCGAGAACATCTCGTCGGGCGAGCTGCGGATCGGCGGTGAACGGGTCAACGAGAAAGCGCCCAAGGACCGCGATATCGCGATGGTCTTCCAGTCCTATGCGCTGTATCCGCATATGACGGTGCGTCAGAACATCGCGTTCCCGCTGACGCTGGCCAAGCTGAAGAAGGCTGACATCGCGGCGAAGGTCGAGGAGACCGCCCGGATCCTCGACCTGACCGCTCTGCTGGATCGCAGGCCTGCGCAGTTGTCGGGTGGTCAGCGGCAGCGGGTTGCGATGGGCAGGGCAATCGTGCGCCAGCCCAAGGCTTTTCTGATGGACGAACCGCTGTCCAACCTCGACGCCAAGCTGCGGGTGCAGATGCGCGGCGAGATCGCCCGGCTGCAGAAGCGGCTGGGTACCACCACTGTCTACGTCACCCACGACCAGACGGAGGCGATGACGCTCGGCGACCGGGTGGTGGTGATGCACAACGGCGTCGCGCAGCAGATCGGCACGCCCGCAGAGCTTTACGAACGACCAGCGAATCTGTTCGTCGCCGGTTTCATCGGCTCGCCGGCGATGAACTTCTTCCCGGCCACCCTGACGACCCTGGGGCTGAATCTGCCGTTCGGCGAGGTGACGCTGACCCCGGAGGTGCAGCACGTGATCGCGTCGCACCCGAAACCGGAGAACGTCATCGTCGGGGTGCGGCCCGAGCATATCGTCGACGCCGCGCTGATCGACGGCTACCAGCGGATCAGTTCGTTGGTCTTCGACGTCGGAGTCGATCTGGTCGAGTCGCTGGGTTCGGACAAGTACGTGTACTTCACCACCGCTGGGCCCGAGGTGCACTCGGCACGCCTGGACGAGGTGGCCGCCGAGTCCGAGGTGAACGAAAACCAGTTAGTGGCAAGGGTTCCCACCGAGTCGAAGGCAGCGATAGGCCAACCGGTCCAGCTCGCATTCGACACCGCCAAGATCGTCGTGTTCGACGCCGACTCCGGTGTCAACCTCACGTTGCCGCGTGCCGAATGACGCTGGAAGCCGTGCGCGCTCATCTGCGTGCGCATTTCGCCGACACCAAGCCGGATTCCGCGAGCGTGACTTTTCTGGGCAGCGAACCCATCGAGGTGCTGCGGTTCCGCACGGCCGGGCTGACGCATTTCGTCACACTGGGCTGCTCGCGGCATCCGATGACCGATCCGACCGAGTTCGTCACCGATCAGCAGCGCGGTCCGCGCGCCGAAGTGGTGCTGCGCCTGCGTGATCCAGGAACTACCGTCGGTCTGGCGCGCAGCCTGGCGGTCGTGGCGGCCACACCCGCAGTGGAAGGCATTGTTCTGGTGGCCGACGCGCTGATCGACCTCGGTAGGTCACTGTGGAAAGGGACGGCGTTCAGCGCAGTGCTCCTGGGGCACAGCGATATTGCCGATCTGCCGCTGGATCCGCCGCGCGACCCGGTGCGATTTCTTTCCGCGACGCCGATCACTGCGATCGAGGCCGCCTGGGTGCGGCTCAAGGGCGCCGAGGCGATGCGACAAACCTGGGACATCGACGGCGTCGACGTGCTGGACCCCGATCGCGCGTGACCGAAACTTTT